>CAZNBA010000013.1:0-19656 GCA_964571395.1 uncultured Muribaculaceae bacterium
ATTTTGAGCCATAATCCTTTCTAATCCAGTCTGCGTTAGGAAGATTAATTCCTATTGGTGTTGCCGGATAACTGTCTCCTCCGAGACATGCAACAGTAATTACCTTAGCTATCACACCTTTAACCTCTTTCTTCTTAAACTTTGGGTCAATAGGTGAATGATCTTCGAACCACTGTGCATTGTTGCTGATGGCGTTTGTTCTGCGTGAGGCCTCCTTGTCTACAAAGTTTACATTTCCCTCCCAGTTTGCTTTGCGTCCAAGAGGGTCACCATAATCTTCTATGAATCCGTTAATAAAATCTATGGTGCCGTTATTCTCGGTCACCCATGCAATATTGTATTCATCCCATTTTTTAAGGTCGCCTGTAGTGTAGTAATCTATGAGTTTTGTAATGTAGTTTTTTTGTGCCTCATTCTCGGCAACTGCCATGGCTGCTGTAAGATGTTTTACTATCTGCGATATCGAGTTACTGTAAAGTCCGCCTATTTTATATACCTGCTCTTTAAGAGTTCCGTTCTCCTTTACAAGTTTGCTGTTGAGTCCGTATGAAATTGGGGTTTTGTCGTTTGGGACTGCCATTTTTGCGTAGAAGGCATTTGCCTCCTCCTTTGTGACGCCTCCATCATAGAAATTTACTGCAGATCCAAGAAGCAAATCCTTTTCGGTACCCTGATATTGCCTCTGTGCGTAGAGTGAGGGGTCGAATATTACAGGCAGCAGTTCCGAACATTTTTCCCCTTGTCCTGTTGCCTCCATTAAAGATTTAAAATACTCTTGAGAACATTCAGGAATAAACTTATCCTCTGCATAGTGATGGTGGATGCCATTACTGAAGAAGACCCTTTTGGCATAAACTACAAAATATTTATACTCTGTACTTAATGTATCTCCATTATAATTTTCCAGAATGGTCTCAATGGTTTTCCTTATTGGAAGATTGTATTTAAAATTTTGATCGAACAGAATATCTCTGCCGCATTTTGCGGCCTCTGCAAGATGGTACACATATTCTTTCTGCTTTAAAGAGAGCGAGTCCCATCCCGGAATTTTATACCGAAGAATTTGAATATCAGCAAATTCGTCCAGTGCATATTTGAAAGGCTCTTCAACGGCCTTTTGTGTGTTGTTTTTGCAGGAGCTTAGTCCTATTGCCGAAAGCCCCAGCCAGCATAAGCATAGCATCATTATTGGTTTCATATAAATATTATTTCTTTTTTCAAAGATATGCAAAAAAATTCCTATTTTTAAAGTTTTAGAATGTAGAGTTAATAATTGAGAGAAAAATGGCAAAGAAAGGTAGAAACTATATTGTATATTGTGCCATGCTTCTTATAATGGGAAGCCTTATTTATCTTATACTCTTTTTTGGTGTCAACTTTCTTAATTCAACTTCTGCTACCTCTTCCGTTGAGGTCTCTATTACCCCATTTAAACTTTTTATGAGTTTTATAGGAGACAATTTGCGCAATCCGCTTACAATACTTCTTTTGCAAATAATTGTAGTCCTTGTGGCTGTGCGATTATTCGGATATCTCTTCAGTTTGATAGGACAGCCTGGTGTAATTGGGGAGATTGTTGCCGGAATTGTATTAGGTCCCTCTTTGTTAGGGCTCTTCTTTCCTGAGATTCAGTCATATATTTTTCCTGAAAATTCGCTTGGCAACCTTGCTCTCCTCAGTCAGATAGGGCTAGTTTTGTTTATGTTTGTGATAGGCATGGAACTCGATTTTGACCTCCTGAAAAATAAGATAACGGAGACTCTTGTAATAAGCCATGCCGGAATACTTTTTCCGTTTCTGCTTGGTGTTGTTGGCTCGTGTGTAGTTTATTCCGTGTATGTCTCCTCTCATATTGCTTTTTTACCATTTGCGCTGTTTGTTGGTATCTCCATGAGTATTACAGCTTTTCCTGTGCTCGCAAGAATTATCCAGGAGCGGAATATGACAAAAACCCATACGGGAATTCTTTCTATTGCGTCGGCTGCAAATGACGATGTTACTGCATGGTGTCTTCTTGCCGTTGTGATAGCAATAGCAAAGGCTGGTTCTGTTGCCGGAGCGTTGTTCTCCATACTTGCTGCAATACTATATATAGTAACAATGTTTGCTATAGTTCGTCCATTCCTAAAAAAAATTGGAGAGATTTATGCTAATCAGGAGGTGATTAATAAGACCTTTGTAGCATTTATCTTACTTGTACTGGTTCTCTCAGCCTGTATAACAGAGATAATAGGAATTCATGCTCTGTTCGGTGCATTTCTCGCAGGCGTGGTAATGCCGCAAAATACTGGATTCAGGAAGATTATGATGGGGAAGATAGAGGATATATCCCTTGTCTTTTTTCTTCCGCTTTTCTTTGCATATACTGGTCTGAGAACTCAGGTAGGTCTTATAGACAGTGCGGATCTTTGGCTCGTATGCCTGCTCTTTACAATACTTGCCATTGCCGGGAAACTTGGTGGATGTGCTGTGGCGGCGCGCCTTACTGGCTCCTCGTGGAAAGAGAGTCTTCAGATAGGTACTCTCATGAATACTCGTGGACTAATGGAGCTTGTTGCTCTCAATATTGGTTATGAGATGGGGGTATTACCTCCGCACATCTTTGTTATTCTGGTGATTATGGCTCTTGTAACCACTTTTATTACTACTCCGCTTCTGCATCTGATAGAGTGGCTGTATAAGGTAAAGAAGGAGATTACAGCCTCCTCTAAAAAATATCTCTTCTTTTTCGGTCGTCCCGAGGCAGGGGCTGGTATGCTTGATATCTATCAGATGATTCTTGGGGAGAAGATGAGGGGCAGCCATATTATTGCAGTACATTATACTATTGGAACAGATGTGAATCCTATTGATGCAGAGCGGTATTCAATGGAGAGTTTTGAGTATGTGAACAGACGGGCGGAGGAGTTGGGATTGGATGTTACAAACCGGTATGGCGTTACCGATAAGATTGTGCAGGAGATGATCAAACTGGTAAGAATTGAGAACCCCGATATGCTTTTGATTGGTGCTGGTCCGGGAGCGCAAAAATTATTGCCGGGTGGAAAATTTTTGTGGCTTACTCTTTTACGTGATAAAACCAATGAGATGCTCAGTAGTATAAAATCGCCTGTCGCAATTTATGCTAATGCCGGTTTTAGTGGGGAAGGCAATATAGGTGCAGTAATTGCCTCTGATTCAGATCTTTTTATAATGCGTTATTTATACACTATTCTTGAACACAAAAGAGTGTTGAAGCTTTTTATACCAATGTATCATTCCGATATTGTTGAGCAACAGGTGGAAGAGTTGAAAATTATGCATAATGGGGCAGTGGAGGTTATGGACTTTAAGGATTTTTCTCTGTTGACTGAGATGAGACCTGAAGATTTGCTGATAGTCAGTACTGTATTTAATATGCGTTTAAGGGAGTATGCAGGAGAAGATAAAAAAGTTCCATCGTTGTTGATTATAAGGGATCTACTTAATAAATAATCTAATATTTATATAAGCAGTGGTGATACTTTGATTGAGTGAGCAAATTTTGATAATTGTATATCTGAAATTTTTTAGTGAAATGAAACAGACAACCCTATTCCTTCTCTCGTTTTTGTGTTATACCTTTACAATTTTAGCACAACAACCTGTAAAGAATTCTCAAACAGGCAACCAATTTTATATTGTAAATGATGGCAACGTGGACTCGTGCAATCGAAACCCGCAGCGTTTTTCTTTCGCTTGGTTGTCGGATATTCATTTCAACTCATTTGCATATGCGGCCGAGGATATTAAGGAGGCAATAGCTGAAATCAATACGGCAGATAGTATAAATTTTGTGATTATCAGCGGCGATCTTGCCGAATTTGGTGCCACTCAGGAATTTGCGGATTTGAAACAACTTTTGTCAGAACTGCGTAAGCCACTTTATATGACAACAGGCAATCATGATGTGAATTGGAGTGAGAATGGATGTACTGCTTATGAAAAGTTTTTCGGCCCAACACACTTCCTTTTTGAGGCAGGAGGGATACGTTTTATTGGATGCGGAGCCGGACCGATGCTTAGAATGGGGGCGCCATGTGTGCCGCGCGAAGAGGTTGAATGGTTACGTTCGGTTTTGGATACTACCTCATTAAGTACCCCGATAATTTTTGTCAATCATTTTCCTATGGATGTAGGAGTAACAAATTCGGAGGAGATATTAAAGTTGCTTCGCAGCAGGAATATTCAATTTGTAATGTGCGGGCATGAGCATAGGAACTCTTTTAGAGAGTATCTTGGAGTGGAGAGTGTTATAGGACGGTCCTCTTTGCGGAGAAAGGATCCATCCGGTGGGTATAATATAGTAACTGTTGAAAATGGTAAAGTTGAGTTCAGAGAGCGTTTGACAGGCAGGGTGACAAAGCCTGTCTGGCACTCTTTTACACTTAAGATGTGGGGGTATTGTAGTAGTATGAAGCGGCCGCACATAGAGGAGGTATGGAGGATAGAGGAATCTTCCGATATTGCATCACAGGGTGTTGCAGATAAGAATTTATATGTATATACAACAACCTCAGGATACGTACGGGCAGTTGATATTCAAAGCGGGAAGCTATTATGGAGCTATAAAACCGGAAATAAGATTTTCTCTGCGCCATTTATAACGTCTGAAAATGTATATATTACCTCAGCCGACGGTAAAATATATGCGTTGAAGAGGAGGAACGGCAAGGAGAGGTGGAGTTTAGATACCGGCTATCCTATTGTGGCCTCACCGCTTGTGCATGATGATGTTCTCTTAACGGGCTCTTCTAATGGCAAATTTTATGCGGTAGGGGCCGGTGATGGCAAAATCAAGTGGGTAGCTGAGGGGTTGCGTGGCTATGTTGAGTCTCGTCCGGCGGCTGATGAAAATAATGTTTACATAGGAAGTTGGGGAGCGATGTTCTATGCCTTTGACCTAAAAACAGGTAAGAGGGTATGGGAATTTGATACAGGTAAGGGACGATATTTTTCTCCTGGTGCGTGTTGGCCTGTGGTGGCGCATGGGGAGATATTTGTTCAAAGTTCGGATTATGTGATGCGTGCCTTTTCTTCTGATGGAAAAATAGTATGGCAGACAAATTCGCCTAAAGGGCGAGAGGCTATTGCCTTTTCGGCGGATTTAAACACTTTATTTGTTCAGGGAATCGGCAATAATATTACTGCATTTGATCTGTCTCGTGAGGGCTATCCTCAATTGTGGGTAACATATATGCCATATGAATCTAACTTTATTCCTACCAGAAGCGGTATCGTTGGAGATTTGGTACTTATTCCCTCAGCTTTTGGTGTTGTTTATGCTATCGGCTCAGATGGGACAGGTTTAAAATGGGAGTATAAATTATCCAACTCTGCAATAACCTCCTTTTGCAATGTGGCTTGCAGTGAAGGAAAGAGAAGTGTCGTGGTCATGACAATGGATGGTACCGTAGCAAGATTAAAATTTTAGATAGTAGGCCTCATTTACCACTCTCAGATGTTTGAGTGCCGGCATCCGGATTGTTGTAATTACAATTACCGTTATTCTCCTCCTCTCTGCCACGGATTTTATCAATGATTGATTTTGCAAAGTTGAATCCGTTGATAATATTGTCTATTACGAATTTAATTGAAACAATCTTGTCGAGTAATCTTTTTGCGTAGGCAATGGGGCTGATAGCCTCAATAAAAATATCGTAGTTTTCTGTGAGTTCCTCCTCTTTTTCAGCTATTTCACGCCTTAACTGCATCCTTGCATATCTCAACTCTTCTATTGATGAGATTTTGGAATAATCGCCTGTATGGCTGTATTTACTTATTGTATTTCTCATTGTCGAAAAAGAGCTTTATGAATAGTTTGATAAGCTGACTTATAAAAAGTTTGTCCCTTTTTAAATAGAGGATGAACAGGGCTACTGCAACAACAATTCCCATAATAAAGAACCCTGCTGCAACAGAACCGATTAATTCTCCTATAAGATAACCCAAAGCGAGAGCCAACAATTGCACGGCCACCCCTCCAAGCACAACTGCTATGATAGTAAAGATTATTTTATTGAACAGAAGAGATAGATTTTCCACTCCTCTGAGTTTATAGTCATCAATTCTTAGATTGAGATAATCGCGCGCGGTCTCCTGCAGGTTGTCCAATGCGCCTTTTTCCTCCTCTTTTGCCATATTTAAAATTTTAGAAGCTGTTAAATATTTTTAGCCTCTTCCTGTTCATGAGCCACTTTGCCATGCAATTTATCTTTTATTGCATCAAACTCATTTTCTGCCATAGATTTAATTTTTTTTCTTGTGTCAGAACCCTTCTCGGGTGCGTACAAAAGGGCAATAGCTGCTCCAACGAGCGCTCCACCTAAAAATGCCAAAATTGTGTTCTGTTTCATACTGTTAACAAATTTTAGAATATAAAAATTATTAAAATTCAAACTATAACAAGCAAATATATATTTTTTTATCTACTTTTGTTCAATAAATAATGAAAGTTATAACCCTTTACTCTTTGGAATCGTTCTTTTATGGTACGTGTGGTTGCTTTAAATTTTAAGTGCAAAAATTGCTCCAAACAGCAGGGGAATAATTACATAGAGATCTTCTGTATCAGTATGAATCATTTTAGATGAGCTCTTTTGTTTATTTTTATGTGGCATGTTTATGGGAAAAGGACTTCTGACGATTATTTTATTGGTGATATCCAATAGTTTTATGACATTGGCATGGTACGGGCATTTGCGTTTTAATACCGATAAATTATTGCCACGATGGGGCATTTTTGGCATTATAGTAATTAGTTGGCTCATAGCTTTTTTTGAATATTGTTTTCAGGTTCCTGCCAACAGAATTGGATTCAGGCAGATGGGAGGCCCCTTTACACTTGTTCAATTGAAGGTGATTCAGGAGGTAATTACTTTGTTGATATTTGTGGTTTTTTCCTCTCTCTTCTTTAGAACCGAGTCGTTGAAGATGAACCATCTTATTGCTTTCGTTTTTTTGGTCCTTGCAGTTTACTTTATTTTTAAAAATTAGGAAGGATTATTGAAAATAGATTGTGATTTTAGACGGTTATTTCTGATTGTATTGTTATATTTATTATATTTGTGTATGAAATTGATTATAAGACTTTTGAAAATGAAACACATAGTTCTTCCATTGTTATTTGTGCTATCGCTCTTTTTTTTGTATTCATGCAAAGCTGTAAAAACAGAGGAGTCGGTATATACAAAAAAACAAAAGACTGTGCTTGTATATATTATTGGTAATAACTCCCTTAGCAGCGATGCTGTTTCCTCTTTTACTCAGATCAGAAGTGGATACATTCCAGAAAATGAGGGGAATTTGCTCGTTTATTTTCATACTAACACAGCTGGTCCTGTCCTATATAATATTACTAAGAATAAAGAGGGCGAGGTGGTTACAGACACTGCTTATGTTTTTCCTTCAAGAAACTCTGCCACAAGTACTTCTATTAAGCAAGCGCTCTCTGTTTCTGCAACTCTTTTCCCTGCAAATGAGTATGGGCTGGTTTTATGGTCACATGGGACTGGATGGTTGCCGTCGGGTTACTATGCATCAGGCTCATTCTCATCGAGTTCAGCCGTTGCCTCAGTTTTTAATGCAGATCCGTATGCAAGTTTTATAAAGATGGCACGTAACTCCGGCAATGGAATGATTCAAAGAACCTTTGGAAGTGAGAGTGAGAAAGAGATAGAGATTACTGATTTGGCTACGGCTTTCCCGTTCAAACTCTCGTTCATAATGTTTGATGCCTGTCTTATGGGAGGTATAGAGGTCGCGTATGAACTTAAGGAATATGCCGATTATATGATTTTTTCTCCTGCAGAGGTACTTACAACAAGTTTTCCTTACAGTGTCATTATGAAACATATTTTTGCAACTCCCTCAGATTTAAAGGGCGTTTGCGAGGAGTATTATAATTTCTATGATAAAAAGTCTGGAGAGTTGAGGTCTGCAACGGTCTCTCTTGTAGATTGTGCTCAACTTACCAGTTTGGCTGCTGTTGCAAAGGAGATATTTGCCGGTAATCGAGGTAAGATAGCTACATTAAATATGAGCGATATTCAGGGATATTTTAGAGGTAATAAACCTTGGTTCTATGATATACAGGATTTTATAGGCAAGATAGCTACTCAGGATCAGTTGGCAAAATTTAACGATGCATTATCCAAGGTGGTAACTTATAAAGCTGCTACTCCATACTTTTTGGAGTTAAAAATAGACCGTTTTTCTGGTGTAAGCACCTATATTCCCAATCCATCAAATTCACAACTGGAGGCTTTTTATAAAAACTTTAAATGGAATATTGATACCGGAATGATTGAATGATAGGCCGTTAAAAATTTATTTTGTTATATGAATTTTTAATTTTAACTTTGTATCTATTAATAATAATTATAAATAAATATAGTTTTGATAATTATTATTTTTATGTCAAAATTTTATAAATAGTAAAGCGTATGAAACCGAACATGATACCATTAGTAATTATTGCTAAAAGCAGTGATTGTAACTGAGTTATCATGAAGCTATCATACACTTTTTAAAATTAATTATAAGCGTATGAAAAAGAAATTTATCTGTACAGTTTGCGGCTATGTTCACGAGGGTGACGCCGCTCCTGAGAAATGTCCTGTTTGTAAAGCTCCTGCTAGCAAATTTAAAGAAGTTGTGGAGACAGAGGGTGCTCTCACATGGGCTGATGAGCATGTAATTGGTGTAGCAAAGGGCTGCGATAAAGAGGTATGGGATGGGCTTCAGGCCCACTTTGCCGGCGAATGTACTGAGGTAGGGATGTATCTTGCAATGAGCCGTCAGGCAGACAGAGAGGGATATCCCGAGGTTGCCGAGGCTTATAAGAGAATTGCTTACGAAGAGGCTGATCACGCATCTAAATTTGCAGAACTTATTGGCGAGGTTGTTTGGGATACCAAGACAAATCTTAAGAAAAGAATGGAGGCTGAGTCTGGTGCGTGCGCAGATAAGAAGAGAATTGCCACAAAGGCAAAACAGCTCAATCTTGATGCAATCCATGATACTGTTCACGAAATGTGCAAAGATGAAGCACGCCACGGAAGAGTATTTGAAGCTCTGTACAAGAGATACTTTGGAGGTAAATAAAATCTTTGCAAACCTGTAAATTTTTACTACCTTTGCGCTCCACAATAAAAAGCATCACTTTTTTGGTGCAATGGGGTCCGGAAAATCCGGACTGAGTAACACATTTTTTAACTTTTTTACAATGGATCACGTAACAATTAAAGCTACAAAAAGAACTGTAGGTAATAAACAGTCTATAAAGCAATTACGCAGAAACGGTGAGGTTCCTTGCGTTCTTTACGGACATAATACGGAGAATACTATTTTTTCCGTGAAATCAAAAGATTTGAAGGTTGTGACACACACTCCAAATTCATATATTATAGATTTGGATCTTGATGGTCAGATTAAAGAGTGTATTTTTCACGATATTCAGTTCCATCCTGTAACAGATGAGATTCTTCATATGGATTTTCTTTCTGTTTCAGAGAAAAAACCTGTTACAATTGAGGTTCCTGTTATTGTAAGCGGAAATGCCGAGGGAGTAAAACAAGGCGGTAAACTCTCTGTTGTTGCAAGAAAATTAAAGATTTCTGCAATGATGGATAAATTGCCCGGTCATATTAATGTGGATGCAACTCCACTTGGAATCGGACATTCAATTACGGCTGGTGATATTGTTATAGACGGAGTACAGGTTGTAGCTCCAAAAAATTATGTTATCTGTTCAGTTAATGTAACTCGCCAGGTAGCTCTTACAGAGACAACAGAAGCTGCTCCTGCAGAGGGTGCTGCTGATGCTGCTGCTACTGCTGAAGCGCCTGCAACTGAGGAGAAAAAATAATAATTTTCTTGTAAATTTCGGGTAATGAACTATTTGATAGCCGGTTTGGGTAATATTGGCGCTGAATATGAAAATACCCGTCATAATATGGGATTTATGGTGTTGGATGCCTTTTCAAAGGCATCCGATACCTTTTTTATTACAGAACGTTATGGGTCTGTTGCCGAATGTTCATTTAAAGGTAATAAATTAATACTTCTAAAGCCTTCTACTTATATGAATCTTAGTGGGAATGCTGTGCGTTTCTGGCTTCAGAAAAAAAAGATTCAGGAAGAGAATCTTCTTGTCGTTTGTGACGATCTTGCGCTGCCTGTAGGTACGTTAAGAATGCGGAAAAAAGGTAGTGACGGCGGGCATAATGGCTTAAAAAACATTAATGAGGTACTTGGAAACAGTGATTATGCGCGCTTAAGAATGGGTATTGGAGAGGAATTTTCACGTGGCGGTCAGATAGACTATGTGCTCGGTAAGTTCAAGAAAGAGGACGAAACAATACTTAGCGATGTAATATCGCGTGCTGTTGAGGCTGTTAAATTATATGTATCTCTCGGTCCGGATAGAGCAATGAATATTTGCAATGTAACGGTAAAGTCTCATCCTGTTTCAGATTCAGGTAAATAGCAATTCACAACTCATGAACGCAGCCTTTTGCATGTGTTTCTCAAATCCTTAGAAATCATTATTATTGCGCATTTTGTCTATATCGCGCCTCTCTTTCTTTGTTGGACGCCCACTTCCTCTGTCTCGTTTTACAAAGAATGATTCAATAGGTGCGGCAAGTTTGTCGAGTTCGCTTTGTGGGGTAATATTTGTGAGATACTTTTCAACAAGCTGTGCTCCAACTCTTTTATCGAGAGGTTCTGCTACTATGTACTCATAATGAACAGCCCCCTTTCTTATCTCTATTCTATCACCCTTTTTAATCTCTTTTGAGGACTTTGCATTTTGTCCGTTAACGGTAACTCGTCCTGATTTGCATGCCTCTGCAGAATCGGATCGTGTTTTGAAAATTCTTACAGCCCAAAGATATTTATCTATTCTTATCTCTTCCATAGTTATTTTTTTAATTGCTGGAACTGTGCTTATTGTTGCAATCCTCTCCGCAACTACAATCTTCATGATCATGTTCGTAATCAGATTCATACTTGTGAGTATGATTGTGTTCATGAATGGTCTCATTGATATACTCATCGTGCTCTTCCGGTACAGGTGGCATGTATGCCTCTATAAGAAAAGTTTCTTGGAATTGAGGAATGAGAAGGAAATCCTCCATACCTGCCGGAATTAGAATGCTTTCACCTGCTTTTATGTTGAAAACCTCTCCGTTATGCATTTTGAAATCAGCAGCGCCATGAGTACAGATATAAATTATGAAACTGTTTGTAAGAAGCGGGAAAATGCTCATTTCACGCTCAAGTTTTATGGTCTTGATCATGAAATACTCTGTGTTTGCAACCAATCGACTCTCTTTTACCTCTTTTTGGAAGAATCTTTCTTGATCGTATTTGGAGTAGTTAATAATATCTATGGCCTCTTCTAAGTGCATCTTACGGGCAGTTTTAGGATCGTTTTCACGTCCCCAGTCATATATACGGTAGGTAATATCTGAACTTTCCGTAATCTCTGCAATCACAACTCCGTTACCTGCGGAGTGGACACATCCAGGTTCAATATAGAAGCAGTCTCCTTTTTTTGGTTTTATCATATTCAGTACCTCTTGTAGAGTTCCATTCTTAGCTCTGTCATATAGTTCCTGAGGGGTCATGTCCCGGTTGAACCCCATGTAAATTTCTGCATCCGGTTCTGCCTCCATAATGTACCAAAACTCTGCTTTTCCATATGAATCTTCTCTCTCAAAGGCAGTTGTGTCGTCAGGATGCAATTGAACTGAAAGTCTGTCTCGTATATCCAAAATTTTTACCATCAGAGGGAAGTTCCCGTGATAATATTGAAATAGCTCTTCGCCCATAAAGTCTCCCATATATGTTTCGATAATATCATCTATCGGGTTTTCTGCGAGAAAACCATTTTTGGCTATTGAGCCGCCACCGTACAGACTCCATATCTCCCAGCTTTCACCAATCTTCTTATTTTCTATTTGTTCTATACCTCCTTTCTCAGGATCCTCTTCAAACTCTTTTTTCAAAGTTTTCACAAGATATTTTCCGCCCCATACTCTTTCACGTGGTTCGGCTTTAAATTTTATCGGATATAATTTATTCATTGTCTTCTTTATATATAGTATTTGGTTGTCTATCCCATTCCTTCGTGTATTGGCTCTGCTGTAAATAAATTCTTATGAGGTAACTGTTTTTGCAGATAGAAAATGAGTGCGGCGGTTAATATTATTGCCGCCACGTAACAGATAATGTAAAGTTCGGTCGGCATTATTTTAATATATGATATATCCATGCCTCCGTTTGGGAACAGGTTATATAATAGCGCGGAGGAGCTGTTATTTATAAAATGAATAAATATCGCCGCCCATATGGAGTGCGTTTTAAAATAGATCCAGCCTAGTAATAACCCTAAGATAAAGGCGGAGATGCCTTGCCACAAATTCATGTGGATTAATGCAAAGAAAAAGGCTCCCCATAAAATTGCCTTTGCAGGTTTGTAGTGAGTGAGCATTCCTCTTGTCATAATGCCCCTGATTAGGAACTCTTCGCAAAGAGGTGCAGCTACAGCTATTGCAAGTATCCCCGATATAGAATTGAGTTGGTTCTCAAGAGCCTCCTTCAGGGCCTGAGGAACCTTTATAAGGAGAGAGAGCGGATCAATAAGAAAGCCTACAGAGAAGGTAAGCATAAAAATAGCAGCTATAAAAAAGAACGGATTAACTCTTCCTAAATTGGGCTTGTCGACCGGCTCTCTTCTGCCGGCCTTTGCAGTTGATGATTGTACAATGTAATATAGGAAAATAACTACCGGGATAAACGGAAGCAGGTAACTGACGAGCCCGTTCATGGACAATATTAGTTCAGATACTGTTATCCCCTTTGCAAGAGCAATCAGTACCGTGATACCTGAGGAGATAATAGTTCCTATAATAGCCAATATTGCAACAAGAATCCAGCATTGTGTCAAATTGGGTTGAAAAAATGCAATGCTTCCAAATAATCTTTTCTTCAAAATATCCTTGATTTAAATTATAATTAGTAATTTCGCCAAAAATAGCAAAAATATGTTCAAATTGCTTACAAAATGGCCTAAAAAGGAGTGGGGGGAGAGTAAATTCTTAAAGATTCTCAAGAATAAATATCTTCTTGTTACTCTTTTCTTCCTTGTATGGGTCTTCTTTTTTGATACTAACAATTTGATATCGTGGTACTCAGACCTTCATGAAGTGATTGAGCAGGAAAATCAAAAGAAATATTACAAAGAGGCGATAATCAAGACTGAAGAAAAATTTAAGGAGCTGAGTTCAAATCGCGACAGCCTTGAAAAATTTGCCAGAGAGCAGTATTTTTTCCACGATCCATCTGAGGAGCTCTTCATCATACGTCAAAAATGAGAGAGAGGAGTTTTTAAATATTACCCTTTGCAATATCAATAATATCTGTCAGATTATCTGATTCATAAGTTGGTCCGCCGTTGCACAGTTTCCTTTTGGGATTGTAGTAGTACTGATCTATGCCATAGATTTGTGCCCCCTCAATATCCTTTTCAAAATCATCACCTACCATTAATGTATACTTTTTGGCACTTTTAATATCGGCATCTGTAATATTTCCCTCTATCCCTTTTTCTTTCAGCTCGTTTTCGAGAAGTACTTTAATGGCTGTTTTGTAGATTGGAGGGCATGGCTTGTGTATACCCACCTCCTCAGAAATGATTATGCCGCTGAAATATTTACCGATGCCCGAATTATTGATTTTATTATATTGAACCTCTTTAAAGCCGTTGGATAGTACCCCGATATAGGATCCCTCCTCCTTAAGAGTTTTCAGAACCCTTTTTGCACCGGGCATAAGAGTAGTTTCGGTGATCATGTAATCGAGATATTTTTCGCTAAAAGCTTTGCTAAGTTCATGTAACCGTTTATCGGAACAGCGGTTACATGAATTATATAGTTTAAATGCTTCATAAAATCTGACCACTCTTAGATATTCTTTTGTAATCTCTCCAATCTCATATTTGTCCCACCAGATTTTGTTTACGAGATCGTATTTTTCGTAAAATTCGTCGTGGTCCTCAATCCCTAGTTCCTTATATAGGTTGTATTCACAAATAAGTTTGGAGATTGCTTTACAAGCATTAGAGTCAAAATCCCAAAGCGTTCTGTCAATATCAAAGAGATAATATTTGTACTGTTTTAGCAGCATAATGATGTAAATGAGGATTTTTTAGAGGGCATAACATGTGAATTTATAGTACTGTCTATTTACAATAGTAGTCAATCATATCGCTAATCGCCTTCTGGCAAACCGGACAAAAATCTTTTGAAGTATTGGTCTTCATTCTGCAATCCATTCTTGGCCTGAAAATACCTTTAGTCATATATCCTCCACCTTCATAAACGCCTAATTCATCTGATTTTACATCTGTAGCAGGAGTAGGTATCGGCGTACCTTTTTTAAGCATCCCTTTCCATTTTGCTCCAAAATCTACGAGAGTTGTAATATTTGGTTCCCAAGGTTCTGTTTTTAGATTGTAGAACTCCTCGTCGTATGCTGTTGAAGAGTCGAAATACTCGTCGCCAAGACCGGCGAAACTATGCCCGAACTCATGAATAAAGACCTCTTTATTAAATCTTCCGTCCGATGCGCAAAGTCCATAGAAATTATATATTCCGCCACCTCCGTATTTATCTGTATTTACAAGTACATATAGTGCATCACATGGCGCATTCGATGCTAATTTGCAGATAAGCTGTTGGTTAGGTGCGGTGAGATAACGGTCTGTTCTGAATGTAAAGAAATTGGAGCAAGCTGCCGTGTTTTTCCAAATATCGTGATGCGGAATGTCAGGGCCTTGCTCTTGGGAGATTGATTCAACAGCCCATATATTGATATCGTTTTTTCTTCCTTTATATGGTTCCATTGTAAAGAGGTAATCTGCCATCTTTTGCACATCGGCCTTAAACTTATCCATCTGCTCTGCCGTATAGCCCTCTGCTACAAATAGCAGGTCCATTTTATTGGAGATGTTGCCATTATATAGGATAGTATCAACTTTGAAATGATTCTCCTTCTCGCAGTTGATGAGTTTATCCTTTGGGTCTGCCCTCATCGAGAAGATTCTGTTGAACTTACCTGTTGCTTTTACTCTCTCAGATACGCTTATCTGTACCGGATGTTTAGGGTACGGAATCCAGTATGCACTGTTGAAAGCGCGTTGTAATTCTTTTGCTTCAACCGTAGTTCTCCACTCTTGAAACAGGGTATTAAATCCTTTTGAGTAAATTATATTGCCTGCTACAAGAACTGTATCGCCCTTTGCTGCAGGAACCATCTCTCTTACCTCGAGATAGTATTCCCCATATTGAAACGGATCAATCAAATTAACTTTTGAACCACTCCATGTCGATTCTTTTTTTAGCCCGTCGAGATATATGTGCTGCGACTTTGCATCGCCTGCAAATACCAAGTCTATTCTCATTCTCTCCGGTGTAAAATATTTATCGTAAGAGGGTTGCGATATTGCTTTTTTACTCTGTGCCGTTGCAGCTGCAGAAAAAGCAACAAATAATATTATAAGGAACTTTTTCATGGTCATATTTTTTTAATTATTGTATGATTAATTTAACTTAATTTTTCAATTTCTTTTTTAATTTTGTCAATAACTTCTTTATTTGCAATTTCTTTCTTTCCGTTTATTTTTATATTTATAATTGATAGAGGTGTCGGCTGTGGCTAATTTTTCTTTTAGCAAATGAGCATTTATAAAGGTTTTATTTTCAAGATACAGATATGCCATTAAATTATTTTGATTATCATATTTTTGTTCATCATACTTTAAAAAGACTCTTTTTCCTAATAATTTTTCTTTTAAATACTGAGATGCTCTACCATTTATCTGTGGGTCCTGTTTTATTCCTATTAGTCTAATAATAAGTCCATTATTAAGTCTTATTAGTTCAGGGCTAATCACTTCTTTTACTGTGAACAATTTTTCTCGTTTGGCAGCACTATGTGAGTCTATTTTGGACCCGAATTGTAATTTTTTTATGTCTATCTTTTTGTCAATTTTGTGAGTATCAATAAAGCGATAAGGCAAGGAGTCAATTTCTGATTCAAAACGGATGTCTGTATTTTGTTTTATTATTTGAATTTCAGAAGTTGTATAGATACTGCTCTGCCCTATTTTTTCTTTTATGATTGAAATAAAATCCGGGTTAATTTCATAGCCGATTGAATTGCGTTGAAGGTTCTTTGCCGCTATGGCTGTTGTCCCGCTACCCATGAATGGATCTAAGATATACTCATTTGGAAATGAAAACATCTTAATCAAGCGATGAGGTAACTCTTCAGGGAACATGGCTAAATGTTTGTCTTGTTTTGCTCCGTTAAAATACCAATGTCCGCTAAAATAACTATTCCATTCTTCGTTTGTCATTGCCGCATCTGCCTTCTGTTCTGATGTCGGTTTTGGGGCGTCGCCTTGTTTCTTAAATAACAAAATATATTCAAAATCAAGTTTTACAATGCCATTACGCGGATATGGAAAACTACCCATAACAGCACCACCTCCGGTAGTATTCATTGTAGTCGTCTTTTGCCAAATTATTTGTCCCATAAAGTCAAAGCCGATAGTTTCGCAAAAACGGATAATTTCCGAATGGATAGGAATAACTTTATAACGTCCGTAATAAACGGATCTTGCAAATTGGTCGCCTATGTTAATACACAAGCGGCAACCATCGTGCAGAACGCGGAAACACTCTTTCCATACCAGATTCAGGTGATTAATATATTCCTCGTAACTATCATTGAATCCTATTTGATTGTCCGCACCATAATCTTTGAGTTGCCAATAAGGAGGAGATGTAATTATTAAATGAACGGATTTATCCTTTATATCGTTCATTCTACGACTATCTCCATTGATTATTATATGTTTTGTGGTCATTTTTAATGGTTTGGGCATTTTATAAATAAAGATGTTATGTTTACCGGCCTGTGTAGTTTTGAGGTGTGATGTGCGCGAGTTCTTTTTTTATTTTGTCGTTAACGTTGAGGTTCTTAATGAACTCCTCAATATCACCCTTCGTGATTTTGTGCCCTCTTGTAAGCGATTTCAACGCTTCGTATGGATTAGGGTAACCCTCGCGGCGCAATATCGTTTGTATGGCTTCTGCCACTACAGCCCAGTTATCTTCCAGATCTGCATTAAGTTTTTCCTCATTCAAAATAAGTTTTCCGAGCCCCTTTTTGAGAGAATTGAAAGAGATTTTTGTGTGGGCGAGCGGTACCCCGACATTGCGTATCACTGTGGAGTCTGTGAGGTCACGCTGCATTCTCGAAATAGGCAGTTTGCCGGCAAGATGTGTAAAGAGTGCATTTGCAATTCCGAGGTTACCTTCTGCATTCTCAAAATCAATAGGATTTACCTTGTGCGGCATTGCAGAAGACCCTATCTCGCCGGCTTTTACCTTTTGCATAAAGTAACCCATTGAGATATAGTTCCATATATCGCGGGCCATGTCAATAAATATGGTATTGATTCTCTTTAAATTATCAAACAGAGCTGCAAGATTGTCGTAATGCTCAATTTGAGTAGTGGGGTGGGAGCGTTTGAGCCCGAGACTTTTTACAAATTCATTTGCAAAATTGTCCCACTTGATACTCGGATATGCAACGTAATGCGCATTCATGTTGCCGGTTGCACCTCCGAATTTTGCAGAAAACGGAATAGTCTTAAGCAACCGAACCTGCTCTTCAACCCTTGCTGCAAAAACATCAATCTCCTTTCCGAGCCTTGTAGGTGATGCCGGCTGCCCGTGCGTATGTGCAAGCATCGGTACATTTTTCCACTCCTTAACATAACCCTTTAAAATATCTGTAACCTCTTTAAGAGTTGGCATATATACCTCTTCCATATACTCTTTTATACTGAGCGGAACGGCTGTGTTATTTATATCCTGCGATGTAAGCCCGAAATGAACGAACTCCGAGTATTTATCCCATTTGTTCGCTTTGAAGTGTTTTTTTATAAAATATTCTACGGCTTTAACGTCATGATTCGTTACCTTTTCTATCTCTTTTACCTCTGCTGCGTCAGCAGGCGAAAAATCTAAATATATCTTTCTAAGTTTTGCCTCGTTCTTTTTAACATTAAATCCTTTTAACTGCTCCAAAGGTATATTGCACAGAGCTATAAAGTATTCTATTTCAACCCGCACTCTGTATCTTATAAGAGCATATTCGGAAAAATATTCGGTAAGGTTTTCTACCTGTTTTCTGTATCTGCCATCTACCGGTGAGACGGCGAGAAGTGCGTTTTCTGACATATATGTGATTTTAAAAATTATTCAATGTTTTTTACAAAAATAGTAATTGTGTTCTAAATATCTCTTAAAAAATCGATTTTGCATTTAGCTGTAATTGCGTTGTATGCTATTGCTGTTCCGGCGGCCTGCATCATGGGAATATCGTTGGCTCCATCTCCAGCCACTGCCGCCTGCTCCAGTGTAATTCCAATTGTATTGCACAGATGAAGCATAATCTCCTTTTTACGTTTGCCGTCGATTATCTCTCCTTGTATTTTACCGCTCAGGACACTTTTCCCCGTTTTGTTGCCATTTTGCTTCTCGCTGTATACCTCGGGGGAGGAGGTGAAAATATGAGTGAAGCCGAAACGTTTTTGCAGGGCAATGCCAAAACAGTTGAAATTGCCTGTAATGATTGCAGTAACAATATTTCTACTCTTCAGATAGTTCATCAGCTCTTCCAATCCCTCGGCAACAGGCACCGAGGCGGCTAATTCTTCCAGTACCCCGACACTCGTTCCACGCAGCATCGCCACTCTTTTCCTGAAACTTTCCTCAAAATCCATCTCACCTCTCATTGTCATCTCGGTTATCTTGCTGATTTCTGCCTCTTTGTTGATATGGGCTGCAATGGAGTTTATGGTTTCGATTTTAGTGATTGTGGAGTCCATATCGAAGCAGAAAAGTTTTATGTCGGACAAAATGCCGCCATGCAAAGTTGCGTAATCCTTGTTATTTGTAATGACAGTGCAGATGCCGTTGTCGCGGGCATCGGTGAGCGCATTGCGTATTGCAGAAAGTTTGTCCGTTTGTGGATAAATTATTTTAAAAAAGGATTGCTGCATTTGGTTACTTTAAAGATACAAAGATACTACTGATTATTGTTTTTTTTGTTAGTTTTGCAGACCAATTTTAATACTCACATGAGAAATATAATTTTAGTGACAGGCGGCCAGCGTTCCGGTAAAAGTTCTTTTGCTGAAAAGATGGCCCTTGAACTCTCTCATGCCGAATCAGGATCTGGTAAGGAGAGTGGCCCAGTCTATCTTGCAACCGCTCATATCTGGGATGAGGAATTTGCCCAAAGGGTGGTGGCACATAAGGCCCGCAGGGGAGATTGTTGGACCAATATAGAGGAGGAGCGTTATTTGAGTCATCACAATTTTGAAGGGCGTGTTGTTCTGGTGGATTGTCTTACGTTGTGGGCCACCAATTTCTTCTTTGACCTCAGTTTTGTAGAGAGGAATAAAAGTGGTAACGGAGATGCAACCGGGAATGTGAGGGTGAATGAGAATGGAAATGGAAATGGGGATGGAAATGGGGATGGAAATGGGGATGG
>CAZNBA010000013.1:19756-34906 GCA_964571395.1 uncultured Muribaculaceae bacterium
ATGGAAATGGGGATGGAAATGGGGATGGAAATGGGGATGGTGCGTATAGGGGGGAGGAGATTGTAAACAAAACTCTTGAGAGACTTAAGGAGGAGTTCTTACAGTTGATAAAGCAGGATGCCACCTTTATTTTTGTCACAAATGAGATAGGGATGGGTGGCGTTCCTAATAATTATTTACAAAGGCAATTTACTGATATTATGGGTTGGTTCAATCAGTTTGTGGCTGCACAATGCGATACTGTTTATTTAATGGCAAGTGGTATACCAATGAAGTTGAAATAAAGAGAAAGAAGAGTTGGTTGGGAGGGTAAAGTATTAATATATAATGAGATATAGGAAAAATAAGATGATGTAAGATGAGGGTGAAAGCTGTAAAAAAGAGACTCTTTGGAAAGGGAAGGAAATAAATTTTTAAATAGAGATATGATGAGAGATTTTAATATTGTGAAGCCCGATGGTGGAATTAGGGAGGCCTTGATAGATAAAATTAATAATCTGACAAAGCCAAAGGGCTCTTTGGGTGTTTTGGAGGAGTTGGCTCTCCAGGTTGGGCTTGTACAGCAGACTCTTTCTCCAGCTCTAAAAAGTCCGAACCATGTTGTTTTTGCTGGAGACCACGGTGTTACGGAGGAGGGTGTAAGTCTTTCTCCCAAGGAGGTTACATGGCAACAGGTAGGAAATTTTCTAAAAGGACACGCCGGCATAAATTTTCTTTGCAGGCAGCATGGGTTTAAACTGACCGTGGTGGATAGTGGGGTAGATTTTGATTTTCCTGCAGGATGTGGTGTAGTTGAGATGAAAGTGGGGAGAGGTACTCGCAATTTTCTTCATGGTCCTGCAATGACTCCTAATGAGATGGATCTTTGTATCGAAAGGGGAGCAGATGTGGTGGATAAAATTCATGCTACGGGCTGCAATGTCATCTGTTTTGGCGAGATGGGCATAGGAAATACCTCTCCCTCCTCAATTTGGATGAGCTATTTTGGGAATATTCCATTAACGGAATGTATTGGTGCCGGAAGCGGTGTTGAAGGCAAGGGACTCCGCCATAAAATTGAAATTCTTCTTAGAAGTGCGGAAAATTATGAGCGTACGGAGGGAACCTTTTTTTCAAAGTTGTATGGTGGCTCTTCCGATTGCGGGAAGGGTTATTTGTCAGGAGGTAATATTGATTATGTAAAGGAGGTTATCAGATGGTTCGGAGGTTATGAGATGGTAATGACCATTGGAGCAATGTTGCGTGCTGCGGAGTTGAAGATGCTGGTTCTTGTCGATGGGTTCATTATGACAAATTGTATGCTTGCAGCCGTACAGATTAATCCTCTTGTTAAGGAGTATGCTATTTTCGGCCATTGCGGAGATGAAACCGGTCATAGAAAAGTGCTCGATTTGTTGGGTGCAAGACCTCTCTTGAGTCTTGGGTTCAGGCTTGGTGAGGGGACAGGGGCGATATGTGCCTATCCTATCGTAGACAGCGCGGTAAGAATGATAAATGAGATGGCAAGCTTCTCGGATGCGGCCATTACAAAATATTTTTAGCATGAATTCATTAATGGCGGCCCTTATGTTTTTTACCAGATTGCCTTTCTGGAGGGTAGTGTCGGTACCTTCCGACAAGTTCAAGAATGTGGTGAATTGGTGGCCCTTTGCGGGAATCTTAACAGGGGCCTCTATGTCATTGTTCTTTTATGCTGCAACATTTCTTTTTCCGGTAACGATTTCGGTGTTGATTGCCCTTGTCGTAAGGTTACTTATGACAGGTGCTTTGCATGAAGACGGGCTTGCCGATTTCTGCGATGGTTTTGGAGGTGGCACCACTCGCGAGCGCAGATTGGAGATTATGAAGGATTCTCATATAGGAAGTTACGGTGTAATAGGTTTGATTCTGTACTATATTTTGATAATATTTACTCTCTCCTCTTTGCCTTTGGAGGTTATCCCATTTATTCTCTTTGTTGGAGATATCTTTTCCAAAACTGTGGCTTCTCAGATAATCAATTTTTTGCCCTATGTAAGAAGGGTTGAGGAGAGTAAAGCCAAGGTGATTTATAATAGAATGCCGATTTTTAATATTATTCTGAATTTTCTCTTTGCCGCCTTGCTGTTTTATTTTTTGGTACCGAAGATTTTATGGCCGGCTGCAATTCTTCCCTTTGTGTTTTTTGTTTTGCTGGTTTTATTTATGAAAGTTAAGATAGGCGGATATACGGGTGATTGTTGCGGAGCAATGTTTTTGCTGTGTGAACTCTCATTTTATCTTGGCGCTTCCGCTATTGTTCACAGTTGTATATAAAATGCTATGAATTTTTTCTTTGTCAGACATACTTCGGTAGATGTTCTCCCAGGCATTTGTTATGGGCAGACAGATGTGCCTTTAAAAAGAACCTTTATTGAGGAGGCAAAGGCTGTTAAGGCAAGATTGGCTGATATGAAGTTATCGGAGGGCGGTTTTGACAGTGTATATTGCAGCCCGTTACAGAGATGCCGTATGTTGGCTGACTATTGCGGATATGATTCCGGAGTTTCGCAATTGTACAAGAGCAGTGTTATGGAGGAGAAATGTTCGGAGTTGCAGCGTGGAGATAAGTGTATTGTGGAGAGCAGAATAATGGAGATAGATTTTGGAGAGTGGGAGATGCATGCCTTTGATGAGATTAAAGATCCGCGTCTTCAGGAGTGGTATGATGATTATTTGCATGTGAGTGCGACAGGCGGTGAGTCGTTTCAACAGCAGTATGTCAGAGTCTCCTCCTTTATAGAGGAGGTTCGCAATTTGCCGGTACTTCGACACAAAAATGTGCTTGTGTTTACTCATGGAGGTGTAATTATTTGTGCACAATTATATGCCGGTCTTATCAACCCAGAGCAGGCTTTTTCTGCCCTTTCTCCTTATGGAAGTATAATTAAAATAGCATTTTAGATTTTTTTGAAGATGCTTAGGTGTTGAATCAGTTGCAGCTTCTTTTTTGCATTGAGAGGTGGATAACAGAATTTATTATATTAAAATGATGTAAATTTGCGCTATGCAAAAAGTAATTCCACAAATATTAATTGGGGCCACCTCTTCAGGCAGTGGAAAGACCACTCTTACGCTCGGCCTTATCAGGGCGTTGAGCAGACGTGGAATGAAGATTCAGCCCTTTAAATGCGGCCCTGATTATATCGATACCAAGTATCATTCAATTGCGGCTGGATGTGATGGCTTTGCCGAAGCCGGTTTATCTGTGAATTTGGATAGCTTCATGCAGTCTGAACAACATATCGAGGTACTGTATAATAAATATGGTGCTGTGTCTGATGGATGTGTTATTGAGGGAGTTATGGGTTTGTATGATGGTTATGACAAAATGGCTGGCAGTAGTGCTCAGATTGCCGGGATATTGCATATACCTGTTTTGCTTGTGGTTAATGCAAAATCTTGTGCCTATTCTGTTGCTCCGCTAATTGCAGGGTTTAAAAATTTTCGAAAGGAGGTTGAAATTGCAGGGGTTGTATTTAATAGGGTAGGAGGAGAGTCTCATTACAGTATGCTGAAAGAGGCTTGTGAGTCTGTGGGCGTGAGGTCGTTCGGGTATATTCCAAAGGATAGCCGGATTGAGATACCGTCGAGGCATCTCGGACTTTCTATTGATGACGAATTTGGATTAAGCGAGTTTATAGATAGATTGGCAGATAGTATTGAGGAGCATGTGGAGATAGAGGCAATTTTGAGCTTTTATACAAGGCCGTTCCAATGTGTTGCAGTTGCCTGCGGCGTAGTTGATTCCTGTGATGGCAGCATGTGCGGAGGAGTAGACAATTGTAAAGAGATTGGCAGACAAGCAGAGAGAAGAGTCAGAATTTCAGTGGCGAGGGATGAGGCCTTTAACTTTACATATAGGGAAAATATTGCGGTTTTGGAGAGTTTGGGTGATGTTACCTATTTTTCTCCTATGAGGGATGATTCGCTACTGGGATCGGATTTTGTCTATCTACCTGGCGGCTATCCCGAGCTTTTCCTGGAAAAACTTTCGGCTAATACTAAGATGAGGAAGTCTATAAGAGAGTATGTTTTGGCCGGTGGCAAAATGCTGGCGGAGTGCGGAGGAATGATGTATTTGTGTGATACTGTTGCGGGAATCTCCCGTGAAGGTGATAGGGGTAAAGAGTATCCAATGTGTGCGGTTTTGCATGATAAGGCGACAATGGAGGGTATGCGCCTGCATATCGGTTATCGAAGGTTTGTATACAACGGCATTGAGGTGAGAGGTCATGAGTTTCATTATTCTAATTTGGAGACCAATGATGCGGAGGATTCGGTGGTTGCTGTTTATAATGCAAGTGGCGGCATTACGGGAACTAAATTACTCAGATATAATAATCTTATTGCGGGCTATACACATCTATATTGGGGAGAGTTTAATCCGCTCAATTTGTTTTGATTATGGCAAGAATTTATACAAAGGGAGGAGACAGAGGTAAAACTGGTATTCATGGCGGGGAACGCGTGGATAAGGATGATATTCGCATAGAGGTTAATGGAACCATTGATGAACTTAATTCAGTGATAGGTCTTGTACGAGCTTTGATAACCGAAACCCTCGAAAAGAGAGTTAAAGTGGCGGATGGAGAGGGTGAAAGGCAGGAATCTCAGGAGATTATTTATGCTGTTGAGTACCTAAGTGAGCCTTTAAAAAAGATTCAGACAGAACTGATGTCCGTTATGAGTATTATTGCAACACCGGATCTCAAGCGTAAAGATAATCCGAATAAGTTTGGGAAGGAGATGTGCAGTTATTGCGAGATTTTAATAGATAATTTTTCTGCTGAAATAGGAGATAATAGTCATTTTCTATTACCGGGGGGTACGGTTATATCGGCCCAACTTCATATTGCAAGGACAATTGCAAGGCGTGCAGAGCGCAGGTTGTGTAGTCTGAACAGGGTTGACAGGGTGCCTGAAGAGGTGGCAATCTTTTTGAACAGACTTTCCGATCTTCTTTTTGTAATGGCTCGATTCAGCGTGTTGACTGTTGGCTGTGATGAGGAGCGTTGGAAAAGTTTCAGATATATGAAAGATAATAAATAGAGGTAACGGAATATGATTGTAAAGTGGTTATCATAATTGGTAAAAATTAATTACAGGCGTATGAATTATAGTGATATTGAAACTGATATGGGAAAGATTGAGAGGGGATGTCGTGGTACTGTAAGGCAACTTGCTCCTTTGATGTTTGTAGGTACCGGCAGCGATGTTGGAAAGAGCGTAGTTGCAGCGGGCTTTTGTAGAATTTTTAGGCAGGACGGTTATCATCCTGCTCCGTTTAAGGCTCAGAATATGGCTCTTAACTCCTATGCTACTCCTGATGGCTTGGAGATTGGCAGGGCTCAGGCAGTTCAGGCCGAAGCTGCAGGAGTACCATGTTCTACCGATATGAATCCATTACTGCTTAAACCGAGCTCGGATCATACATCTCAGGTTGTTTTAAACGGACGGCCTGCCGGGAATCAGAGCGCATATAGCTATTTTAGAAAAGAGGGCCGTGAAGAGCTTAGAAATGAGGTTAATGCTGCATTTGACAGGCTGAGTACAAAATACAATCCTATAGTTATGGAGGGGGCAGGCAGTGTCTCCGAAATTAATTTAAGAGAGGTGGATATTGTAAATATGCCTATGGCCATTCATGCGGGGGCGCGTGTTATTCTTGTAGCCGATATTGAGCGAGGGGGAGTGTTTGCAAGTGTGTATGGTTCAATAATGCTAATGACCCCTCAAGAGAGAGAACTTGTTAAAGGTATTATAATTAATAAGTTCAGAGGTGATAGTCGCCTTTTTGAGGAGGGAAAGAGGATGATTGAAAAATTGTGCGGTATTCCAGTGCTGGGTGTGATTCCTCATTTTAGCGATATTCATATAGAGGAGGAGGATTCTGTCTCTCTTGAGAGTAAGAACAGAAGTGCTGGCAATGATTCTGGCAGGATAAAAGTTGCAGTTGTTCTTTTAAGGCATCTCTCGAATTTTACCGATTTTGATACTTTGGAGCGGGATGATCGTGTTCGTTTGTTTTACTCAAATAACACTGAGGAGATTGAAAAGGCCGATATAGTAATAGTTCCTGGCAGCAAAAGTACTCTCGACGATTTATATGAGTTGCGTAAAAACGGTGTAGCTGCTGCTATCATTAAGGCTTACAGAGGAGGTGCGACTGTTTTTGGTATTTGTGGAGGGTATCAGATAATGGGTGAGGAGGTTTGTGATCCGGAACATGTTGAAGGAGATATTGAGCGTCTTCCCGGGCTTGGTCTGCTTCCGGTGAGTACGATAATGAGCGGGGAGAAGCGTACTCGCCAAATTTTATTCAAAAGTGAGCTTACATGTGAACAAGGTTCGATGCCCCTTTGCGGAGGTAAAAGTTCCGATAATTCTGGTGATATATTGGATGGGCCGCAATGTCTTGGGCAAAATGTGTTTCGTGGTTATGAGATACACATGGGTATCTCCTCAATAAATAAGGAGTCGGCAGTTGCAGCATCGCCCCTAAATCTTCTTGATGATGGTAGCAGTGATGGCTGTTTTGTGAACGAAAGATGCATGGGAACATATTTGCATGGAATTCTCGATAATGCCCCTATTATTGAGGCGTTGCTTGCTCCTCATTCAAAGGCTCTTGCGCATAAGGTTGCGGATTATGCAACATTCAAGGAGGAGCAGTATAATAAATTGGCGGCACATATCAGAGAAAATGTGGATATCGAGGCCGTTTATGACATTTTGCGGTGCGATTAATTTGTATGCCGCTGATTATCTACATCAACCATTCGTTCTGTGGATAGCCAATAACGTCAGCCTGCTGCGTAAAACAGTAAATAATGAGTAACTGGTAGCTTTTTTCTTAAAAGTTAGTATATTTGCAACATAAATAGTTGCTTGTGAAAAGAGTAAAAAAAATAATAACTTTTTGTCTATCTCTTTCTCTGCTTGTTATGTATATGATTGCAAGCATGGGAATGGGACTTCATGAATGTTCTCATGACGGAACAAGGAAACTTATTGTTTTTTTTGGAGAGTCTCCATGTTCATACGCTCATTCTCATATAGATACGCACGGCAATTTATATACTCATACCCATATGGCAGTACCCGGACATTTGCATCAGCATCTTTCCGACGGTTCCATCAAAGAGATAGGGAGTATGGCAAACACATCGGTATATCAGCACGACGGACATTGTTGCAAGACCACTGCATTTGTACTTTCTCATGAGCAGAAAATTCAGGATTGCCAAATACTTTCGGCACCCTCTTTATTATGTATCGCGGTACTTTCAGATGATATATCCTCTTTTAAAAGCGATCCGGAGCATTTTGGCGCTAAACATTTTGCCTATTGCAGAGGTGATGCACCAATTGTTTCTCAGGTCTCTCTTCCTGTCATTTCACAGTTTTTAATTTAACGTAACTTATTTATTATCAACAATGTGTTTAGACACATTGTTCGTAGGCCCTTTTCGGTCATTATAAATATGCCGCGCTGGCATCAATTGCGACTTATCGCTGCGTGACATTTTATGATTATTTGAATTGATGCAAAGGCATTATGAATTAAAGAGATGTTTTTGCATTGCTGTTCCGGATGAAGGAGCAGATGGGTAAATAAATTACATAAATTAATAATACATAATATGAGATTTTACATAAATTTTCAAAATAATATTAAATATAAAGTTTTTGGGCTATTCATACTCGCCTCTTTTGCCTGCATGCAGCCGCTTTTTGCCTATAAGGTGGAGGGTAAAGTGAATTATAGTAAAAAAGAGGGGCAAAAAACGCCTTTGGAGTTTGCTTCTGTGGCATGGATGGAGGGTAAAACGGCGGTGATGACAAAAGCTGACGGTTCTTTCATGATTGAGGGTATTCGTGGTAAGGCCACTCTAATAGCTTCTTATGTAGGTTACACAAAGGATACTATTTTAGTGAGTGGTGGAAAGGCTATTGAGTTCAATCTTTTTGATGAGGAGAATTCTTTAAATAGTGTTACCGTGACAGGTCGTGTAAGTGGCAACTATCTGACCAAGGGGTCGACAATCAAAACTGAGGTAATAAGCACTGCAGGCCTTTGCAAGATGGCTTGTTGCAGTCTCGCCGAAAGTTTTGAAAATTCTGCAAGTGTTAGCGTAGGCTACTCTGATGCTGTTTCAGGTGCAAAGCAGATAAAATTACTTGGTCTCTCAGGCATTTATACCCAAATGCTGGATGAGAACAGGCCTGTAATGAGGGGACTTGAGTCTCCTTTTGGACTTACCTATATTCCAGGACAATGGCTTGAGAGTATTCAGATTGCTAAAGGTCCCTCTTCTGTCACCAATGGGCTTGAGGCTATCACGGGCCAAATCAATATGGAACACAGAAAACCTACTGCCGAGCAGCCTTTTTATCTGAATCTGTTTGGGAACAGCAATTTGAGGACTGAGGCTAATGTTGCCTCTTCTCTTCAGTTGAACGATAAATTGAGCACTGTTGTAATGGGGCATCTCTCTTATGATGCCATGAAGCATGATGGCAACAGCGATGGATTTATGGATGAGCCGCTATCAAAGCAGTTCAATATAGATAATAGGTGGCTGTATCTCTTTAAGAATAATATTCAGTTGAGATTTGGACTAAAAGCCCTGAATGATATCAGGGTAGGAGGCCAAAAGGATTACAGCAAGGGGATGAATGATGTTAATATTCATGAGGCCTATAATAAGGGAATATGGGGGACACAGATTCATAATTCAGGTATTACCGGTTATATGAAATTGGGAATTCCATTATCTGAGGATCAGGGCGATAATATTGCATTTGTTGCCGATTACTCCTATTATGATATGAAATCGAGCTATGGGGCAAAATATTTTAACGGGTATCAGAATATGGCCTTTTTTAATGCCATGTACAGAAAAGAGATAACAGAACAGCATAAACTTACCTTTGGAGCAAGTGCTCAACTCGATAAGGTGAATGCCGATTATAAGATGTATGCCTTCAATTCAAATAATCCAGTTGTTCAAGCAATTGGTAATGAAGTACTCGGAAGAAACGATAAAATGGGTGGTGTGTATGGTGAATATACCTATGACGGGAGTAAATTGACTCTCGTTGCCGGAGTTAGAGCTGATTATCATTCTGTGAACGGTTGGATTTTTGCCCCGCGGGCGAATATTAAGTATTCATTTACGGAGAATCTTATCTTAAGAGCGACTGCCGGGAGAGGCTACCGTTTTTCAGATGTAATTACAGATAATCTTGGTGTTTTGTCGAACGGCCGTCAGATAAATATTCAGGAGGAGCTTAAAATGGAGGATGCCTGGACATTTGGGGGTAATCTTACACAGCATTTCAAACTCGGTGCCGGGGAGAATTCCTATTTGAGTTTCGATTATTTCAGAACTCAATTCAATGATCAGGTGATTGTAGATTGGGATAAAAATTCCCAATACGTAACAATTTATAATTGTCATGGGCGTTCTTACACAGATACTTACCAGGTAGACCTTTCTCTTGAACCTATTAAGCGTTTCACAGCGCTATTTACCTTCAGATATACAAATGCCAAAGTAACTATGGATAGCCAAGGCCTTGTAAACAGACCTTTGACAAGTAAATATAAGGGTGTTGTGAATCTTCAATATTCTACGCCGATGAACAAATGGGTATTCGATTTTACCACTCAAATTAACGGGCCTGTAGAAAAACCTCAGTTTATGGGAGGAGGAAATACATCGGTATATCCTATGTTATATGCTCAGGTGACAAGAAAGTTTAAGAACCTCGACATATATATCGGTGCTGAGAATCTTACCAACTATAAACAGAAAAACCCTATTTTAGATGCAGAACATCCGTATTCTCAGAATTTCAATGCCGCAATGGTATGGGGACCTCTTATGGGTACCATGGTTTATGGAGGTATACGTCTTACAATTTGGAAGAAATAGTTTTTTTAAATAATATAAGTATGAAACGAATTAAAATTTTGGCAGCCGTTTTGTTTGCTGCTCTAATGCTTTTCTCATTTGAGGGAATTCAAGCTCAAAACAACAAGAATAATGTTGCAGAGATAACATTTTCTGTTCCAAGTATTGATTGCGATAATTGTAAAAAGAAACTTGAGGCGAACCTGCCCTTTGTAAAGGGGGTTAAGGATCTAAAGATCTCTGTTCCTGAAAAGACCGTATGGTTTAAATATGATCAGACGAAGGTAACTAAAGCTCAACTGGCGGAGGCTTTGACAAAAGCAGGTTTTCCTGGGAAAGAAATAGCTCAGGGTGCAAAAAAATAGTTGATGCAAAAAACATATGGGTACTCCCCATACTTTGCAAAACAGCATTTTTCTTTCTATTTTTACACTTCCAAACAAACGTATATATTTATTGTAGCCTGTACCTGATTTTATAAATAAGTGTATTTGTTGCCTTTATTTTATAATAATTTATGATACAGTCATATGCGGTAAGTAATATACATTTAATTAAAATTGTAAACGTATGAGAAAGATTGTAATGCTGTTTTTGCTCTCCATGTTATGTCTTACCGGATTATTTGCAGGTGAGAATGCTTGGGTGAGAATCAATCAAATAGGCTACTTGCCATACGACAAAAAAGTTGCCGTATATATTTCCTCTTCTGCTGTTCAGGCAGATACGTTTAAAGTTTGCAGAGCTGTTTCGGATGAGGTTGTTTATGTTGGTGTGCCTCAAAAAAAGGAGGCCTCCAAGTGGGGCCTTGCTGCAGGGTACAGGTTAGATTTTTCAAAAGTTTGTGGCAATGGAGCCTATTATGTGATATGCAACGGAGTTAAATCTCCTCTTTTTAGGATAGCTCCTGACGTTTATGACGGTCTTTCAGACTACCTTCTTACCTATATGAGGCAGCAGAGATGCGGTTATAATCCATATACTGATACTTTGTGTCACCAGGATGACGGATATATTGTCGATCATCCAACGAGAAGTGGTGAAAAGATTGATGTAAGGGGCGGATGGCACGATGCTACAGATTATCTTCAGTATCAGACAACTTCCGCTACAGCTACATACCATCTCCTTTTTGCTTATATGGAACAAAAAGATAAATCTATTTTTAAGGATGAATACGATGCTCGCGGCAAGAGAGGCTCCAATGGCATACCAGATATTTTGGATGAGGCTAAATGGGGTTTGGAGTGGCTTATAAAGATGAATCCCGATGATAAGGTTATGTTTGCTCAGATTGCAGATGACCGTGATCATGCCGGTTTTAGATTACCCTATCGGGATAAGGTTGATTATGGATGGGGACCTGGAAAGGGAAGACCTGTTTATTTTGTTACAGGTAAGCCTCAAGGTCTTGGAAAATGGGTAAACAGGACAACAGGAGTGGCATCGGTCGCCGGAAAATTTGCCTCTGCTTTTGCTCTCGGTTCTGTGGTATTTAAAAATATGGATCCGAGGATGTCAAAGATAATGCAGTTAAAGGCTAATCAGGCCTACAAGTTTGCCGAGGAGAGGCCAGGTAATACTCAAACGGCTTGTCTTTCATCTCCCTATTTTTATGAAGAGGATACTTATACCGATGATATAGAGTTGGCAGCCACTACATTCTATAATTACACAAAGGATCCTAATTGGGCTAAAAAGGCAGATTATTGGGGTGAACTTGAGCCTGTTTCTCCATGGATGGAAATAGGACGCGGACGCCATTATCAATTTTATCCCTTTATTAATTTAGGCCATTATTATATGGCTAACTCTTCTGATAATATAAAAGCTCAAAAATACAGGGCATTTATGAAGATGGGTTTGGAGGATTTAAAGAACAGGGCAGGAGAGGATCCCTTTATGAACGGTATTCCATATTTATGGTGTTCCAATAACCTTGTTTCAGCTGCAATAACTCAAGCCAGACTATATAATAAAGCTACCTCTGATTCCACTTATGTTGAAATGGAGGCGGCTTTGCGCGATTGGTTGTTGGGTTGTAACCCGTGGGGAACTTCTATGATTGTCGGGGTACCGTATATTGGAGATTATCCCGATTCGCCGCACTCCTCATATACGGTTATAAAGGGAGATCTTACATATGGTGGTTTGGTTGACGGGCCTGTCTATAACAGTGTTTTCAAGGAGAGGGCTGGTAAATCTTTAAGGAAGGCTGATTTGTATTCCGATTTCAATAATGGGATAGCCGTTTATCACGACGATGTGGGTGATTATGCTACTAATGAGCCTACCATGGATGGAACGGCCGGTCTTACCTATTATTTTGCGGCAAAAGAAAATGAGGGTATTGAGGCAAAGAGCAATATGGTCGAAACTACGAAAGATCTTTACGGGGCGGTAGTAAGGATAAATCCAAAAGAGAAGGTGATATATCTTGTTTTTACTGCAGATTCAATGTTTCAGGGGGGTGAGAAAATTCTCAAAACTTTAGACAAGGAGAAGATTAAGGGTTCTTTCTTTTTGACAGGTAATTGCTTAAGGATGCCGGAACATGAGAAATTGATTACAAATATTATTAAAAGCGGGCATTATGTTGGCGGCCATTCTGACGGTCATCTTCTTTATGCACCTTGGGGAGGTGCGCGAGATTCGAGCTATTATACTCCGAACCAGATAGTTGAAGATGTATCTAAAAATATGTCTGAGTTGAATAAATTTGGAGTGGGTACTGAGGAGGCACGTTGGTTTTTGCCACCGTATGAACATTATAACAGATTAAGTGTAAATGCTTTGAAGAGTGCGGGATTTGTGGTGGTAAATTATACTCCGGGTATTGCAACTCCTGCTGATTATACTGTTCCGTCTATGAGTAGTTATCAACCAACGCAAAAGTTAATAGATAAATTATATGAATTTGAAAGGGGACAAACTCTTAATGGTGCTTTATTGCTTATACATCCGGGCGTTCAGGATGAGCGTATTGACAAGTTATACAACAGGTTGGGAGAAATTATCCAATATTTCAAAAAGAAGGGCTATTCTTTTAAATCCTTAAAGGATGTGGCGGTGAATTAATCCGAGAGTCTGTTTTTAAATTAAAACAGACTCTTATTATCATAGAATCTAATGTATAAAATATTAAAGAAAAAACAGTTAACTCCTCAGATTTACCTGATGGAGGTGGAGGCTCCCCGTATTGCCGCTTCTGCTCTACCCGGGCAGTTCTTGATAGTGCGATGCGGAGAGAATGGAGAGCGTGTACCTCTTACCGTATGTGATTACGACAGAGAGAAAAATAGTGTGGCTATAGTTATTCAGACTGTAGGCCATTCGAGCCGCAAATTATGTGCATTGAGTGAGGGTGATTTTATTGATGATTTTGCCGGACCTCTTGGAAATCCAGCAGAATATGTGGCGTTGCCTGATTCAGAACTGATGGGGAAGAGATATCTTTTTGTTGCAGGAGGTCTTGGAATTGCGCCGGTGTATCCGCAGGTTAAGTATCTTCATAATAAAGGGGTGAAAGTGGATGTTATTCTTGGTGCCAAGAGTTCTGATCTGTTGATTATGGAGAGTGAGATTGGCAGCGTTGCGGATAATTTGTATATATGTACAGATGATGGTTCAAAAGGAGAAAAGGGTCTCGTTACCGCTGTGATGAAGAGATTGCTTGATGCCGGAGCAAATGGAAAAATGCCTGAATATAACCATATTGTTGCCATTGGGCCGATGATAATGATGAAATTTGTGACTCTTGCAGCAAAGGAGTATGGCACTCCTCTCACCGTAAGTTTGAATACCATAATGGTTGATGGCACCGGAATGTGCGGTGCATGCAGGGTAACGGTTGGGGGAAAGGTAAAATTTGCCTGTTCGGATGGTCCTGAATTTAATGCTTACGAAGTAGATTTTGACGAGGCTTTGAGGAGATTGGGGATGTATAAACCTGAGGAAAACGTGGCAAATAAACAAGATGCTTTAAAAAAATAATCAGATATGGCTGGGAATAAAATAGCAAGAGTTAAGGTAAGAGAGCAGGCACCGGAGGTGCGCCGTGCTAATTTTGAGGAGGTCAGTTATGGCTACAACAAGGAGGAAGCGATGCTTGAGGCATCGAGGTGCTTGAATTGTAAGAATCCATTTTGTGTTAAGGCTTGTCCGGTTTCTTTACAGATTCCGAGCTTTATAAAATCGGTTGCCGAGGGAGATTTTAACTCAGCGGCAAAAGTTATAGCCATGGACAGTTCTCTTCCCGCCGTATGCGGCAGGGTGTGCCCGCAGGAGAGTCAGTGTGAAGGTTCCTGTATTATTGGTAAGAAAGGAGAGGCTGTTTCAATTGGTAAATTGGAGAGATTTGTGGCAGACTGGAGCAGAGAGAACGGTGTTAGAAATCTCAATAAATTACCTTCAAATGGAATTAGGGTAGCAGTTGTAGGAAGTGGACCGAGCGGTCTTGCTTGTGCCTCCGATCTTGCAAAATTGGGATATGAGGTGACAATTTTTGAGAGTTTGCATAAGGCTGGTGGAGTGCTCACATATGGTATTCCTGAATTCAGACTTCCTAAAAGCAAAGTTGTGGACTATGAAATCTCGAATGTAATGGCTCTCGGAGTAAAAATTGAAACAAATGTTTTTGTGGGCAGGTCTGTTACAATTAGAGATCTGTTTGAAAAAGAGAACTTTAAGGCTGTTTTTATTGGTTCCGGTGCCGGTTTGCCTCGTTTTATGAATATACCTGGTGAGAATCTTAACGGCGTCTTTTCTGCAAATGAGTTTCTTACAAGAAGTAATCTTATGAAGGCCTATTTGCCCTCATCAGAGACTCCTATAGCTGTAGGGAAGAGTGTTTGTGTTGTAGGAGGTGGAAATGTTGCCATGGATGCTGCAAGGACGGCATTGAGGATTGGTGCAGAGGTAACTATAGTATATAGAAGAACGGAAAAAGAGTTGCCTGCGCGTGCAGAGGAGGTGCATCATGCAAAGGAGGAGGGAATAGTTTTCAGAATGTTGACAAATCCCGTTGAAGTACTTGGTAATGATAAAGGTTGGGTGACAGGTTTGAAATGCGAAAGAATGGAGTTGGGCGAGCCGGATGATTCTGGTAGAAGAGCTCCTGTTCCAATTGCCGGCTCTGAAGAGATAATTCAGGCTGATACGGTGATTATGGCATTGGGGACCTCTCCGAATCCTGTTATTGCAAGAACAA
>CAZNBA010000014.1:0-33065 GCA_964571395.1 uncultured Muribaculaceae bacterium
TTTTATGTTCATTCACAAATTTTCAGGTCGATCTTTACGTTATGTATTGATGACTATTGCATCTTTGACTCTGTCTTGTGGTGCGATGTGGGCTCAGAACTTAAAGGTTACCGGTAAGGTTACCGATAAGGCCGGGGAACCACTTGTGGGAGTTTATGTTCTCGTTCAGGGGACTACGACCGGTGCAACTACCGATGTTGATGGAAAGTATTCTATCAGTGCACCAGCTAAAGGCTCTCTTGTTTTTACATCAATGGGCTTTGTTGATTTAACAGTCCTTGTCAACAATCGTTCGGTAATAGATGTAGTTCTACAGGATAACGCGGTACAATTAGGCGATGTGGTTGTTACTGCATTCGGTATTAAAAAAGAGAGGAAGTCGTTGGGATATGCGGTTTCTGATCTTAAGGCCGATGAACTCATGAAGAATAAAACAGCCAATCCGATTTCATCACTTTCTGGAAAGATTGCCGGTGTAAATATTACGCAATCTTCAGGTGCTGCCGGTTCTGGTGCACAGATTATTTTGCGTGGTGGAACATCAGGTTCAGAGGGAAAAGATAACCAACCTTTGTTTGTTGTCGATGGTGTCATTTATGATAACTCTTCAACTCTTGTAGGTAATTCCGCATTTGATGGTTCATACAAATCAGCCACTACAACCTCTAACCGTATAATGGATATTAACCCAGAGGATATAGAGGATATGTCTGTATTAAAAGGTCCGGCTGCCTCTGCACTATATGGTTCACGTGCTGCAAATGGTGTTGTCCTGATTTCCACTAAAAAAGGTAAAGAGGGTGTAATGGAGATTAATGTCAATTCAAAATTCTCCACTTCATGGGCAAAGAGTCTTCCTAAATACCAGAAAGAGTATACAAGAGGATATATGGAGGATCAATACGATGCTAACAAGCATTATACAGGAACAGTATTCAATGATTTTTCATATAATTCATGGGGAGAGAAGTCCAATGCTCAAACTTACAACAACCTTAACGATTTCTTCCAGGGTGGTTATGTGTTTGATGAGAGCGTAAGCGTTGCAGGTGGTACAAAAAATAGTAACTATTATCTTTCAGGATCTTATTATGATCAGAAAGGTTTGGTACCTAATACCGGTTATAATAAATATACCTTCCGTTTTAACGGAGAGCAGAAAGTAGGTCTTTTTACCTTCAGTGCAAATGCTGCCTATTCTCAAGCTCATACAGATAAGACACTTACCGGTACAGGTCTTTACAATTCATCTGGTACAGGTACTTTGTACGGTGCATATAACTGGTCTCCATTTGATGATATGAATCACTATCTGAACGAGGATGGAACGCGTTACAGAATGTTTGGTACAAGACTCGATCCTTGGGATGAGCGTGATAACCCTTATTGGATTATAAATAAAAATAAAATATATGATGATAATGACCGTTTTACCGGGAATATTAGTGTTAGAGCTGATATTGCTAAATGGTGGTTCATCTCATATAGACTCGGTATTGATACCTATACTCTTGATGATTCAAAGAGAATTGCTGCAAATGGTGCTATCAAGCAAGTTTGGCAGAAGGGTATGATGAGTGACAATACAATGCGCTTCAAATATATATCTCATAATATTATCTCCAATATGTCTCATCAGTTTGGTGACTTCGACTTGAATCTCATGTTGGGTACTGCTATAGATGATACAAAGACAGATAGTAAATATATGATGGCATACAATTTTTCAGTTCCTGATTTCTTCTCCTATGCCAATGCTACCACAGAAAATAAGCAATTCGCTCACAATGCATCTCAAAAGAGACTTGTAGGTGTTTTCGGTGAGTTCCGTGCATCATGGAAAAATATGATTTATGCTACAGTAACCGGACGTAATGACTGGACCTCTACACTTCCTGTTGAGAACCGATCATACTTCTATCCCTCTGTCAGCGGATCATTCGTTTTCACAGAACTTATGCAAAAACTTGGCTGGATCTCTAAAGATATTCTTACTTTCGGTAAGATCCGTGTATCATGGGCTAAAGTAGGTAAAGATACAGGAGCATATGAAACTAACACCTCTTTGTGGCCTGTAGGTACATATCTTGGCGGTAAAGTTGGCGTAGGTAACTCTTGGACTCGTGGTAACCCATATTTGAAACCTGAGATGACAAAATCTACTGAGTTGGGTCTTGAATTGAGTTTCTTTAACAATCGTTTGCATTTTGACTATGCATATTACACAAATGACTCATATAACCAGATTCTTAGCCCTCGCGGACCTCAATCTACAGGATATATTTTCTGCTCAATCAATGCCGGTAATGTATATAATAAAGGTATGGAGTTGAGTATTTCAGGTACTCCATATGAGAGTAAGGATTTGAGATGGGATGTTGGATTCAATGTTGCAGGTAACCGCGGTACGCTCGATGGTCTGCCTGCTGGTATGGACGTTATGTATGTAACAGATGTTCAATATGCAGGAGCTCAGGCTGCCTCATTTAACGGTGGTAACTTTATGGCAATTGCAGGTACAACATGGAAGAGAGATGATAACGGTAATGTGATACTTGATAAAAACGGTATGCCTACCTACAGTACTACTCTTTCTGCAGTTGGTAATCGTGAGCCAAAATTCTCAGGCGGTTTAAATAATACACTTACATGGAAGAATCTGACATTCAATATGCTTTGGGAGTTCCGCGTCGGTGGTGATGTTATTAATGGTACACAATATGCTATGGATTATAGCGGTGTCAGCAAATTCTCAGGTGATATTCGTAACAGAACACTCACTGTTTCCGGTGTTGATGCAGACGGCAATGCCGTAACCAACTCATGGGATGCCAACAGTACATATGTATTCAACGGTATCGAGACAAGTGGATATAACATTATAAAGGATTACTATACTAATTATTATCCAAAAGAGACTGCAAATTATATTACTAAAGTCAATGTATTGAGACTCCGTTCATTGTCGTTGTCTTACGATCTTCCAAAGAATATTCTTAAAAAGATAGGATTTATTAAACGCGCCTCTATTTCTGCATCAGCAAACAATCTCCTTTTGTTCACTAACTATAAAGGTGATCCTGAGGTTGCAGCATCCGGTGCCGGTGTCGGTGGTTCATCATCAGTAGGATTCGATTATTGCGGTGTACCTGCTACATCCGGTATGACATTCGGTATTAATTTGACTTTCTAATGTACATTAATTACATACAACAGTAAAATTTTTAAAAAGTATGAAATATATTAAATCAATTATATTGTGCGGAGTTTGTGTGATGACCTTATCTTTGGTCTCATGCAGCAATTGGCTTGATGTCAACACAGACCCGGAGAATCCTTCATCTGTCAGTGCAACATATCAGTCACGTTTAGCGCACATAGAGTTCTATACAAACAGCGCAACGCAATTCGCTGCTTGGCGTTCAAGTATGTCTATGGGAGACTGGACACGAAATTTCAGTGGTGGTACCTATTGGCATATGTCTTATTGGAATCCTCAGACAGGTGCAGTTACAACTCCGTATCAATGGTGGTTTGTAGGAGCTGCTTCTAATATCGACGATATGTATAATAAGGCAATGTCTGCAGAGGCTTGGCATTATGCAGGTGTAGCAAAGGTTATTCGCGCATATGGATTTATGCTTATGACAGATATTTATGGTGAAATGCCATATACCGATGCAGTTGGCCAAAATGCAACTCCTACCTATGATAATGGTAAAACTATTTATATAGGATGTCTTAAGGAACTCGACGAAGGTATAGCTTTGTTACAGAAAACTCAAGCTGCAACTCTACCTACACTTTCTGAGGGAGATTATTGGAATAACGGTAATGTTACAAAATGGGTAAAATTTGCTAATCTGCTTAAAGCTCGTTATTGCGTAAAACTAAGCAAGAAGGCAGCCGGTAGCTATCTTGAGGGCAAGTATGATGCAACAACTATTCTTGATGCTCTTTCAAAAGGCCCGCAAAGTAATGCAGATAATACTATAATTTTCCATACAGATGATAATAGTACTACTCATGATGTTTTAGGTTGGGATGAGCCGGTAGATTACTCACCACTATACTCTGTATGTGGTATGAATTCAGGTTATATGGTTACAAAGACCCTGTATGATAACCTTACCAATTTTGCAGGTGCAGGTGTTGAGGATCCACGTGCTGACAAAATTATTCCATGGGCTTATTCAGCTAAATCAGCCAACACTCCTGCCTCTATTAAATGGGATGGCAAATGGAGACGTTCTCTTGGTGTTGATATGGTATCGAGTGATGCTCCAAACCTTGTAGGTGGTCCGCTTAGTTCAAACTTTGGTGCTAACGCTAAATTTGCGAATAGTGGTAATCACTGGTGGATAGCATCAGATAATTCTGTACGTCAAGGTGATACAGTATATGTTGAAGCAACTTCCTCTTCTAAAGGATATGCTGCTAATGTAGATCTTTTATATAGAAAACAGAAAGACGTAGATATTTCTAAAGAATCCGGTTCATTCTATACAAGAGTATCATCACCTACTTACATTGGTACTTATGCAGAAGCTTGCTTCATTAAGGCAGAAGTTTTATTCAATCAAGGTAAGAAGGCAGATGCTTACGCAGCTTATAAAGAGGGTATTAAAGCCAGCATGGAGCAAATGAATGTAACATTGACCTCATGGTGTGCAGGTGATGCTACACTTAAGAATTGTCCTTCATTTACACCTATGTCTCAAACTGCTATGGATAATTTCCTTGCAAATGGCGTAGGTACTGCAGGCAATATTACATTAGGTAAAATCATGACACAAAAACGTATTGCATTACATTTTTCTGTTGAAATTTGGAACGATATGCGTAGATATGATTTTGATCCTAATATCTTCTTGAATTGGAATATAGCTGCTTATCACGCTATGAGTGCTGCTGCACTTAAGGGTATTCCAGAGGGGAAACAGTATCGCCGCTGGCGTCAGTGTTCTCATGAGTTGAACTACAACTCCAAGAACCTTAAAGCAATCGGCGAGCAGGTTCCAGGTGCCAACACAGCTCTTGAGCAGTGGAACAATGCTGATGATGTTTGGACAATTCCAGTATGGTGGGATTCAACACAAGAGTAATCTCTTTTTGAATTCAACAATTACCATATAGGTTAAATAATGGCGGGCTTCATTCGTTAAGAATAGAAGCCCGCTTGTTTTTTAGAAATTAACTTTTAGGCCGTCGTAGGCCGGTCGCACGTTTTGAGGCAGTGAGAGTATTAATTCTCTGTGTGTGCCTATCTGGTGAGACAGATGAGTAAGATAGGTCATTGGGGCTCCAACTTTTGAGGCGACATCCATAGCCTCCTGGAGGCTAAAATGTGAGATATGTTGCTCGCGTCGGATAGTATTTATTACAAATATTTTGACACCTCTTAGTTTCTGTATTTCGCTCTCTGCTATAGAACTGCCATCTGTAACATAGCCCAGATCTCCAATTCTAAATCCCAATACAGGTAACTTATAATGTAGTAACCTGACAGGAATTATATCAATGTTTTTTCCCTCTTTATGAATTGAGAAGGGTTTTTCATCAATAGTGTGCAGTTCATATTCCGGGACTCCTGGATATTTATTTTCTGCAAAAGCATAGGCATATTCCATCTTTAGGGAATCTTGCACTCTTTTTTCTGCATAAATTGGAAAAGCACCACGTCTGAAGTAGTTGAAGGCACGGATATCGTCGAGTCCTCCCGTGTGATCTTTGTGTTGATGTGTAAGAAGAACTGCATCGAGGTCCTGAATATTTTCTCTCAACATCTGTTGTCTAAAATCTGGTCCGCAATCTATAAGTATTCTGAATCCTTTATATTCTACCAACGCCGAGGTCCTAAGTCTTTTATCCTTTGGATCTGACGATTTGCAAACATAACAATTGCATCCTATCATTGGGATGCCTTGTGATGTCCCTGTACCTAAAAATGTTATTTTACCCATAGTGCAAAGATATGCAAAAATGCCTACCTTTGTGCGCTATGAACAAGGGCGTTTTATATCTTATACCCTCTCCGATTGGAGAGCATGAGCCTGCAGAGGTTATTCCAGAGTCTACTCTCAAAGCGGTTAGGACTTTGAGTTATTTTGCAGTAGAAGAATTGCGTACGGTAAGGCGTTATCTCTCAAAGTGCGGATTAAAAGGAAAGATAGAGGAATTGCATCTATTTGAGTTGAATGAGCACACTTTACCGGAGACTGTCCAAAGTTATTTGAGTATCCTGACAAGCGGTAATGATATGGGTCTTATCTCTGAAGCGGGCCTTCCTGCAGTTGCTGATCCGGGAGCATATCTTGTTGAACTTGCCCAAAGCAATGGAATAAAGGTTGTGCCTATGGTAGGTCCTTCCTCTTTGATGATGGCGCTTATGGCGAGTGGAATGAATGGACAGTGCTTTGCCTTTACCGGATATCTTCCTATAAAACAGCAGGAGAGAAGGAGTAAAATCAGGGAGATAGAGCATCTCTCAATACAATTCAATCAGAGTCAGATAATAATAGAGACCCCATATAGGAATGACCAACTTTTTGCAGATATGCTTGCTGTCTGTTCCTCTTCAACCAGAATCTGTATTGCAGCAGATATCTCCATGCCTCAGCAGTTTATCCTAACGAAAACAGTATCCGGGTGGAAAAGTAATTTACCGCTGATTGGGAAAAGGCCCTGTGTCTTTATCCTGCTTGGACGTACTTCAGGTAAGTAATTTGCAATATGTACTTGACCTGCATAATTTAAGAGAGTAATGTGAGAGTAGAGAGTGCTGAATGGCTATTGATAGGATTGATGGAGTTGAGAGAGTCAAAGAGAATGATGATAATTAAGAAAGTTAAGAGCGTTGTGAAATTAAGATAGTTGCGAGTTAAGAAGATTTATCTAAATGTTTGATTGTATGAAAGTAGAATTAGAAAATATGGAATTCTTTTCTCATCACGGATGTTTTGATGAGGAGAGAAGAATTGGGAACAGATTCATTGTAAATTTGAGTGTGGAATATGATATGAGCAAAGCCTCTCAAAGTGATAATCTTGCAGATGCTCTCAATTATCAAGAGCTATATAATGTAATCAAGGAGGAGATGAATACTCCATCGAGGTTACTTGAACATGTAGCCGCACGCGTATGCAAGCAGCTTAAAGTGAAATTTCCTGAGATATCTGGCGGGTCTGTTTCAATAGCAAAACTTAATCCTCCATTGGGAGGACAGGTTGGAGCCTCAAAAGTTACTTTGGAACTTTAAAATGGGCACTAAAGAATATTCATATGTTCCTCTCTCAAGGAGAAAGAGTGTGGCATTTGTAACACTCGGATGTAAACTTAATTTTTCTGAGACTTCTGCCATTTCAAGGCAGTTTTTAGAGTCGGGTTATGAGAAGGTTGCAGCCTCCAAACCAGCAGATATCTATATTATTAATACCTGTTCCGTTACTGAGCATGCCGATAAAAAATGTCGTCAGACAATCAGAAAATTGCAAAAGCAGAATCCCGATGCCTATATAATAGTCACCGGTTGCTATGCGCAACTTAAACCGGAGGAGATACTAGATATAAAAGGAGTCGATCTGGTTGTTGGAGCTAATGAAAAGGGTAACTTATTTAGTTTGGCAGAAAAATTACTAAGTAAGCGCGACAGGGGAGTCTACTACTCCTGCGATCCGGACAAAATTGAGAATATATTTCCGGCCTTTTCTGAGAATGAGCGTACTCGTTCATTTCTAAAGATTCAGGATGGATGCAGTTATAACTGCTCTTATTGTACTATACCTCTGGCTCGTGGAAAAAGCAGAAATATCTCTATTGATGTACTTATAAAGGAGGCAGAGAAGATTGCAGCTTGTGGCATAAAGGAGGTTGTACTTACCGGAGTGAACACCGGAGATTTTGGAAAAACAACGGGAGAAAGTTTTTTAGATCTGCTTAAAAGACTTAATGATGTTGAAGGAATAGAGAGATTCAGAATCTCATCTATAGAACCTAACTTGTTGAATGAAAATATAATAACATGGATCGCTTCAGGTACAAAATTCCAAAATCATTTTCATATTCCTTTGCAGAGCGGATGCGATAGAATACTTGCTGCAATGAGACGAAGATACAATACCTCCATGTTCGCGCAAAAGATAGAGATGATACGGCAGATTATGGGTGATGTCTTCTTTGGAATAGATGTGATTGTGGGATTTCCAGGTGAAACCGATGATGATTTTGAGACCACTTATAATTTCATAAAGAACCACATTAAACCGGCCTTCATTCATGTTTTTCCCTATTCGGCAAGACAGAATACTCCTGCAGCTGAGATGCCTGATCAAGTTAAGGATATAATAAAGACAAGGCGTGTGGAGGCTCTCACCGAACTTTGTGTGCAACTCCATGAGAATTACTGTAGCAGATTTGCAGGTACAAAGCAACTGGTTCTTTTTGAATCAACTCAAAAGGGAGGAATGATGTTCGGATATACCGGCAATTATATAAGAGTGGAACGGCCATATGATAAGAGATTGATTGGTAATATTGTGGAGATTATCATCTGATCCTGCCTGAAACGTAAATATTATTTCTCTGTGGTAACGCTTTTTTTAATTTTAGATGCCTTTTTTGCGGCCCGTTTTATTGCTCTTTGTCTTTTTTCGTATTCTTTTTGCTCTTTGGATTTCTTTTTGAACAAATCTTTAAAGGTGTTGAATTCCTGTTGATATACGATACCGGCTCCGCTTCTTTGACTGTTATCTAGGTAGTTTGTATATTGATCTGGGGCATGAGAGAAGAGATTCATTCTCAATCTGCCGTTTTTATCGAGTTTAATCTCTACATCTATATTGCCGATAACGTTGGAATTTGTAGTTGTTGAGTAGGGTGAATTGCCTATATTGCCATTTATAACCACTCTGTTATTAAATAGCTGTGTGGAGACAGCAAAATCAAATATGTTATCTCCTTTCCTGTTTTGTTGATAGTTTACTCCCAAGTCAATAGGAATGCCCAACTGCTGCAGAATGTTGTTTAATTGCCCGCTTAGAATTTCAGATACGTTTGTAAACAAGGCTCCATTACTACCTATACCTCCGGCATCACTCTCAACAAAGCCTCCATACACAAGTAATGCGGCAAATTGTTTTTGAATTTTTCCCTCTGTGTTGAGCGCACTTTCCACCTTAAGTTTTGTAGTGGGGTCGAGATCGGCAATATTAATATTGAATTTTAATTTTGGATTTGTCATGTTACCAGAGATTCCAAGCTCGCAATTTACATTTCTTCTTGTGCTTACTGAACTTGTATCGTTAATCAGGGTATTAATTGCAGTTTTGATTTTGTATATGGCTGTAAGATCGAGAGTAGTATTGTCAATATCGCCGTTAAAATTAATTTTGCCTCCTTGTTGAATGATAAAATCCCTGTTTAAAATACCTCCGAGAACAAATTTATACGTACCGTCGCTTACTGTGTAATCACCCATAATATTGAAAATTTGTTTTGACGGTTTTATGCTCATTGCAATATTTCCTTTGCCGTTAACCTTTAGAATATCGCCAACCTCTTTGTTTATCTCAAGAAAGATAGTTGCATCTGGACTAACTTTTGCGGCAAAGTCTACGGCAAGTTCTGTGGATTTTCTTACTTTACTTTTGCTAATTAGTAAAGTGTCAAACGGATCAATTATTATTTTATCGGCCTTTTTAACAAAAGTAAGAAGGTCTGTCTGTCCTGAACTTACAGAATTGTTGATAGGTATATGTATATCCGTCCTATCTTCGGTTGCAACATTGATATCAAGATTGATTTTTGATATCGGTCCCTTTATATCTATATAACCGGATGCAAAGGCGTTTCCATAAAATGCTGGATCATCTTTGTCTGAGGTGCTAAGACATTGGAAGTTGTTGAAAGAGACTCTTGTATTTAGTGTTATATCTTTGAAGTAATGGTAGTTGATACCTCCGTTAACTTTACCATGAGCCCCATATTGGTCTGCAATGCTGAGGTCTTTAAAAAAAATCCCGTTTTCTGTAACCGTTATAGGTCCGTTTAGGAGATATGGTACTCCGGTGAAGTTTACCATGAAACCGAAATTGTTAAAATTGCACTCTTCGCCAGTCAGTTTCAACTTATCCGGCGTCCCGAAAAGTCTCAGCGTACCTGAAAGAGTACCATTGGTTTTTGAAATGATATCTGATAGGAATGGCTCAAAATAGGCAATAGAGAAGTCGCTCAAAGATGCTGTAACATCTATATATGTGTCTTCAGGTCTGTAGTACCCCGATATATTCATGTTTGACTTTCCCTCAATTCGTGAATTAACAAGAAGATTGAAGCGTTTTTGCGGCTGATTCCAGCGACTCAAAATTCTCATGGTGCCCAATTTGTTATTATAAACACTTACGGAATCACCTGTTATATTGATAAATATGTATGGGTTTTTCTTAAGCGAGGAGACCTTGGCATCGCCGGAAAAATATCCCTTAATATCAAATGGTTTATCGAGCAGCATATTAAACACTGCAATATTGAAATTTTTTAAATTTACCGTAATTGAATCTTTCCTGTTCTTTGAGACTAATCCATCTATGCTCAAACTCTGCGACTTATTATACAGTTTAAGATTGTTTATCCATAACGTACTGTCTGCAATTGTAAAGGAAGAGGGTTGGAATTGCCATTTTTCACCGGCTAATGTAATATCAGAATAGTTGATTTTCAGTACTGTGTTCCATTTGCTATCTCTTTTTCCTGATTTATTATTGCCGTCGAGAGTTTTGTTGAACACAAATTGAGTATTCAAATTGGCTTTGTTGTGACCGAGAGAATCGTTTTGAAAAAAGAAAGAGGAGTTAAATACATTATTAAGCCCTTTGACAGAGAGACTTGTACTATCTAATTTTATACCTGAAACAAGAGTTGACTCCGATAGAACCTCCAAGTTTGTTATCGAATCTCTACTCTCTCCGCGAATATTTACGCTCTTCATGTAATTTTTGCCGAATGCAATTCTTCTTGAGTTGAGACTCATTCTGATTTTATTGTTATCGTCTATTACTACTCTTGCTTTTGTATCGGGATGGATGTAAAGTCCGGGAGCAAGCAGTTCAAAGAGATTCCCTGTATCGTGAGTCAGGAGCGTAACCATATAGCGTTCTCCTTTCTTAAGTGAATCAGGAGTTGTTCCTTCGTGCAAATAGCGTTGTAAATGATTGTAAGTGCAATTGGATAAAAACTTCTTTACGAAAACATCTGCCGGATAAGAACCCGAATATGTTACCTCTGCAAAGTCGGAATTCATAGTTATCTTGCAGTTATCTCTTTCCTGAGTTGTATTAATTGAGATGTTGCCAATTTTGTGTTCTCCGGTTTTATTTATAAATTCTATATTTTCAATTATTGCACTGCCGTTAACATAATGCTCTTTATCCATAGTAAATTTTCCTGAGGCCTTAACAGTCAAATTTGAGATTGTATCTTTTTTGAAAAGGTTTATGGCGCTCAGATTGGCATGAGGAAGAGAAAAGGAGTTCAGATTGTATTCTATATTCCCGTCTGCAATTTTTCTGTAGCTGCCGCTTGCTGTTAACTTTAAATTTTTGTCGTTACAAACCACTGTTCCTCCAATCTCTTTAGAAGAGTAAATTCCAGATAGTACAATATTGGAAAAATTATAGGAGTTTAATGCAATCCTGTCTATGTTGAGTTTCTCTATATTCAGAGTCATTCCGTCCGAATTTCCTTTTGGAAAGATCATTGTTAGAGCGCCCTCTGCAGTTACATCGCCTATTTTATTGAGACTCAGCAGCGAGTTCAGATTTAAACTATTCGCTGTTATCTTTCCGGCAACTATAAAGGCTCTTTTTTGAGCATTATTGTTGAGAGTTATGTTGGCAGTGGCTTTGCCTGCAGAGGAGTATATATCTGTAACTATTTTTAGATTATTAAAGTATCCCGATATTTCTCCCTCCAAACCTATTTTGGTAAAGGGAGAGATAGCCTCAAGTGCATTGTTTTTTGGAGAACCGCTGAATTGAGCTATAATGTAGGCGAGATCGTCCGGTGTAGTTACGCAATTATTAATATTACCTTTCAATAATGTATTGGAAGCATTCGGCAGCCCGACAATTCTGAAAGAGATATTTGTATGGGTTTTACCGGATTCTGTTGCTACGGAGAGTAATTTTGATTCGAGATCCGAAACGGTGCCGCTTACTTTCCCGTTAAGATAGAGACCGAATCTGTTGCCACTCATGTTGTTGGTTATCTTGCCAATAGTGGCAAAATTAAAGTATGTATTCTTGAAATCGGCACTCAGAATCACTGCCCTTGTGAAATTGGCAAAATCCTTTGCACTTTTGTATGCCATGCGATAGTAGTAGGCATCAACTGTTGAAAAATTATCCTGTGCGTACAACTCTTTTAACTCTGCAAGGCCTTTACCTACTCTCAGATAGCATCTCAATTTTTTCAATCCATACCCGCTTTTATCCGTGCCGGTTATCTGTTTAATATTTGCATTCAATATTCCGTTTGCGAAACTTATTTTTCTTGCATCAATGTTAATGTTTTTTACATCGAGGTCCGAGAAGTTAATAATACCCTCTCCCGCATATTCATATCTGAACGGGTTATTTAATCTGAACTTGAAGTTACTGAGTTTGAATTTGGAAGCGGTGATTTTTATGTTGGATTTTCCGGTACTTTTGCCCGATGATTCATTTAGTTTGAATATTCTGTCTAAATTGGTTGTACTGTCGGTTTCGCTCTGAAGATTGAACTCACCGTTATCTATATGGACATTGTTAACTTTTAATCTCTTCTTAAAGAGATCAGATGCCGAAATTGTTATTGAAACATTCTTAGCCTTCAATAACGTATCTGTTTGATGGTACTCGCTTTTTAATTTGTCGAGTTGCTCACTTTTTTCTGTTGAGACAATTGATACCTCTTTAAAAATGACTTGATTAAAAAAGATTATGTAGACTTTCCCGATATTGATCTCCCCGTCAATGTTTTTTGAGAGTAAGGCAATGGTCCTGTGGGTAATCCACGTCTGTATCATTGGCATTTGTAATGCCAGATAGCAAGCGACCTGTAATGTCACAAGTGCTATGATAAGAACAGTCAATATTTTCTTAATTGTCTTAATGTCGCCTGCTGTTAAATATAATTAGCAAATTTAATCAAAAACTAACTAAATTTGCACAAAACTTTGATATGAGTTATTTAATATTAGGTATTGAGTCCTCTTGCGATGATACATCAGCCTCTGTGTTGAAGGATGAGTTTTTGCTTTCCAATGTGATGGCGAGTCAGGAGGTTCATAGAAAATACGGTGGAGTAATTCCTGAGCTTGCCTCCAGGGCTCATCAATTGAATATTGTACCTGTAGTTGATCAGGCATTAAAACAGGCCGGAGTTACTATGGAACAGATAGATGCCATTGCCTTTACACGTGGCCCTGGCCTTTTAGGCTCTCTACTTGTAGGCACTTCATTTGCTAAAGGTCTTTCCCTTGCACTCAACAAACCTCTTGTTGAGGTGAATCATTTGCAAGGGCATATCTTATCTCACTTCATTAAGCAAGAGGGGAAGGAGAACAGATCTCCTCAATTTCCGTTTCTTGCTCTTCTTACCTCAGGCGGACATACTCAGATTGTAAAAGCCACAGATTATCTGCAATTCGAAATTTTAGGGCATACAATAGATGATGCTGTGGGTGAGGCTTTTGATAAATGCTCCAAGATGATGGGACTTGGTTATCCAGGTGGTCCTATAATTGATAAACTTGCGAAGGAGGGAGATGAGAATCGATTTAGATTTGCAAAGCCTCATATTGAGGGGCTTAATTATAGTTTTAGCGGAATAAAGACATCATTGCTCTATTTTTTGCGTGACAGGATAAAGGAAGATCCTGATTTTATTGAACATAACAAGGCCGATATATGCGCTTCGTTTCAAAAGGATTTGATTGACATTCTTATAGACAAGTTAATAAAGGCTGTAAAACAGACAGGGATAACGCAGATTGCCATGGGCGGAGGTGTATCGGCAAATTCCGGTTTAAGGAGCAGGGTTGAGCAGGAGGGAATTAATCGCGGATGGACAACCTTTATTCCTGAGTTCAAATTTACTACTGACAATGCTGCAATGATAGCTGTTACCGGACTGTTTAAATTTAGAAAGGGTATTGTTTCCTCTTTAGATATTGCTCCGGTTTCGAGAGCAGCGGATATGCTATAATTTTTACATTTAAATTCAAATAAGATGAAAGAGGTTGAATTGCCTTTTGAGCCAGGGCCTGTTCCTGCGGAGAATGAACTGATAAAAAAGGCAGCCTCACGTGTCAAGATTCCTGCGCGGTTTATTATCGGGGCTGAAATATTAAGGCGTTCTGTTGATGCTCGCGGCGGTAGAATTATTTACAGGTATCTTGTGCGTATAGCAACGGAAGGTGAGATGTTGCCTCCAAAGTATAAAGTGCCAGAGTATAAGGATGTTCACGATGCAACCTCTTCGGCTATAGTTATAGGGGCCGGTCCGGCCGGTCTATTTTCCGCCTTAAAACTGATGGAGGGAGGTATCAAACCAATTATTATAGAACGAGGTGCAGATGTTGGCAAAAGAAAGAGAGATATTTCCGAACTGTACAGGAGCGGCATCATCAATCCCGATTCCAACTACTGTTTTGGTGAGGGCGGGGCGGGAACCTTCTCGGACGGGAAACTTTATACTCGCTCTACAAAGCGTGGCGATGCGAGTGCAGTGCTCTCCCAGTTTGTCTATTTTGGCGCAAGCGAAGATATACTTATAGATTCTCATCCTCATATCGGTTCTGATAAATTGCCCGCAGTCATAGAGAAGATAAGAAATTGTATAATTGAGCATGGCGGGGAGATTCATTTTAATACAGCAATGCGGGCAATGAAAAGAGAGGGTGAAGAGTGGAAGGTATTGTGTGATTCTCAATCTTTTAACTCAAAATACATTATTCTTGCGGCAGGTCATTCTTCTAAGGAGATATATGAGTTGTTTTACAAAAACGGATGGCCTTTGGAGGCAAAAGGATTTGCTATGGGTGTAAGGGTTGAGCACAAGCAGTCTTTTGTTAATAATATTCGCTATCATGGAAAGTACAGTTCATTTTTACCTTCAGCCGAGTATTCTCAGGTATGTCAGGTGGCGGGGCGCGGAGTCTTCTCTTTCTGTATGTGTCCCGGTGGTATTTTAGTACCCTCGATGACCTCTTCTGGCGAGATTGTTATGAACGGCATGAGCAATTCACATAGGAATTCGAAATGGGCCAATGCCGGTGTTGTGGTTCAGATAGAACCTGCCGATATAGAGGGTTCATCTCCATTGAAGCTGCTGAAGTTCCAGGAATCGGTTGAAAAACGTATGTTTAACTATGTGAAGAGCATGTCGAGGTCTCAAAAAGAACTTATTAAGGCTCCTGCTCAGACAATGGAGGATTTTATAATCGGAAGAATTTCCAAAAAATTACCTGAAACATCATATATGCCCGGTGTGGTTTCTGCTCCGTTGCATGAATTGCTTCCAGATTTTGTTGCAGCTCGCCTTAAAAAAGCCTTTGTGGAATTTGATAAAAAAATGCGGGGCTATAGAACCCCGCAAGCTTTATTACTTGGTGTTGAATCTCGTACCTCATCTCCGGTCAGAATCTTAAGAGATGCTGAATCGTTGCAATGTGTTTCATTGCCGGGTATTTACCCTTGTGGAGAGGGAGCAGGATATTCCGGAGGCATAATTTCGTCTGCAATAGACGGCATTAATGCGGCCGTGAGAATAATCAAAGATTCGCATAATGATTAGTTGCTTTTGCAATAACCAGTTGCGTTTATAATTAATTTATCAGTGGCAACCGCAATTGCATGAAGAGCAGTCTGAACTGCAACTGTCTCCGCAAGAGTGAGCCTTCTCATTATAGAGTCCGTTAGTAATCTCCTGTTCTGTAGCCTCACGAACCTCCACTATTGTGCCTTTGAAATTCAACTCAGCTCCTGCAAGCGGGTGGTTAAAATTCATAACAACTGCTGCATCCTTAATTTCATCGATTTTACCATTAAGTCTGTTGCCCTCTGAATCCATCATCGGAAGAACTTTGCCCAATTCGAGAATGCCCTCCTCAATTTTTCCCTCAACTTCGAATGCGCTCTTGGGAATCTCTACAATGGCATCTTTGTTTACCTCGCCATAGGCCTCTTTGGCACTCAGTTTAAAACTGAAATCGTCTCCGACTTTTTTGCCGGATACATTTTCTTCAAATTTTGGAAGAAGATATCCCGATCCGAATATGAATTTAAGAGGCTGCTCTGCAGTTACTGTCTCGATAGTCTCTCCCTCTACGACTAATGTATAAGAAAGTGAAACAACTTTGTTCTGATTAATTTCCATAACTTTATTTTTGTTTGTATGATATTTTGAATGTTATTTAATTGCAAAAGATGTGCAAAAGTGGTGCAAATTTTTTAATCCCGCAAATAATTGTCAATGTTTCAACAATGGCTTTCCAAACCGGTATATTTTATAGCCTATGGCAGCGCATATAATTGAGATTATAGGGGAGATGATATTAAAGATGCAGTAGGGAGCATAAACGAGTGTCGGGATACCAAGAACGCTCGATTGTACAACTCCGCATGTGTTCCATGGTATAAGGACAGAAGTTACTGTCGCCGAATCCTCCAATGATCGGCTTAGTAGTCTTGATTCGTAACCTCCCTCCTTATAGGCCTTTGCAAACATTTTTCCAGGTATAATTATGGACATATATTGGTCTGATAGAGTAAGGTTGCAAAATATGCATGTTCCTATGGTGGAGCCTACAAGGCTTGCAGTGCCCTTTATCAGTTTTGACATCCTTTCTGTTATCGACTCAATATAACCCGATGCTTCCATCATTCCCCCAAAGGCTATTACACACAGTATCAACCAAATGGTATTAAGCATTCCGCTCATTCCCTTACTGCATACAATGCCGTTCAGCATTTCATTTCCGGTATCTATATTTACAGGTGAAGAGAGAATTGTCAGAGGGGTATAAATATATGATGTAATGGTTTTTCCGAATGGTGAAATATGTTCAATTATCTGAGGCTGAACTATCATGGCGAGTATTACTCCGATAATTGCCGAGATAAAAAGTGTTAAAAATGGAGAGATCTTTTTGTAGATCATAAAGATAGTGATGCCCGGTATTATCAGAAGCCAAGGTGAAATATTATATGTGCCGGCAATTTGTGCGCATTGCTCCTCTATGTTCAGTCCAGAATTTGCTGGCACAGTGAACCCAACTATCGCAAAGACAATTCCGCTGATTATGAATGAGGGAATGTTTGTAACGAGCATGTATCTTACATGATCATAAAGTTTTGTACCTGTAATACTTGCAGCAAGATTTGTGGTATCTGACAGAGGGGATATTTTATCTCCGAAATAGGCTCCTGAGAGAATTGCACCTGCCATCCATCCAACGTGAAAGCCGAGAACCTGACCTATTCCGAGCATGGCGACACCTATTGTTCCGACAGTTGTCCAGGAGCTGCCGATCACGAGGGAGATTAAACCTGTAAAGATAAATACTACCAAAAGGAAGATTGAGGGGTGAATTATCTTAAGACCGTAATAAATCATTGCCGGAACTACGCCTGAGTGTATCCATGCGGCAGTTAGAGCACCAATCATTAATAGTATGAAGATTGCGCCTCCTGTTTTGCCCAAATTGTCAATGATACCCTCTTCTATCCTCTCCCAAGGTACCTTAAGATAGAAGATGGCTACAAGAGCTCCAATGGTGGTGGCGGTCAACAGTGCTACTTGTGATGGCCCTGAGGTTAATCCGTCCCCGAATAATTTTACTCCCGATACTATAATAACAATTAGTATTATTACGGGTAGGAATGAGAGAAGGAGTGAAGGCTTTTTCATGGAGTTTATCTTTTATTATTAAAGAATGGTTGCGTTTTCGAATGCGAGAGAGGGAATTTGCCAGTTGGCAGATCTTCTCGCATCATTGCCTGGCATTACAAATCCATCCCATAATGAGATAATATTTCCAGTAATATTCATCTCTCTGATGGGGTGTTGTATTATGCCGTTTGTAAAGTACTGGCCCTCAATACCAAATGAAAAATCGCCTGTAGTGTCGTTGCAGTTGCCGCCGTTGATTCCGGTAATCACTATTCCGTTGCCCATTGTTTTCATTAAAGATGAGAGATCTCCACCGTTTAACTCTTTGGCGAATGAATTCGTTGAGATTGTAGGGGAGGAGGGGCCGTCAACCGTAATTGCGAGTCCCATTTTGTTTGCTGCGTAGGTACTTATATAATAATCTGTCACAATACCTTCATCTATAATATTAATTGGCTTTGTGGCAATACCTTCGCTGTCGAAGTATCTCGATCCACTCATCCCAAAAAGATGAGGGTTATCCTCTATTGTAAGTTTATCTGTAAAGACTTTTTGGCCTTTGCGTCCCTTGAGGAAGGAACTTTCCTGCTGTATGGTAATCCCGTCCAATGCATTTAGGATTGGTCCTACTACTCTCGAAGAGCAAGTGTTGTCGAATATGATATTGTGCTTGCCGCCACTTATCTTTCTCTCTCCCAATTTATTAATTGCCCTTTGTAATGCAGTTGTCGCGCATCCTCTATGGTTGAATTCTTTAAAATTCATTGTACTCTCATACCAATATGATTCAGGTTTCATTCCCTTTTCTCCCTCTATTGAACATTCCATTAAAATTGTAAAGAAAGATTGGATGGAGTCTCCCTCAAAACCCTGTGAATCCACCATATATTGGTATTCAACGCTGTCTTCGTATTTTGAGTTGGCGTAGATGAGCTTTTTATTCTTTCCTGCTATCTCATTATAGGAGTCAAAGACTATCTCCTTTTTAAGCGAGTCAGGCATTTCAAATACATATGGGTCGAATTGTCCCAAATCCTTCTCTCTCCCTTTAAAATAGAGATTAGGGGAGGGTAATGATCTGCAACTGTCTTTTGCCAGAAATTCTGTCATTTTTACAGCATCCTTTACAAACTCTTCCAATGAGTTTATCTCCAGTCTGTTGGTAGAGAATACTCCATATCTTCCCTTATTGAAAATTTGCAAATAGAGCGATCTGTCATCGGCTCTTTGTAACCGCTCAAGTTCTCCGCATGCCACAGAATACATGTTGCTTGTGGAGATTTCCAACACCGTTCTCACTGCATTTGCTCCGGCTATTTTTGCCATCTCGATGGCCTTTGCGGCAATCTCCTTCTCTTTACTATAGTTGATCATATATTCCATGATTTAAATATTGCCTCCCACTGTCAGATTTTTTACGAGTACGGAGGGCATTCCACAAGATACAGGGCAATACTGCTCCTTTCCGCAGACCCATTTTGAATTGTCAATTTCAAGATTGTTTGCTACTGCTGTTATATCCGCTAAAGCTTGTGGCCCGTTTCCGATTATATTGGTATCCTTTATTGGAGCTGTCAGTTTCCCGTTCTCTATCAAATAGCCGCTTTTTACAAAGAAGGTAAAATCTCCTGCACCGATATTTACCTGTCCATTGGTGAAATTGTCGCAGTAGATTCCCTTTGTTACAGAGGAGATTAACTCCTCCTGGCTGCTTTTACCGCTCTCCATATAAGTTAATCTCATCCTTGGCAGAGGGATATTTCTAAAAGATTCTCTTCTACCGTTTCCTGTAGGGGCAACTCCGTAAAATCGTGCGCTTATACGGTCATGAAGGTAGGAATTTAGTCTTCCCTCCTTTACCATGTAGGTTTTTTGTCCCGGTACTCCCTCGTCATCAAAATTTACGGCACCTCTGTTGAAATCTACTGTTCCGTCATCAATGATATTGATCTCCGGGTTGCAAATTTGTTTTCCCATTTTAGTGCTGAAAATGGAGATGCCTTTTCTGTTGAAATCTGCTTCAAAGGCATGTCCCATTGCCTCGTGCAGTAATATTCCTGATGCTCCCGCCCCCATAATCACCGGCATTATTCCTCCTTTGGGCTGACTTGCTTTGAAAAGGAATGATGTTTTTGAGATCATGTTGGAGGAGACCTCCTTTACAAGTGCGCTATTGAGCATCTCTATCCCTTTTCTGAAGCTTCTTGAACATCCTCCGCTCTCGCTCCGCCCATTCTCCTCCATTACGCAGTTTGCCGAGAGTGTTGTCATTGGCCGTTCATCAGTGAAAGTTTCGCCAAGAGAGTTTATAAAAAGTACCCTCGACACAAAATCAGAAATTACTGCCACAACCTTCTTCACTCTTTTGTCGGCCTGCTTGGATATCTCATCCATCTCGTAAAGCAATCCAATCTTCTCCTCTGTGGGATTATTCTCCTTCTCTTTGGGTAGGGCATAATGTCTTTTTGACTTGAGCACCGTTACATTTTGCTCCGGTACTCTTATGTTTGTACTATCGGAGGCTATCATGGCAGCAGTTTTGGCGGCTCTTTCCATAGCCGTAAATTCTGTGGTTTCCGAGTAGGCATAGCCTGACTTTTCTCCTGACAATACCCTTATTCCTACTCCATAATCTATATGATGGCCGGCTGAACTAACCTCCGAATCGAGCAGCGTAATGTTGTTCGAAACAGAATCCTCAAAGAAGAGATCCGCATATTCTCCCCCCTTAGAAAGGGCTACAGAAAGCAATTTTTGTAGCTCTTGAGGTGTTACACCGAACAGGCGCAAATAAGCTTCGTATTCTACCATTATATTATCTTTTTATTAGCATTTTATTGGCATCATATTCTCTGCCATTTCTCCTTATAAGCATCATATTATCTACCATCTCTCCCTTATTCTTACATTTGTAAATATATTTGAAGTCACCCTTTTCCTCCTGAACTATGCTATCTATCTTTATCCATCCATTTATATCCGGATTGTCCGTATTGGTTGCTTTGCCTACCTTCCAAATGTATAAATCATACACTCCTTTGTCAAGGTTCTTGCTCCTGTATTTCACCTTAGCTCCGGCCTGTTTGGCTCTTATGAAACTTTTCCCGAAGAAAAGATATTTTTTATCATTGTCTCTAACCGTATTTGATTTCTCTATCTCTTCGTTCAGAAAGATTCTCTCCTTGCTGTTAATTTGAAAATAATCTCCGATTGCTCTGACATTGTTTGCGGAAAGTTCCTGGAGATTTTCAATTGTAACAACGGTGCTGTCTGGGGTATGGTTATAAAAGGAATAGGGTGTTTCAAAGGTAATGGCGAGGGTTGTATCTTTGTAATTGTCCCAAAACCAGCCCTCCAAATATTTAGAGTTCATGGTGGAATAACAATAATTTTCCTTTCCAAAATAGTTGTTGTTATCTGTAGTCAGGTTACATAACATCATCAAATTGGCAAAAAAACTCTCTGAGGAGCTCTTTTTGGTATGAATCCAATATGTGACATAGTCCGATATCTGCGAATGCATATTTAGAAAGAGGTCGAATGTTCCTCCTTCATTTATCTTTTCTATGAGGAATGTTCTTATATTTTTTACCTCTGGTGCTGTCAAGGAGTCGGGCATTGCATGATCAACCTCTAAATTTATTCCCTGAAGATTTGAGCGTGAGAGTCCATTGGCTACCCCGTCGGGATTGGCAAAGGGTAAGATGTAGAAATCAATTCCTTTTCTTAAGGAACTTGCATACTCTGTAGAATCAGTTATTAGATCAATCATCTTTTCAAGATGCCAACTTGCTGGAGCCTCGCTTGTATGGATTCTGCCATGGATGTATACCCTTTTTTTAGCTGTATTGTTGCTCTTTGAGTTCTCTGAGACGGTCAACACAGGCATCTCTCTTCCCTCGGCTGTTTTTCCAATGGAACCAATTTTCACAAAGGGTTTCTTACTCCATTCGTCAAATTTTAACTGCAACCTGCTATTGGTGTAGGGAATGAAGTAGGCTATGTATACGCTGTCTCTCATAAAGGTCTTTATCACCCTTCTCTCGTCTGGAGATTCACTTTTGCTGAATCTTTGAAAATCAATATTGTTGTAACTATAGAAAGGTCTCTTTGCTTCGGAATTATATATATTGAGAATTAATGGTTTATCTTTTACACCCGACATTAAGAAATAGTACCATCTGCCGCTCGGCTTTAGCAGTGTATCCGCCGGATTGCGTGGATCGAAACGAGAAATAATATCCAAACTCAAATAATCATTGAGGCTGTCTGGCAGTGCCTTCATATAGGCCATAGCCTCAAACCTTTTTCCCTCTATCACCACAGTATCTTTAGAGACAACAACCACAGAATCCTTAAATTGTTTGCCCATTACAAAATTGGAATCGAGGCAGGTGAACAGAGTATCAGGTTTGGTTATCCGTGCCGAATCAAGCGAGCCGCCCTCAAAATTCCATTCGAATTTTATCTCTCCGGCAACAAAGACTTTCCGTTGTAATTTTTTTAAATAAGAACTGTCGACACCGCATCCTTTAGTTACCATACTGTCGTTCAAAGTATTTGATATTATCTGTTTAGTGTTGTTCCTTGAATAATCAGTTGCGGCCGATGCGAAGACCGAACCTATAAAAATGAGAGTCAGTAGCGTATGTTTCATTTTTCGTTATTGCTTTTTCTTTTTCTGTTCTTCTTTTCTTCATTTTCGCGCTGTGTTGCTGCATAAGCGAAGAGCGCGAAATCTCCTATGCACGGATCTTTGGGAAAGAGACTTTTCAAGTAGTCTGTAATCTCTTTTGCAGTTGTAAAATCGGTAGATCTCCTATTGGTAATTCCAAGTTTTATGGCACTGCTATGCACATGTGTGTCAAGAGGTATAATAAGATCGGCGGGTGAGGTGTTTTTCCATAGTCCCAAATCTACAACATTATCATCTCTTGTCATCCATCTTCTGAACATGTGTATCTTTTTGTTGGCCATCTTTGGATTACTCTCCTGTCCGTAAATTAGAACTCTTATCTGGTCTGGAGTAAGAATTTCTACACTTGCGTTCTTGCTGTAAAATTTCTTCATGTTTGAGCAGATGCTTGCAAATTCACCCCACTTTACTGTTCTGTGCAGACTTTTATCATCATTTTTGTACTTTCCATTCATTACGTATTCTAATGGCAGCCATTTCATCTCATTGAAGGCTCTGATGCAGTCTCTGACAATCATATCCCTTCTTCCCCATGCGAGATGAGCAGCAATTAATCCTGCTATCTCTACATCCTTTAGTTGTAGATGTTGACTGCACTTGATACAGTTTTCAGCTCCGCATATCTTTTCCGCAGAGATATTGGACTGTACTGCCTCTCCATTCTTTTTGCAGAAAATTCCATCTCTACCACACATCAATCTTGCGAAATGCTTGGGAAATATTATTGGGTCTGCTGAGAAATAGCACTCCTTATTATACTCTTTAGCTAAAGTATGTATGATATTTGCACTATTTAAGATTATTGGTTTCTCTTTTTCAGTTGTCAGTGAGTTGCTTTCACTCTCTTTTGCATTGTTGGTATATGAGATCATTTTTGAAAATTATAGTCAATTTGCAAAGTTAATAAAGTGCAGGAAAGATTAGATAATAAAAAAACCGTATGAGGATTTTTCTCATACGGTTTTTTTATTATCATGAGTAGAAAATTATTTCTTTTTATATCTGCTGTAGAACTTATCAACCCTACCTGCAGTATCCACGAGTTTCATCTTACCTGTATAGAATGGATGGGATGCACTTGAAATTTCGAGTTTTACAACAGGATAAGTTACACCGTTAATCTCTATAGTCTCTTTTGTATTAGCACATGAACGAGTGATAAATACAGTTTCATTAGACATATCCTTGAAAGCTACAAGACGGTAGTTTTCGGGATGAATACCTTTTTTCATACTTCTTTATTGATTTTGTTATTTATAAATCTTTTATTTCGGGATAACTTTTTAGTTACGGGCTGCAAAAATAGTAATTATTTCCTTTAATACAAAATTAATTTCTGCTACCTGCAAACTTTGCAAGAAGCTGAAGTATCTCTATATAGAGCCATATCAAGGTTACCATGATGCCGAAAGCACCATACCATTCCATATATTTTGGGGCACCTGCGGCTGATGCTTGTTCAATAAAATTAAAATCCATAAGAAGGCTGAATGCTGCAAAACCAACAATAATGATGCTTATACCAATGCTTAGAGGGTTGCTACCGGTCAGTAGTGACATATTGACTCCGAACAAAGAAAGTACCATCATTCCAAGATAGTAAACAGCTATTGTAATTAAGCCTATCATCATTATTCTCATGAATTTTCCGTTTACCTGAATCATCCTTGATCTGTATACGAGAAGCATTACAAGAGTACAGAGGAGTGTTATTCCTACAGCGTTCATGACAATATTGGGGGCTGTTTGAGCAAAGATATTGTTATACATTGCAGAAAGTCCTCCAATTGCAAGGCCTTCTGCTGCTGCATAAATTGGAGAGAGAAATTGAGCTGTCTTTGGAACAAAACTGATAATCATTGCAAGGATGAAACCTACAATTAATCCGCCCATCATCCAACCTCTTACAGAGAGAGGATTAGTTGCCTCATAAAATATTTTCCACGTATAAGCTGCTCCTGCAATTGTCATCATCAAAAGCAAAAATGTCTTTGTTATAGTACCTTTTACTGTCATCGTACCATTCTGTGCACCTGCAACAGCCTGGTTTTTAAAGATCTTTTCACTGAATACCGGATTCATATTGTTTAATTTGTTAAAAATGCTTATTTGTTATTATATTCTGTATAAGTTATCTGTGTATTCTGCTATTTAATTCTGAACATCTGGCTGTCGGGATACAAAATAGACTTTTTAGCCTTTTTAATCCATTTCTGTTCCTCAACCTTGATGTGTTCCTTTATATCGCTCCAATCTCCCTCTCCGTTTACATAATCTATGAGTTCCTTGTCTCCAAGAAGGAGTTCGATGGCGGTCTTTTCATTGCCGGCCTCGTATTTTCCCTCGCGGAATTTAAATTTATCGCAATTATCGTGCAAAAAACGTATAATTCTGAGATTATGTGACAAAGAATGATATTGCATGTTCGGATTCAACATCAGGTGGAAGCCAAAACAGCATTCACCTGCATATTTGTGGAAGGCAGGAATGAACTTTAACCATCTGATATACACACCTGGATCATATATGGGATTCTCACGGTCATTCCAATTTGAATAGTTGCGGGAGTTGTTGTATCCCAACAATGACTCCATAAAGGGTGCTCCAAAAAGTTCAAAAGGTCTTGTAGTACCTCTTCCTTCACTTATATTGGTGCCTTCCCACAAGCATTGGCCGGGATAAAAATGTGCAGTAAACAGCCCGGGAAAATTTGGAGATGGTGGAATACTCCACGGCATAAGTTCCTTATTTACAGGAGATGCCATATAGGAGATTATATGTAGAGGGAATTTTGCATGTATCTCCTCATAAAGAAAATAGGCAAGTTCTCCAATTGTGAGGCCGTGTCTGTGTGGCAGGCCCTCTATCCCAATAAAGGAGCGGTATCCGGCTCTCAATAGGGTGCCCTCTACTTGCCTTCCTGCCGGATTTGCACGGTCGACAATATAGACAGCAAGGTCGATATCGTTGTACTTGAGTGTTTTAAATAAATTATTAATGGTACTGATATAGGTATAATATCTGCAGCCCACATCCTGTAGCTCTATGATTAGAGCATCAAGATCTGTCAACTTGTCAGGAGCAATGTTGAGCGAATTTTCAGAAGTCCCGTAAAGAGAGACAAATTCACACTCTTCTGTACCATCTATTTCTAATTTTCCATTATTTGCCCTTTCTTTGCTTGCTTTTTCACTCTTTATATTCTGTTTCAGAAGATTATTGTAGCAATCAGTACAATCTAATTTTTCTTGATCCTGCAACTCTCCAAACAGACCGTGTTCCGGCATAAAAACTCTTTTGAGATCTCCTTTTTTAGCAAAATATTCAAAAAGATACTCCCCAAATTCTGGATGCCATGCAGTTTGGTTGCATAATACACCAATTCGTCCTCCCCTTGTGAGAACAATATCCTCCTGCTGTTCGAGTGGTGTGGTTCTGAATGAAAACATCTCTCTCTCTTTTAGTACCCCGACAAATAATCTTGCAGGTTACAACTGTTTATTTACATCATCAATTATCATCTTGGCAAGAGTGTCGGCCTGCTCAAGAGTTGGAGCCTCTGAATAGACGCGAATGATTGGCTCTGTATTGGATTTTCTGAGGTGTACCCAACTGCGCTTAGTATCAAAGTCAATCTTTACTCCATCTATATCTGTAATCTTCTCATGTGCATATTTCTCCTTTACATAGGTAAAAATCTTGTCTATGAGATTTTTGTCAGAAAGTTCAATCCTGTTTTTTGAAATAAAGTAGGTAGGGTAGGAGGCCCTGAGTGCTGTAGGTTTCATCTGCTTTTTTGCTAAATTGCTTAAGAAAAGGGCAATTCCCATATATGCATCCCTCCCGTAATGAAGTTCGGGAAAGATAACACCGCCGTTACCCTCTCCGCCAATTACTGCTCCAACTTCTCTCATTTTGGTTGTAACGTTCACTTCTCCTACAGCTGCAGCGTAATATTTCAATCCTCTTGCCTCTGTAATATCCCTCAATGCTCTTGATGAGGAAAGATTTGATACGGTAGCTCCCTTCCTACTATCAAGTACATAATCGGCAACTGATACGAGCGTGTATTCCTCTCCAAAAGGGGTACCATCTTCACATATTAATGCAAGTCTGTCCACATCCGGATCTACAGATATGCCCAAATCCGCCTTCTCCATAACTACCGCATCTGATAAGCCTGTGAGGTTTTTAGGAAGAGGTTCAGGATTATGTGCGAAATTACCGGTAGGCTCGCAGTTAAGGCAGATGCATTCTACTCCTAGTTGCTCTAATAATTTTGGCATTGTAATACCTCCGACAGAATTGATGGCATCGAGGACCACTTTGAACCCTGCACGATATATGGCGGTTTTATCTACAAGTGGATTTTGAAGTACTGCCTCAATGTGTTCTTGCGTGAAATCTTTATAAATAACAGTACCTATTTCGTCAATTTCATAAAATTTAAACTCTTCATTTTCTGCTACTTTCAAGAGTGCTTCTCCCTCCTCTGCATTTAAAAATTCTCCCTGCTCGTTCAGCAGTTTCAGTGCATTCCACTGTTTTGGATTGTGTGATGCCGTAAGAATTATTCCTCCGTCTGCCTTCTCAAAGAGGACAGCCATCTCGGTTGTGGGAGTGGAGGCAAGTCCTGCATCAATCACATTGATTCCGCAGGCCACCAAAGTTCCGCTTACAAGCGATTCAACCATTTTACCGGAGAGACGCGCATCCCTTCCGATTACTACTTTATATGATTTTCTGTCAGGTCTTCTTCTTCTGAGTTCAGCCGCATAAGCAGCAGTAAATTTAACAATGTCAATGGGGGTAAGTGCATTACCGGTTTCTCCGCCGATAGTTCCCCTGATTCCAGAAATAGATTTGATTAGTGTCATAATTACATCTCCTTTTATACTAAGACAAAGATACAATAAAGAAAATTTAAAAGGAGCTTATAATGTAAAATCTTCCTAAATTCTTTACTACCTCATATACAAAGCACCCCGGAAGTAGCGATTAAACTTCCGAGGTGCAAAATACCTTTTCATCGTAGTTGTCATAATACTATAACACCCTTTGATGAAAATAGTTGTTATACTGCTGCCGGCAATGCAAGGAATGTTGCTGCAAAGGCGAGAATTGCATATAATTCAGGGAATACTGCAAGAATCATTGTTTTTCCAAAGACATCTTGTCCGTTACCCATCTCATTAATACCATTTGAGACAAGAGAGGCCTGTTTAAGAGCAGAATAGAATCCAACAAAACCTAATGAAAGTCCGGCTGCGAAGACTGCGAGAGCAGGTCCCCATGCAATAGTCTCCATTCCTTTTAGTCTGCCGAGCATAAGGAAAAAGCCGGCAAAACCATATAGTCCCTGAGTAGAGGGAAGAGCACATAAAATCATTGATTTACCGAATATGTCGGGGTTCTTCTTCAAGGCACCTATGGTGGCGTTTCCTCCCATTGTTACTCCAATGGAACTTCCTATACAAGATGCTGCGAGCATAATGGCAAGGCCAACGTATGCAAGAATGATCGGTGTTGATAATGTTTCCATAACGATTTGATTTTTGATTTATTTATTTTGTTTATAATATTTTATTATTCCTTTTTCTCTTTTGTCAGAGGTCTGTACTCTCTTCCGCCCCCCTCGAATCCAACATTCTTGTAAAACTCAACGAATGTAAGACGCATCGGGTGAACAAATGCTCCAAGACATGACAGTAATAGTACAGCCGTATGGCCGAAAAGTAACATTATTATTGTGAATATCCATCCGATATAAGGAATTCCGCTCATTTGCATTGCTACCGAATTTACGACAAGGCCGAGAATTCCGCCTGCAGTTCCAAGTCCGAACAGACGGATATAGGAGAGCATATCTCCGAAAACTCCCGTTATGTCATAAAGTGATACAACTCCTTTTCCAATTCTCGCAAAGATATTTTTGGCATCAGACGAAAAGAGTAAAATGAGGGCCAGACCTCCGTAGGCAAATATATAGGTAAACAATGCAGGATAGTTAAATTTGGCCTCCACTGCAGCGTAAGCTACTGCACACCATGTAATAAGCAGTATCCAACCTATTTCGCCAAGAGAATTTCTGAAGCCTTTATCCTTGATAGTAAAGATTACCTTTATGATTCTTGCAAAGATAATTTGAACCAAACCGAAAATGATTGCAAACCAGAACATTTTTAGGTCAGAGAAGAACATACCCTTCATATTGTCGGACATAGGAATTATATCCTGAATCTTACCGCCAAAGAAAGTTCCGTTCAGAGCAGGCATTATAATTGCACCAAAGCCCAGCCATGCCACCAATTTTCCGTATGCGCTGTATTTTGGAACTTTCCATCCGACTACAATTCCTGCAATAAGCAATACAAGTCCGTATCCCATATCTCCGAGACAAAGGCCGAAAAACAACATATAGAAGGGGGCAAAATAGGGGGTAAGATCATGTTCCCCATACTTCGGCATCATATATAACTCCCCGATGGGCTCGTACAGCTTACTAAAAAAATTATTCTTGAGTTTTATCGGAGGATTGTCCTCGGCTTTCGCCTCTTCTTTTAGATAATAAATGCCCTCTTTTTCAACTATATCAACAATTTTCTTCTCCTCTTCTACAGGAGCGAATCCCTCAAATATTGTAATTGTATTTTCCGCACCATTTTCTCCACTATTCTCTGCAAGATAGAGATCGAGATCTGTCTTGATACTATTCATCTCGCTTTCAAGATCAGGAATAAACTTTGTTAAATAGTGAATCTCCTCAACGTTCTTGTCTCTGCGATTCTCAAGCTCATTTATAATAGCTTCAACTTCGGAGGCTGTACGTTCCGGAAATTTGCTTTCCTGAAGCGGGAATGAGAAGGTTTCTCCCTTTATAGAGAGTACTACAAAATTGACATAGTTACTTTCGTTGAGTTTGAGAAGCGGATATTCCTCCTCCCAACTCTTTAAAAATCTTTTCTTAGAGCAACTGTAAAAGTGCGGAACAACTCCAGTTTCCTCAATTTTTGAAAGATCGCTTTTTCTGAACTCTCCCCATGGTTTAGCATATGAAAGTTCATTTTTCGCCTCATTAATCGAGACATTCAACTCCTCTTTTAGCGATAGGCGGGTATCAATCTCACTCAATAGGGAGCCCTTCTCGATTTTGACAATCATTTTAGATTCCTTTTCACCTGCCGAATTCTTAGCGGCATTTAACGTACTGATGATCCTTCCTATATGGGAAATTTCACCGAATTTATCGCGGGAAGTATTATCTATGGCCCTGTTGCTGCGTGTAATATCAACTACACCCAACTCCTGAAGCCTTTCAAGAAATGCACTTACCTCTGTATGAAATACCACAAAGGTGTATTTTGTCATCTTCTTAATCATTGTTTTCGGCCTCCTCTTCCTGTGCGTGTCTTGTCTTTACTATTTTGGATGATGCCTTTGAAAGGTTCTCCTCATCCTCCATATATCTTTTTATTTTTCTTATTGCCTCAAGATATCCCGGAATCTGCACCTTTTCATAGAGATTTACCTTTTGGGTAGTCTTTTTTCTTGAAAAATCGAGCAGATGCATCTTCTCCTTATATATTTCTGATTCAATACCTATCTGAGCCAAATTTTGGAGTATTTTTACTCCGTCGCTGTACCAGAGAGGCTTTCTGAAAACATCAAATTCCTTGACATCATAGATCACTTCATCTAGTCCTGGCGTCTTTACTCCGGCTATTTTCTCTGTTTTTATGCGTACATCCTTAACAGAAATCAGACTTGGTTCAAATTCGTTCCAAAGAGCTGCGAGATATTCGTAAGATTTTAAAGAGGCATCAAGTTGATTCAAAAGATCTTCGCTTCTCTTTTTTGCACGCTTTACCTCAAGACGGAGCGCGCTCTCTTTGTTTTTGAGAGTAGGCAGCGCATTTGTCCTGACCTTTAGCTGCTTGTTAAGATCATTCAGCGAAGTTTTATTGAACTGATATTTAATAGCCATCTTTATTTATTATTTGTCAGCTTTCCAGTATTTGTCTATTAGAGCTTGTTTTATACCCAATTCTTCTGGTTTGAAATATTTAGCAAAGAGATTCCATGCCGTATCGAGCATCTCGTCAATCTTTATATTTACGTCAATTGCAAGGAGTTTGGTAGAGTAGTCCTTTGCGTAGTCGAGGCATCTGAGGTCGTAGTCGCTAAGATCAAATCCGTTTTCAAGTTTGGTCTTTGCATTGGCCGCATCTGCATAAAGTCTTACACCTGTGTTCATTACTTGTCCATGATCCTCTCTTGTCTTGCTGCCGATAACATGCTGTTTTAGACGTGAAAGAGATCTGAAAGGATCGATAATTACCTTTCCTGTATCTGAATCGGTTCTTAAAAAGAGCTGACCCTCAGTTATATATCCTGTGTTATCCGGTATTGCGTGGGTGATATCGCCGTCATTCAATGTAGTTACTGCAATGATGGTAATTGAACCGCCCTTAGGTAATTGTACCGCTTTCTCGTAAATCTTTGCAAGATCGGAGTAGAGTGATCCTGGCATTGAGTCCTTTGAGGGGATTTGATCCATACGGTTGCTCACAATGGAGAGAGCATCTGCATAAAGGGTCATATCTGTAAGCAATACAAGAACCTTTTCATTTTTATCCACTGCAAAATATTCAGCTGCAGTAAGGGCCATGTCTGGAATAAGGAGTCTTTCAACAGGAGGTTGTTCTGTTGTATTTACGAAACTTATGATTTTATTTAGCGCTCCTGCATTTTCGAACATCTGTTTAAAGTAAAGATAGTCGTCATTGGTAAGTCCCATTCCCCCAAGGATAATCTTATCTACATCGGCTCTCAATGCCACATTTGCCATCACCTGGTTGTATGGCTGATCGGGGTTGGCGAAAAATGGAATCTTTTGCCCGGATACTAATGTGTTGTTGAGGTCGATACCAGCTATTCCTGTAGGAATCAATTGGGAAGGCATCATTCTCTTATATGGGTTCACGCTTGGACCTCCTATATATCTTCTTTCTCCTTCAACTGCGGGACCGCCATCAATAGGATTGCCATATGCGTTAAAAAATCTTCCGGCCAGTTGTTCGCTTACATTCAATGCAGGTGGTTCACCAAAAAACATTACTTCCGAGTTGGTGGGGATACCCTCAGTCCCTGCAAAAACCTGTAGGGTAATGATTTCTCCCTTTATTTTAACTACTTGAGCAAGTCGTCCGTCAACGGTAGCAAGCTCATCGTTTGATACTCCTGTCGCTTTCAACGACACTGTCGCTTTGGTGATCGCCTCCAGTTGGGTATATATTCTTTGAAATGCTTTAGTTGTCATGATTGATTGTTTTATTTAATTGCTCAAGATATTTGTTGAAATTTTCGCTCTTGAATTCTGAGTAGTTCATCTGGCGCATTATATTTATCAAATTCTTGTAGTATGTGATACACTCCTCAAAATTGTCGAACTCTACCTTTTCATCACAAACTTCAAGTACCTTATCGAGCATGAACTCCTGTCTCTCCATAGGAGTGGAGGAGTCAATTTTGTCAAAGGCATCCTGTTGAAGAATAATAAAGTCTATTAGTTCCGATTTCCAATATCTCAGGTGATATTCCATAGGAACACCGTCATCTCCCAAAATATTGATCTGTTCGTAGGCCTCCTTGCCTCTCAAAATGATATTTTTGGCTTTGTTGACCTTTTCTACCCAACCTTTATTAACTTTTGTGTCGAGATACTCTATAATCTCGGGGTATTCAAGATATTTAGAATAGGAATCAATTGGATCTACTGCAGGGTATCTCTTTCTGTCGGCTCGGTTTTGGCTAAGCGCATAGAAACACCTTGCAGCCTTTTTTGTGGATTCCGTTACAGGTTCCTTTAGATTTCCCCCGGCTGGGGAGACAGTACCGATAAAGGTTACGGAGCCTGTTTTGCCGCTATTCAATGTTACTATTCCTGCTCTTGCATAGAAATTTGAGATGATTGCTGGCAAGTCTACTGGAAATGCATCAGCTCCGGGCAACTCCTCCATCCTGTTACTCATCTCTCTTAGGGCCTGAGCCCAGCGGGATGTTGAGTCGGCAAGAAGAAGTACTTTAAGTCCCATTGCCCTATAATATTCTCCTATAGTCATTGCGGTATATACTGAGGCTTCTCGTGCTGCTACCGGCATGTTGGATGTATTGCAGATGATAGTGGTTCTTTCCATCAATTTTCTCCCGGTTCTGGCATCTACAAGTTCCGGGAATTCAGTGAATATCTCCACGACCTCGTTTGCACGCTCTCCGCAGGCCGCCATAATTATCACATCGGCCTCTCCCTGTTTTGCAATAGCATGTTGAAGGACTGTCTTTCCGCACCCGAAAGGTCCGGGAATGAATCCTGTACCACCTTCTGCTATAGGGTTCAAAGTATCTATACATCTTACTCCCGTCTCCATGATTTTGAAAGGTC
>CAZNBA010000015.1:0-32556 GCA_964571395.1 uncultured Muribaculaceae bacterium
CTACCGATGCGAGGTTATATGAGGTGGGTTTGAGAGAGAAGTTAATTTCATTAAATTTTTTTGGCATTATGGTGGCCTTTTGAGATTCGTAGCCGATAACGACTGCATTCAGTTCTGTGCCTGTTTGTCCATATGTCTCAATATGGTACTGTCCATCAAGGTCTGTCGAAATACCTATTGTAGTTCCGGTAAAAAAGATATTCACAAAAGGTATGGGCTCTCCTGTAGAGGCATCTGTAACTTTGCCTTTAATCTTTGTGGATTGAGCGAGCAGATTTGCAGTAGCAGCGCAGATTATGCATACTGTTATCAGTGCTGAACTTAAAATTTGTATTATGTTTGCCTTTCTCATTTTATCCCTCCTCGGCCTGCAAATATATACTAATATTCTGAAATGTATTTTTTAGGTGTTATTCCGACATTCTTTTTAAAAAATTTTGTAAAAGAGGCTTGGTCGTAGAAATGTAACTCATCTGAGACTGTCTGTATTGTAGTTCCCGGAACCTTAAGCAGTATTTTAGCCTCCATTACAGTGTTTTGTGAAATCCAATCCTTTGTGGTTTTACCGGTTGTCTCTTTTAGAAGGAAAGAGAGATATTTTGTGCTTATGCATAATTTTTCCGAGTAGAATGAGGGAGAATGTTCATCTTTCCCCATATCTCTGAGCAGACGAAGGAATTGCTGAGTAAGCACCTCTTTTCTACTGATGGAATATTGTAACTCATTTGTGTTTGTACTATTTCTGCCAAGAAAGATGTTACCCATTTCGAGCATGTAGTTGAGAAAGGAATTCTGAACGATCTCTCTTTTAAAAAAGTTGTCGCTTTTTATGTAGTACAGGACTCTGTCCAAACTTTCTTTAATGGTAATGGTCTCCTTTTCCGAGAGTAATAATCCTGGATTTTCGCGCAGATTAAGGTTCAACAGGTGTGAAGTTGGTATTGTCTTGTTGCTTATGATGGTATTTTCTATAAAATCGCGCGAAACCATTATTAGGTATCCATAGAAAGACTCACTTATTTTATTGAATTTTAGTATGTTCATCTGAGACAATCCTATCCATGTATCTTTGGAAAAGTTGTATTTTTTATAGTCGAGTTCAAATTCAAGTTCTCCATTTAGAATAAGAATAAAAGTTATATAATTTATCCTGAACGGTTTATCGGGGTGATGAATTGTCCCGAAAACATTTCGGTTGAATTGGTTTACCACTGTCATCATTATCTCTTCATTAAAGTTGGATCCACCAATCAGAGAGGATAGTGATGACATGTTAATATTAAGATCGTATGTTTTTATCCTTTTCATTGCTCATATTTGATTTTTGGACAAATTTATATTCAAAAATTTGCATTAAACAATAAAATCATACAAAATGTAACTTTTTGGACAAATTTTATGCCTAATATGCCAAATAATAATTAGCTTTATAGCCCCAATTTTGCGTGCAATTTGATTTTCAATGTATATGTGGACAATTATAATCAATCAATGACAAAAAATAACAGTAAAATAATGAAGAATAGAAGACTTGAAACGTATGCTGCAATGGCTGCTTTGTTCTTATTGTTTGTTGCTGCTCCTGCTGCTCATGCGCAGGATACTTTGAGACTTACGCTTGATGACGCGCTCAAGATAGCAACAAGCGAGAATCTTACCGTAAAGATTGCAGATAAGGAGATTACAAGGCAGGAATATGCCAAAAAAGGAAGTTACGCATCGTTATTCCCGCAGATAGATTATACTACAAATTATCAGCGTGCCATAAAGAAACAGGTCATGGCCTTCTCAGGTCAGTCATTTAAAATAGGTCTGAATAATACCTACACAACAGGCTTTGCGCTTACTATGCCCCTTGTCTCTGTTCCTTTATGGGAGAGCCTTGGTATAAGTGCTCAAAATGTTGAATTATCTATTGAGAAGGCACGCTCTTCCAAGATAGATCTTTTGGATCAGGTTAAACAGGCCTTTTTTGGTTCGATTCTGGCTGCAGATTCTTATAATGTGTATAAAGAGAATTATGACAATACGGTAAAGAATTATAATGAGGTAAAACAAAAATTTGAAAGTGGTACTGCTGCCAAATATGATCTTATAAGAGCCGAGGTTAATGTCAAAAATGCTGAGCCGTCGCTTTATGATGCACAGAACAGCGTTGTACTTACTAAGTGGAAACTTAAAGCGATTATTGGAATAGATCTCAGTACCCCGATAGTTTGTGAGGGTACTTTAATGGATTATTCTTCGGATTTGGAGAAGGTCTCCCTCTATGACAGCACATCGCTTGATAAAAACACAGATTTAAAGCAATTAGATATTCAAGGCAGGATTCTCGACAAAACCTATAGGATGCAACTTGCCAAATATTATCCTTCGCTTAATCTATCGCTTAACTATCAGTGGATGGCAATGGATGATACCTATAAGTTCAGTTCATATAAGTGGAATCCCTATTCAACAGGAGTTCTCTCCTTGACTATTCCAATCTTTTCTGGAGGCCAGAGATATTTTACTCTTAAACAAACAAGGGCACAACAGCAGCAACTTAATCTCCAGAAGGATAATTTGAGAAGGAATCTGGAAGTTTCCGTAAAGCAGACTTTGAGTACGATGGAGACGGCTATTAAGCAATATGATGCTGCCAAGGCAGGTATAAGTGGGGCCGAGACAGGATATGAAATTTCTCAGAAAAGGTATGAAATAGGAAGCGGTACTCTTCTTGAGATGAATGATGCCCAACTTGCTCTTTTACAGGCCAGACTTAATCTCAATCAATCGGTGTACAATTATCTTGTAACCAAATCCTCGTTGGATAAGATTCTTGGGGTAGCTATTGCAGAGCCTGTGAAAGATTAAACGAAACAAGAAATTATTTAACAATATGAAACCGAACATGAAATTATTTAATTGTATGAAAAATATGTATTTTTTTAAGGGAGCGCTGTTGATTGTTCTTGCAATTGGTATTGCAAGTTGCAAGGGCGGTGATAAGGCGCAGAAACAAAGTGCGCAGCAGGTTGAAAAGGTAAAGGTTAATGTAATGCAGGCATTTGAACAGGAGGTTGACCAGATTCAGACCTTTTCGGCAACGGTATACGCAAATATTACCAACAACATCTCTCCAAAAATGGCTGTAAGAATAGAAAAGGTTTATGTTGAGGTGGGCGACCACGTTTCACACGGGCAGAGACTTGCGCAAATGGATCCGGCCTCTCTTATTCAGGCAAAGTTGCAGATGGACAATGATTCTCTGGAATTTGCGAGAACTAATCAACTCTATTCTGTCGGGGGTACTTCAAAAAGTGATTGGGACGCAAAGAAGATGAAATACAATATTTCAAAGACTTCATATAAAAATCTTCTTGTAAATACCTATTTATACAGCCCTGTTTCAGGTGTAGTTACTGCAAGAAATTATGATAAGGGAGATATGTTTAACATGGGACAACCGCTTTATGTTGTTGAGCAAATCAGACCTGTTAAGGTTAAGGTTAATGTATCTGAGGAACTTTATACCAAGATTAAAAAGGGTATGAGTGTAGATGTTGCTTTGGATGTTTATGCGGGAGAGGTCTTTAACGGTAAAGTAACCTTGATATACCCAGCAATAGACCCTGCGACAAGGACATTCCCTGTTGAAATTACAATTCCAAATAATAATGAAAGGATTAAGCCTGGCATGTTTGCGAGAGTTACATTTTCTTATGGAAAGATGAAAAATGTAGTTGTCCCTGATCTTGCAATTGTTAAACAGACTGGGTCCGGTGACCGATATGTATATGTCGTAAATAATAATAAAGTGGTCTTTAAGAAGGTGGAACTTGGAAGAAGAATAGGTACCGAGTATGAAATTATGAGTGGCTTGAATTCAGGTGATGTTGTGGTTGTTGGAGGCCAGAGCCGTATTGTAAACGGGAGTGAAGTTGAAACCACTACTGTGGATGAAAGTGCTATTGAAAAGGGCGATGAGGAGGCACAGCAGTCTGCAAAGTAGTGTAAGTAATAATAACAGTAAAGAAAAGGACAAAAATGAGTTTATATCAATCAGCGGTAAAAAAACCGGTAACCACTGCACTTATATTTGTGGCTATTGCGGTATTCGGTATCTTCTCCTTGGTGCAGATACCAATAAATCTGTATCCGGAATTTGATGCGAATACAATCATGGTCATTACCTCCTATAACGGAGCGAGTGCGGCGGATATAGAGAATAATGTTACAAAACCATTGGAAAACACGCTTAACGGTGTAAATAACCTTAAGCATATTACCTCCAGTTCAAAGGAGAATGTATCGGTAATTACATTGGAATTTGAGTACGGAATAGATATAGATGTTGCAACAAATGATGTGAGAGATAAACTGGAGATGGTTAAATCTTCATTACCGGATGACTCCGATACACCAATAATTTTTAAATTCGGTGCGGATGATATTCCTATTTTGTTGCTATCCGTTACCGCAAGAGAGAGTATGCCTGGATTGTACAAAATACTTGATGATAAAGTATCCAATCCGCTTGCAAGAATCGGAGGTGTAGGTACTGTTTCAGTTAGCGGTGTGCCCGAGAGAGAGATTAAAGTTTATGTGGACCCTTACAAATTGGAGGCATACGGTCTTTCTATTGAGTCTATCTCCTCTACAATTGGTTTGGAAAACAAGAATACGCCGGGTGGAAGTATAGATGTGGGCTCTAATACCTATGCTCTGCGAGTTCAAAAGGAGTTTAAAGATGCGAAGGAGATGCTCGGTCTTGTTGTTGGTTCACGTGATGGCAGAACAATTTACCTCAGAGATGTAGCTACCGTTGCCGATGGGGTTCAGGAGAGAGCACAGGAGGTATATAACGATATGGCGCTCGGAGGTATGATTATCATTCAGAAGCAATCCGGGGCCAATTCCGTAAATATATCCAAAAAGGTTAAGGAAAAATTACCCGAGATACAGAAAGGGTTGCCTTCTGATGTTCATATTGGTGTCATAGTGGATACTTCCGATAATATTATAAATACTGTCAACAGTTTAAAGGAGACAATTATAATAACATTCCTTGTTGTTATGCTTGTCGTATATGTTTTCCTTGGAAGGTGGAGGGCAACATTCATAATAATGTTGACAATTCCAATATCGTTGCTTGCCTCTTTAGTCTATCTGTATGCGACAGGGAATACACTTAACATTATTTCGTTGAGTTCCCTCTCCATTGCGATAGGTATGGTGGTTGATGATGCCATTGTGGTACTTGAGAATGTGACAACGCATATCGAGCGGGGCAGTCGTCCGAAAGAGGCGGCGGTGCATGCTACAAACGAGGTGGCAATTTCGGTTATTGCATCAACTCTTACAATGTTGGCAGTGTTTTTCCCGCTTACACTTATCACAGGTATGGCAGGTATCCTGTTCAGACAGTTAGGATGGATTGTAAGTATCATTATGATAGTTTCAACTGTCGGCGCTCTTTCTCTTACTCCAATGCTTTGTGCTCAGATGTTGAAACTTAATCCTAAACAGGGTAAATTTCAGGCAATGTTATTTGTGCCTATCCGTAAGGGGCTCGATGCTTTGGATACAGGTTATGCAAAATTATTGAATTGGGCTGTGCGCCATAGAAAAACAGTCATGTTTTCTGCACTGGGTATATTTGTCGGGGTACTTATGATATTCGGGCCTATGATGAAGGTTGAATTCTTCCCCACGCAGGATAATGCAAGAATATCGGTTAAGATTAATTTGCCTACTGGAACTCGACAGGAGATTACAAGAGAGCTTGGTTTGCAGATTGCAAAAGACTTTAAGAAAAGGTATCCTGAAATAACGATATGTAACTTTTCAGAGGGAACTGCAAATACAGATAATGTATTCTCATCGTTCAGCGATAACGGTACTCATATCATAAACTTTAATATATCACTTTTAAGTGTGACCAAGCGCGACAGGGGGCTTATTGAGATATGCGACCTCATGCGTAAAGATTTAAAGAATTATCCTTTGATCAGAACATTCAAAGTTATTGCCGGTGGTCAGTCAGGAGGAATGTCGGGTGAAAGTTCTGCCGATGTGGAGATTTACGGATATGATTTTGCTACAACCGATAAGGTTGCAAATGAGGCTAAGGAGAAATTCTCTACAATACCTGGCGTACATGAAATCAACATAAGCCGTAATGAATATATTCCTGAGTATCAGGTAAATTTCGATAGGGAAAAGCTCTCTATAAATGGGCTTAATATGACAACTGCTTCTACTTATCTTAGAAACAGGATTAACGGTGCACTCGCCTCTTATTACAGAGAGGATGGTGACGAATATGATATCAGGGTACGTTATTCTCCAAATTTCAGACAATCTGTTGAGGATATAGAAAATATTGTTATTTACAACCCTCAAGGGAAGGGTATAAGAATCAGAGATCTTGGTACTGTAGAGGAGGTACTTACCCCGCCTACCATCGAGAGAAAAGACAGAGAGAGGATTGTAACGGTTTCCACGATTGTGCCTAAGGGAATGGCTGCAAGTGATTTGCTGAATGCAGTGAGGGAGAAAATGAGCGAGATTAATTTGCCTTCAGGTATTACATGGCAGTTTGGCGGTACTTATGGAGATCAGACAGACACATACAGCGAACTTATTACTCTTATGATTCTTATTGTGGTGCTTGTCTTTATTGTGATGGCTGCGCAGTTTGAGTCTTTGTTATATCCATTTGTAATTATGTTTTCCATTCCGTTTGCAATTGTGGGAGTACTTTTGGGGCTTGTAATAAACGGCTTCCCGATGAGTATCATGGCGATGATAGGATTGATAATGCTTATGGGAATTGTTGTTAAGAACGGTATTGTGCTTATAGACTACACGATATTGTGTAGGGAGAGGGGTAAAGGAATTATTAATTCTGTTATAACAGCAGGAAAATCTCGTTTGAGACCGGTACTTATGACAACACTTACAACAGTTTTGGGTATGGTTCCGTTGGCAATGGGGCGTGGCGAAGGTTCCGAGATGTGGAGAGGAATGGGTATGACTGTAGCTTGGGGTCTGTCCATATCAACCCTTATCACTTTGGTCATTGTGCCTGTCATGTACAGTGTCTTTGCGGGTAACGGTATAAAGAGGAACAGAAGGAAATCATTAAAAAGAATTGCGAATTAATGTATTTAAAATAGTTTGAAATGAAAGCGGTATTCATATCATATAATCAGGCGTATCATGCTGAATTGCTTGACATTATAAATAAATCCGGAGTAAAGGGCTATACATTCTGGGAGGAGACAAGAGGCAAGGGCTCAAGAGGCGGGGAACCGCATCTTGGTGACCATGCCTGGCCTACTCTTAATGCCTCTATGCTTGCATTTACTGATGACGATGTTGTTCCAAAGTTTCTTAAGCTTATGCATGAACTCGACGAAATTTCTCCTGCTATGGGGCTTAGGGCCTTTACATGGAGCGTTGAGGAGACTATATAGGAAGCAAGAGAATTAGGAAAGATCTAGATCGCTGAACCTGCGGACGTATAGAAGGAATGCTTTAATTATGCTTCCTTTATATATTCCTGTCAGGTTCTGCTCTTTTATGCGGGGAGAGGGTTCCATGCTCTTTTTCATTTGGCGGAAATCTTTATGAGCTCTTGTTACGGCCTTAGCGTAAGAGAATTTGCCTTTAAGCAGGTAAGCTACTGCTGATAGCCCATCTATTATTTTTCTAATTAATATGTGAGTTTCCCTGTTGTATTTGCCCTTTATACCGAAAGCTTCCCAACCCTCCTCTTTTAGTGGCAGGTTTTTATATAGCATCAGCAGATTGTTTCTGTAATTCAGATAGAGTTTTTTTGGTGAATTGTTTGGCAATGTACCACCGCCTATATGATATACCTTGCTTTGCGGTATTGCCCAAACTTGCCAACCGAGCAATTTTGCTCTCCAGCAGAGGTCTATCTCCTCCATGTGAGCAAAAAAGTTGACATCAAATCCGCCAAGTACTTTGAACAGAGAACTGCGAATTACCATGCAGGCTCCTGATGCCCAGAAGATCTGTATTGGATTATTATATTGTCCGGTATCGTTTTCAACTGAGGAGAGAATCCTTCCGCGGCAGAACGGGAAACCGTATCTGTCAATGAACCCTCCAGATGCTCCGGCATATTCAAAAACCTGTCTTGAATTCTCAGAGTACTCTATTTCGCTCACTATCTTAGGCATACAAATACCAGCTTGTGGATGAGTATCCAGAAAATAGGTTAGTGGAGTGAGCCAGTTCTCTTTGAATCCCTGAGTGAGAGAAAGAAGGTTGCTGTATTCAGGCACTCTGATATCTGAGTTCATAATTACATAATATTCTGCTTCAATCTTTTCCAAGGCGGCATTATAACCCTGCGTAAATCCTAAATTGGAGTTGAATTTTAGTATCTCCAAATTATCTATATTAAATTGGTAAGTATCATTCTTAGTTGAGTAATTGTATATGCCATGTCCTATTCTTGCGCTTTCATGCTCCTCATCAAAATACTCAAATTGCCCCTCATTTTTCAGGTTGGATTTGTATCGGGGTACTAAAAAATTTTCTATCCAATCTGTACTGCCATCCTGTGAGCCGTTGTCGGCAATTACGATTTTTGTATCCTTTGGAGTTTCGCCTATGAGTACGGGGAGATATTTTTCAAGGAACTTTCTCCCGTTCCAGTTCAATATGACAATTGCCGTTTTCATTTCCGGTAAGATTAAACCTGTTTTATTTTCAAATATACAAAAATATTCGTTATTTTTGTTATTTATATGTTAAGTGTAGAATAAACAGAAAAGATGATGCATCGCATTTTGGCAGCTATCCTTTACGGATTACTATATTTTTTTTCACTAATGCCGCTACGGCTGCACTATTTCATTTCTGATGTTATCTCTTTTCTGCTCAGGTATGTGATAAGATATAGGCGAAGAGTTATCTATGACAATTTGTCTAAATGTTTTCCTGGCGAATCACAACAGGAGTATAAATTTGTGATCAATGAATTCTATTGTTACTTAAGTGATATTTTCGTTGAAGCGATATGGCAGATAGCGGCGAGCGACAGGGCTGTATGCAAAGTAGTAGGACAGGAGGGTGATAATATTGTTGATATGCTTTGTCAAAAACATGACAAAGTACTTATAGTAACCGGCCACTTTGGTAATTGGGAACTTGTAAGTGCCATGTGCGGTGAGAATAGTTTGAGAACACCTCAAAAGTTCTCCAATAATTCCATTTATCTCGGATATAAAAAACTTGAAAGTAATCTTTCTGATTTGATTTTTAGAAAGATACGGCAATCACTATATAAAAAGTTTTGCAATACCGGTTATATGATTGAATCGCATGATATAATTAGAAATGTAATCAGGAACAAGGGAGAAAAAAGCATATATGTTTTGATTGCGGATCAATCTCCTCTGCCCGGCAAAAGAGTTGTAACCAAGTTTTTAGGCAGACCTACGTTAATGATGAGCGGACCGGAATATATTGCAACAAAAATGGATATCCCCGTTGTATATTTGGGTATGGAGAGAAAAAGCAGGGGTCATTATCTTATTCATTATGACCTGATATCGGAACATCCGGCTGTGGAAAAGGCCTTTTTTGTTACAAGGAGATATGCCCAATTATTGGAGAGAGACATAAGAAACAATAGATACAACTGGCTGTGGAGCCATAAACGTTGGAAAAGAGAGTTAACAGAGCAGGAACGGGAGGAGTATGCCACTCTATGATGAAGCCTCTCTCTTTGGTGATAACGGTATCATTATTGCACTGAACAGGAAATGAAAATAATTTTTTGAATATATTGCCCATGAAACGAATAATGATTATTAAAAAGAATGGAATTGCATGTATGATCTTGCTTGCGGTATTAACAATTGCTACTAATGGATTTGCACAGTTCAACAGGAATACAGTCTCTAAAAATTCTGTTTCCTATTCCTTGCCGAGAACAGTTGTCAAATTAACTGTAAAGGCTGAACATGAGTCTTTTGCCGCAGGACCGTATGCCAAATATGCAAAAAAATATCTTGGAGCCGATGTGCGTACAGAGAGTGGAAATACATATACCATAAAGACAATTGAGTTTGCTCCTTATGTGGAGCCTGATCCTTCTATTAAATTGAATATAAATATCTCCACAACAAGTGCGGCTGATAATTTTCTCAATATCAGTGATCAGGGCCTAATTATCTATTCTGATAACAATGAGGCGCAAAATGCTATGTGGAATGCTACCTCTTCTGCTGCTGATGGATTACCTGCACAGTCGGCTACTTCGAATCTTACAAATACGACAACTACTCTTTATAAATCAGTTCAGACTGCCGACGGAGTCAGGAGTATTCCGGTTGAACAGATGCAAGTTGTAGAAAAAAGCAATGAAAAGAAGGCTGAAGAGACCGCAGCACTTATTCTTAAGATGAGACAGAAAAGGATGGATATCATAACCGGAGAAAGTGATGTAAATTATGACGGTCAGGCAATGAAGGCAATTCTATCTGAGATAGACAGGCTTGAATCCGAGTATCTTTTGCAGTTTATTGGAAAGAGTGTAAAGGATACCGTAACCTCTGTATTTTATGTTAAGCCTGATCTTTCCAATACCAAGCAATTATATATGGCCTTTAGAATTTCCGATTCTCAGGGATTACTTCCGGCCGGGAATCTTGGCGGTAGACCAATAATATTGGAGATTACAAGTGAGGGAGAGCCTATAAAATATGGAACACCTGGTAATATTGATAACCCCGGAAGAGGTATATTGCTTTACAGAAAACCTGTCACGGTAATGATGAAGTTGTTAGACGGGCAGAAGACTTTACTTCAATCGCGTATGCCTGTTTATCAGTTTGGTGAAATCCTTTCATTCCCAGTAGATAGTCGGAAAATTAAGATTTTCTAATTTTATTGAGGTGGTAATTAGAGGTGACTATACCGGAAAAGAAGACAGTTTAAAGAAAAATTTATTAAAACTTATTATAAACAGATGAAACCGAACATGATGTTATTCAATTTCGCCGGGAGCGAATATTAAAAATTGAATGTTGGAGTATGGTGATCGAAGGACGGCTGCTGACTCTTTCAAAAATTTTGATAACTTTATGTTTAAAAATTTTAATTGTATGAAAACAATAGCTGAATTAAATCCAAAATGTATTTGGAAACATTTTGATGAGCTAACAAAGTGTCCGCGCCCCTCAAAAAAAGAGGGTAAGGCAGTAGAGTTTGTCTATAACTTTGGTAAAAAGCTTGGTCTTGAGACCTACAAGGACAAGGTTGGCAATGTAATTATCAGAAAGCCTGCTACAAAGGGTATGGAAAACAGACAGGGTATCATTCTTCAGGGACACCTCGATATGGTTCCCCAGAAAAACAACGATGTAAAGTTCAATTTCGAGAAGGATGCTATTCAAACTCGTATTGTTGGTGATTGGGTATATGCCACAGGAACTACATTAGGAGCAGATAACGGATTAGGAGTTTGTACAGCTATGGCTATACTTGAATCAAAAGAGTTGAAGCACGGCCCTATCGAGGCTCTCTTTACTATTGATGAAGAGACAGGTATGACAGGTGCAAGAGCTTTGAAATCAGGTCTGTTGAACGGCAATATTCTTATTAACCTCGATTCCGAGTCTGAGGGAGAGTTATATGTTGGTTGTGCCGGTGGTCTTGATTGCGAGGCCTCTTTCAAGTATTCGACAGAGGCTGTTCCGTCTGGATATGCGGGTTATAAAATTTCTGCTAAAGGCTTTATAGGAGGCCACTCAGGTATGGATATAGTTCTTTATAGAGCCAATGCTATAAAAATGCTTGTACGTGTTCTTCTTCCTATGGTTAACGAATTGGGGGCAAAGTTGATTGATATTGAGGGAGGTAGTGTTCGTAATGCTATTCCACGCGAGGCTTTTGCAACAATTGCTCTTGATAAATCTAAGGTTAAGGAGGCTAAAGCTATCGTTGAGAAGGCTCTTGCCGAGATTAAGAATGAGTATTCAGCTACAGATAAGGATGCTGATATGACAATGGCCTCATGCAAAATTTCAGGTGAAGCGATTAAGCAAAAAACGGCAGTTGCTATTCTTAGAGCCATCTATGCTTGCCCTGCAGGGGTTGAGAGAATGAGTGATGCTATGCCGGGTATGGTTGAGACCTCAAACAATTTGGCAATTGTTAAGATGGAGGGTGGCAAACTTTACGTTTACTCACTGCTCAGAAGTTCTGTTGATTCTTCCAAAGAGGATCTTGCGCGCAAGATGACTGCTGTTTTTGAGCTTGCAGGCGGAAATGTTAAACTGGTGGGTGGATATTCAGGATGGAAACCTAACATGAAATCTCCTATCCTTAAGGAGATGAAGGAAATTTATAAGAAATTGTTTAAGGTTGAGGCTCAGGTTAAGGCTATTCATGCAGGACTTGAGTGCGGTATACTTGGCGGTACATATCCTGATTGGGATATGATCTCTTGCGGTCCTACTTTACTCTCTCCTCACTCGCCTGATGAAAGAGCCAATATTCCTTCTGTGGAGAAGTTTTGGAAGTTTATTGTTGAGGTGATTGCCAATGCTCCAAAGAAATAATTGACAGAGGTTTCCGGATTGAATTTGTATCATCGGAAATTTTATGTATATTTGCAGCCCTTATTTGCGAAGAGTGTTTATCGCGCTTCTTTACAATAAGGGCTTGATTATTTTTATTTACAAACTTTTAACACGTTAGAGAAATGTTAAAAAATTATGAAACCGTTTTCATTACAACTCCCGTTTTATCTGATGTTCAGATGAAGGAAGCGGTATCCAAGTATCTCTCAGTTATTAAAGAGAATGGTGGTGAAGTTGTATATGAGGAGGATTGGGGCCTGAGAAAGTTGGCTTATCCAATCCAGAAAAAGACTACAGGTTTTTATTACCTGATTGAATTTAAAGCTGAGCCGCAATTTGTGGATACTCTCGAGACTCAATTTAGAAGAGATGAGAGAATTATCAGATTCCTTACTTTTGCTATGGATAAGCATGCTGTAGCTTATGCTGAAAAAAGAAGGGCTAACAAATCAGAGAAAAAATAAGGAGGTATTATTATGGCAAATGTAGAAAACAACGAGATACGTTATCTTAATCCTCCTACAGTAGAGGTAAAGAAGAAAAAATACTGCCGTTTTAAAAAGGCTGGTATTAGATATGTGGATTATAAGGATGCGGAGTTTCTTAAGAAATTCTTGAATGAGCAGGGAAAAATTCTTCCTCGCCGTTTAACAGGTACATCTCTTAAGTTCCAAAGGAAAGTGGCTCAGGCTGTAAAACGTGCAAGACATCTTGCTTTGCTGCCTTACGTAACCGATTTATTGAAATAAGGAGGAGAAGATATGGAAATTATACTAAAACAGGATGTCCTTAATCTTGGACATAAAGACGATATCGTCAAGGTAAAAAACGGATACGCTTTAAATTATCTTATTCCTCAGGGATTTGCAATTATGGCTACCGAGTCTGCAAAAAAGATTCATGCCGAGAATATGAGACAGAGAGCTCATAAAGAGGCTAAACTCAGAGAAGATGCTCAGGCTCTTGCTGCTAAACTCGAGGGATTGCAGGTTACAGTTGCAACTAAGGTAAGTGCTTCCGGAAAGATTTTCGGTTCAATCAACAACATTCAAGTTGCCGAGGCTCTTGCAGCTAAGGGTTTTGAACTCGACAGAAGGAGCATTACCATTACTCAGGAGGATAAACTCCAGGAGGTAGGTATTTACGATGCAATTGTAAAATGCTATAAAGATATTAAAGCAAATATTAAAGTTGAGGTTGTAAGCGAATAATTTTGTTGCCCTCTTCTTTTAAATACCGTTATCGGTTATTTAATAGATAAAAAAAGCGGTCTTTCGGCCGCTTTTTTTTGTTGTAACTTAAACTATTTTTTATTCTCACTTCTCTCTATCAGGAAGCATATTATAAGTGCTACGCCTCCGAATAAAAGTGAACTTGCTCCATAAATGGTGGAGATCATATTTCTTATGTACCAATCAGTATCTCCATTAATATAACCGAAATTCAATCTGACAATCATAAAGGCTATCAATAGCCCTAAGCCTATTCCGGCAATTGCACATCCTAATCTTAGAGGAGTGTATTTTCCAAAATTTAGTTTTCCGCTTGAGAGAAGGAATTGCATGTTTTCTGTATTCAGACTAGATATTTCTGAGATCTTATCCACTATATTAAGTCTTTCTCTTCTTCTTACGAAGATTTCAATTGTTTTGTAGCAGGCGAAGAAAATAATCGCTATTATTGCTACTTGTGATAAACTATTCATAACTATTTAAATTTGTTTATATATGTTTATATACATTTTAATATCGGTCTTTTGGGCTGCCTCAATGAATAGACGCAAGTAGTGAGAAAAGTTACATCTTTTTGTAAAATGTTTTTTCAGATGTCGAGATATTAAAAGATATTTTTATTAACTTTGAATGTTCGATTACCTTTTGGTTAATGAGGTAATTAAAGTGTTTTGTGTTTCTAAAGTGTTTTTCGTTTCTAAAGTTCTTTCCTGCTGTCTTTTTATTTTTCGGCTTATTGTGATGTGTTTTTGTCTCTTAAATATTGTGGTTATTATCACTATTTTCCTGGTATGAATGAGAAGACAGCAGCGGAAAGAATGTTTTTGTAACCTTTTTATTTTTCTGCGTCTATAACAAAGTATGACCGGAGATGAAGAACTAAATATAATTAATAGGATTAAGGAGGGCGATAAGGAATTGTATTCAGCTATTGTAGATGAATATTCCGAGCGTCTGTTTCTTTTTGTCTCTACTTTGACGAGAGATGGGGATGTTGCTCAAGATATACTTCAGGAGACCTTTGTGAAGGCTTTTTTTAAGATTGGTAAATTCAGGGGTGAAAGTTCTTTTTTTACATGGTTGAACAGAATAGCCTATAATGAGACAATTTCCTATCTGCGGAGAAGTCGTAAAAATGTTAAAATACCTGTTTTTGATGACCCCGACAAGGCAGTGGCGTATATAGGAAGATTATCCGGTGCGGATCTGACAGAAGAGACGGATGAGATACATGAGAAGGCTGTTGAGCGTAGTAAGATGGAGGAGAAGATTCTTGCCTCTTTGGAACTTTTAAATGCGGAGGAACGAGCATTGCTCGATATGTTTTATTACAAACAGGAAAGCATTAAAAAGATTTGTGAGATTACCGCTATGGGTGAGAGTAATGTGAAGGTTAAGTTGTTTAGAGCAAAAAAACATCTGAGACGACTCGTTGAATGTAATTAATGGGTGTATAGTCAGAAAAATGGTAATGAAGTTAATAAGATAATCATTATTTGAAAAGAGATGAATACAAGAATGATAAAGAATGAAAAAATGGTTTTGCCGGCCGATTTTACAAAAAAGGTTATGGCAAAAATTGATGATGAGATTGTTTTGCGTCGCAAAAAAGGAGTTGTTTTACTCTATTTAGTTGGAATTGCTGTTGTTGCAGTGATAGCAATATCGATTCTCATGATTGTTAAGTATGATTTTTCAAGTATTGGAAATTTTATTGGAATTATTAATGATAATATAACTCAGGTAATTCATAGCATCTCGGTATCGATATATTCCTCTCTTTCCGGTCTGTTCTCCAATTTTGTCGAGAGCTTTTTGCAAAACGGCGGTTTCTCTATCCCTTTACCAATTATAGTTTTCTTTAATGTTTTTATCCTCATGATTGGATATATTTTGGTAGAAAGACGAATAAATAGTGCCAAAAGTGCTCGTAAATGATATTTTTTGTTGATAGAAAACAAAAATGTTTAAATTTGTTGCAATAAACAACAGATCTATTTCAAATTTTATTTCGTTTATTTTGTTCTTTATGTTAATATGAGAGTTCTAATGGTGTTGTGGATAGGTTTTTTCATCTTCATAATACTATGGACGATAGAATATAATAATTCGTTAAAATAAAATCAGGGATAGTTCTTAATTTAAAACAATTTTTATGAAGAAGATTTTTTCAATTTTATTGGTGGCAATTGCCACAATGCTGTTTGTAAATGTTGCAGATGCTCAGGAAAGAGGTCAGCAGGCAGCCGGACTTAATTTTGAGATTGCGACAGGTGATAATTATACCAATTATGGTTTGGGGTTCAAATATCAATATACCTTTATGGACAACATTCGTGTTGAACCTTCATTTGTGTATTTTTTTAAGAAGGATCATGCAACAACATGGGATATGACTGCAAACTTGCATTATGTAGTAGCCCCTTCAAACCTGATTTATGTATATCCTATAGTCGGATTCGGATTTACTAATATTGATACTGATTATGGTGATTCCAATACTAAATTTGCTTTTAATTTCGGTTGTGGCGCGGAATACATGGTTACTGATGTTATCGGGGTTAATTGCGAGTACAAGTACCGTATTGTGGATAATTGGAGCAGATCTCACTTTACATTCGGTGCTGTATTTAAATTCTAAAACGAAATATTATTAATAAATAATATCAAAAACATTTGACCCGTACCTTGGAGCAGGGCTTATATTTGCATCGTAAACAATGAGCATAAATTTTTGAAAAGTAAAATGAATTTAATATCTGAGAATTTTCAAAGCTCTGCCAAGTCACAGTTTAGGACACTAAGACACTATGAGGAGATAGGATTGCTTATTCCTCTTGAGGTTGTGAGTGGTTGACTCAAATACAGCTGCCTGTCAGGAGGTAAAAAGCGATGATTCAATCTCTCTTTGTTTTAAACTGCTGAAATGTAGGGCGTATTTTAAAAAGGGAAAGAGCCGGTGCAATACCGTATCTTTCCCTTTAATCAATCTCTGCTTCTTTTGCTTTGTTGTTTCAATGCTGATTTTGCAGATGCTCCATGATTCATCTTCTACTTTAGCTATTGTATTGCGTTTGTTGTTATTTTATGGCAAATCGACAAAGGACAGTTACCGATAAAACTGTTTGTGCAATCTCTAATGAGGTGTCTTCGTATGTGTCTGTTGCATTTTCGGCCATTGACATTAGTTTCATACTCTTTGTTGCGATACCGCTGTATGGCTGTTGGAAATTATAGTAATTCTGGATGTAGATAATTTTTCCAGCCTGGTTTCCTACTGCAGTTGCAAGAATTGAGGCATTTTCCTGTGCCTTTTTTGCTGCCTGAACGAGCAGTTCATCTTTTGTTGTTTTCTCAAGTTCCGGAGAAATTGCTGTTTTGTTAAGGCTTATATCTGAGATGTTAATTTTATTTAAAGCATCAAAGACCTGAGCCATCTGTTTTGCATTTGAGAGTTTTAACGAAAAGGCTTTACTGTTATAAATTGCATTCTTTTTGAAAAAAAATTTCTGAAGATCGCTATCCATATCCTTTACAGTCAGATTTTTCTCTACTTCAATTCCCATAGATTTCAGTGTCTTGATCATCTCCTGTTCCTGTTTTTCTACAGAGATTTTTCCCTTGTTAGTTTGTTCGTTGATATTAACATTCAGGTAAATTTCATCAGGTGTAATTTGTTTCTCAACTCTGGTTGAGACCTCAATGTAATTCTGTGTGTTGTTCTCTTGTGCGAATGCGCAAGTTGCTGTTATAAATAGTAATGCAGCTGTGGTGTACAAAAATTTCTTCATGTTGTTTGTTTTTGAAAAGTTATCCATTTTAACTTATTTATATATTCACTATGAATTATTAATCCAATTTAGAATGTGATTAATCAATTAAGATGCCAAAGTTAAGAGATTTGAACTTAGGAAATATTGCTATATTTGCAAATTATGAAGAGAGTGTTCCAAAATCAATAATAAATGTAAAACGATTAACGGATGAAAAAATTATGTACGCTAATTGTTATGATGACTTTTGTTGTCATAACTTCAATGGGACAGGGGTTCAATCCACAAGCAAAACTTGAATCCGACAAAGATGTAAGATACGGAAAATTGGAGAACGGTCTTACTTATTATATCAGGCATAATGCAAAACCGGCACAAAGGGCCGAGTTTTATATTGTTACCAAAGTAGGTGCGATTCAAGAGACTCCGGCGCAGGATGGTCTTGCTCATTTTCTTGAACACATGTGTTTAAATGGAACAAAAAATTTTCCTGGGAAGGGTATTATCTCATACATGGAGAGTATTGGTGCAAAATTCGGAGAGAATATCAATGCAGGTACCGGTGTTGAACAAACCTCATATATGCTTAACAATATTCCTGTAATAAGAGAGGGTATCATTGATACCTCACTTTTCGTTCTTCACGATTATGCAGCTTATGTTACTAATGACCCAAAAGAGATTGATAATGAAAGAGGTGTTATCATTGAGGAATGGAGAACTCGCAGAGATTATGCTCAAAGAATGAGAGAGGAGTTTATGAAGGCATATTTCAAAGGCTCCAAGTATGCGACTTGTAATATTATAGGGACTAAGGAGAACTTGGAAACTTTTAAACCGCAGGAACTTGTTAATTTCTATAAAACATGGTACAGACCCGATATGCAGGCTATCATTGTAGTTGGTGATATAGATGTAGATAAGATTGAGGCAAAGATAAAAAAACTCTTTGCGGAGATTCCTAAGGCTGTAAATGCAAAAGCTAAGGATGTCATTACCATTCCTGAAAACAAGGAACCTATAGTTTCAATCTTCACTGATAAGGAGTGTCCCTCTACCAACATAGATATAGTATATAAATCTGAACCTATGCCAGATCAATATAATATTCTTGCAGTCTCTGTGATGAATGATATTGTAAAGGATCTTATAGGCAGCATGTTAAATGAGAGACTCGACGATATTTCTAAGCAACCGAATGCTCCATTTATTGATGCTGGAGCCGGAATTTACAGGTTTTGCGCAACGATGGAGGGTTTTAACGGTTCTGCTTCAGCTAAAGAGGGAGAGGGGATAAAGGCATTTACGGCTCTTATGACAGAGTTGGAAAGAGCTAAACGCTATGGCTTTACGCAGGCTGAATACGACAGAGCAAAGGCTAACATATTAAGAGCTTACGAGAGAGAGGCTGCTAATGCTGCCGGACGTTATAATTCTCAGTTTGTAAACAAGTATATTAGTAATTTTATTAGAAACGAGGCATATACAACTCCTGAGTATATGTATGACCAGGTAAAAGGTTGTATGGAGATGCTTAATGTAGATATTATCAATAAGGCTTTTGCGTCAGTTATGACAGATGAAAATCAGGTGATTACATATTGTTCTCCTGAAAAGTCCGGTTTGGCAGTTCCTACAGCAGAACAACTTATTGCTGTTGTGAATTCGGTTAAGACGGCTAAAATTGATGCTCCAAAGGGAGAGACAGTAAATGAACCACTTATGGATGCTTCTAAGTTAAAGGGTTCATCTGTCATCAAAGTTGAGAAAGGTAAATTCGAGACAACTGTTTTAACTCTTTCAAACGGTATTAAGGTATATGTAAAACCCACTACATTTAAAAAAGATGAGATTGTATTCAATATTACTGCAAAAGGTGGCAATAGTCTGCTTTCTGATTCTGTAATTCCTTCAATTTCAGGTAATGGACTTGCTATTTATTCACAAAATGCTGGTATATCAAAGTTCCCTATGGCAAAACTTAAGAAGATGCTTACCGGTAAAGCAGTATCCGTTTCTCCTTTTATTAGGAATTCGACACAGGGAATTAGCGGAAACTCTTCACCAAAGGATTTGGAGACTGCGTTCCAGCTTTTATATCTCTTCTATACCGCACCTCGTTTCGATTCGAGCGAATACAATGTATCATTAAAGAATATGAAGAATATGTTGCCGAATATGGAAAAACAACCTAACTTCATCTTCAGCAATGCATACCAAAAGGCTATGTATGACAACAATCCGAGAATACCTGTTCTTAATTCGGAGCTTCTTGGCAAGATGAATATCAGTGCTGTTATGCAGGGGTACAAGCAACTCTTCTCTGATGCCGGTGGCTCTAAGATGTTCATTACAGGTAATGTGAATATTGATTCACTTAAACCGCTCCTTGAAAAATATATCGGCTCACTTCCTGTTAAAAACAAGAAAGGCATGAAGAATATTGATGATAAGACCACTTTTGCCAAACGACCTGTAAGCAATATCTTTTCAATTGATATGAAAACTCCAAAGACCTCTGTATTTTTAGCTCATTCCGGTGCATCTGTCAAGAATATTGAGAATGATATCCTGATGGAGTCTTACAATAGTATTTTGAATTTACTCTTTACCAAGACAATTCGTGAAGATGAAGGTGGTACATACGGTGTAGGTACTCAGGGTGTTATTGTAAGGGATCCAGAACATCAGTTTATCTCTCTTATTGTGTTTGATACAGAGTATGAGAAATCCCAAAAATTAATAGATTTAATTAATAAGGGATTGAGTGATATGGCAACACAAGGTCCGTCTGACGAATATTTCAATAAAACAAAGGAAAATCTTATTAAGGCCTTTCCTGAGAGTCTTGTAAGTAATTCTTATTGGAACGGTATAGTAAAGGATTATTATTTGAATAATTATGATGCCAATACAAACTATATTGAAACTGTTAAAGCAATTCTTACAAAGGAAAATATTAAGAAGATTGCAAAAACCGTTATTGACGGCAATGAGATTAAGGTTATTATGAACCCAACAATAAAAAAATAGTTGTTTTGTTGAGGTATCTGATGATACTTATGAGACACTATCAGATTTAAAATAGAAGAGGCCGGCTTAGAGAAATCTTGCCGGCCTCCTCAATAATATGTAGATTTAGTTTTGTTTTACATCTGTCATGTAATTATTGTGCCATATCTATTCTAATGTACAGGTGCCCGAAATTACCGCTAATCGTATATCCTGCAGGGACATTTACTATCTTGATTGGGAGAAGGTATTTTTCTCCCTTTTTAAGAGTCGAAGTCTTGACAGTAAATTTTCCTGACCATAGCCTTGTTCCCTTTTCAATCGTTATCTGTTTAGGCAATGTATAAGTTACTGCCGGAAGAAGGATATATTTCTTTGTAGAGGAGGACAAAGTAGAGTTGTATGCTGCTACAAGTGTCTCATCTATACCTAAATCTACGGCAATATTTTCCTTTACAAGTTTTACATCATTTATGGTATAGTTCACCATAAGGTCAAAAGTTTGATCGGAGGTAGCTGTTACTTTCTGTTTAAGAATGTAATGCGATTTGTACGGCATCTCTATTACATATTTAATGTTGCCCCAATCTATGATCGGGTCATCCTTGAGGCAGGAAGTGGTCCCAAGAAGGCATATGACAGAAACTAATGTAAATAATATTTTATTTAATGATCTCATAATTCTATTATTATTTGATTGATTATTAGAAATACAGTTCAGTTTTTTCAACAATATCATTTTTGGTATCCCAGAAAACGCGACTGTTATATATATCTATTGCAGGTTGTTTATCGTAGTTTGCCGTGTTCTGGTTCATCTCCGTTTGCGGATATGGAGCGCGGCATATTATTTTCGACTGCATTCCCTGATTAGATGCCTTTAATCTAGGAGTATCTGTCCTTCTCTGTTCAAACCAGGCTTCCAGCGGATTGTAGCCAAAATAATTCAGCCATTTCTGTGCCCCTATAGCCTCCATTTTCTTCTCTTTTGAACTCATCAAATCCCAATTGGCAAATGAATTTGTTTGGGATAGATATTTTTTTGCAGCCTCTTCGGCACTTCCAGAAATGGCAGGTGCACCACCTGTAAATCCGTAATTATTATCTTTCATTGCAGCCTCGTGCCTTTTCATGGCTGAAATAACGGCACTCTCATAATAGGTCTTTGCCTTTGCATCTCCCCCTGGAATTATACCGCGTAATGCAGCCTCTGCAAGGAAGAATCCAACCTCTGCTCCGGTGATGAATGTAGATTGTCTGATGCATCCCTTTGCTTTATCGGAACTGCCTGCGAGAGCGCCTGTTCCCGTCCAACATGTATATTCTCTTCTTGGAGGATCGGCCTGGCCATAAGGTATCCCGACATAATATTCCCTTCCGAGTCCGAACTTTTCATAATCGGCACCTGATGAGGGATTGCCGAGAGTTTTTCTCGGATCGCAGAAGACTCTCAGACGAGGGTCGTTGTTGTCTCTTAACATATCAACGAGGGTAGATGTAGGCATAAATTGTCTGTGATTGGAGTTTTCATCTCCATTTTTATCCCAGCCATATCTCTCATAGAAGATATGCATCTTGTCTGTTTCTATGTAGAATCCCGGATTGGCCTCTATGTTTTCGTTGATGCTAAGGCATTTGTCGGCAATGGCTGTAACTTCTTTGCTGACATCGTTTACAAACGACATACGCATTAGAACTCTAAGCTTGACAGTATAGGCCATTTTTACCCATTTTGTAAGGTCACCTTTACACATAATGTCAACCTTTGAAAGAGCGGAGGTCTCATATTTGGAGGAGACTGCTGTTTCAAGTGCTTTAATCGCTTCATCCATCTTTTTTACTAAATCTTCATAGATTGTTTTGTCGGAGTCATATTCCGGAGTGGGAAATTCCAATGGCTTCCAGGCCTGGAAGTATGGAATGTTGCCGAAAATATCCACGAGTCTTTGAGTATTGATAGTGAAAAGTGTTAATGCTATACCTTTGTAAGCCTCGTCCTTTGCTGAAACTGCCTTTTCGTAAATTGTAAGCAGGTCTGAGTTCGTAGTGTAATAGGTGCTCCACCAGTCATCCATGTTCTGTGGCATAAGTTGTCCGTCAAGAATAGGGTAGTTCCCCGAGAATTCTCCTGACTTTGTCATATGCTGGGAGATTTGATGTGCGTAAGAGGTATTTACATGATTGTTTATCATATAGTATTGGCAACTCGGTAAAAGCAGACCCATGGTTACGGTCTCTTTTGACGCATCATTTGGATTTTGGTTTATGTCCAACCAATCTTTACAGCCGGTCGTTCCAAAGATTGCTATTATAAAAAGTATTGTTATTATCTTTTTCATGGTTTGTATGTTTTAGAAAGATAAGAGTATGTTGAATCCGAATGTTCTTGAACCGGACTGCGAGTTGGCAGAGATACCGGGAGCATTCGAGTAGCCGCCTGACCAATTTTCAGGGTCTCCCCAAAGGTTGGTGCTCGGTGTCCAAATGAATAGATTCCTTCCGACAAGACCTATTGAGGCCTTTTGCAGAATTTTTGTCTTTTCGAGCCATTTTTTCGGAAAGTCGTAATTAATGGACAATTCCCTCCATTTCCATACGTTGGCACTTACAATTCTCGCTGCTGCAAGGCTCCTGTATGTGGAGGTCCAGAAGCTCTTGCTACCGGAGTCTACAGTTACATTTGTATTCTCAACATAAGAGGTTTTTCCGCTTGCGTCTGTAACTGCAATGACAGAATTAGGGAAGACGAAACGTTGACGACCTGATATTGCGGAGGTATACGAGGCACCTGTGAACAGCATTTCGTACTCTTGGTCGAAACGGGTTACATGTCCTCCTCTATAGTCGAATGTGGAGCTGAGTGAGAAGCCTCTCCATTTTAATACTGTAGAGAGACCAATTTTAATCTTTGGCTCGGTTGTGCCCATTGGTATAAGCGAGCCTGCAGAAGGTCGTCCTGTCTTTTTATCTACGATAACCCTTCCCTGATCATCTCTTTTGTAATCGGTAGCCTTTATATATGGATAGGCTTTTCCTAACATTGCATAGACTGCACTATAAATATTCAGTTCGGAGACATCACCGTAAAGTTTTGTCACTTCCGATTTACTGAAAGAGGCGTTGGCGTTGACATTACAACTGAAATCACCCAACTCTACGAGAGGAGTAAGTTTCAGGTCGAGTTCGATACCCTTGCCTACCATGGTTCCGGCATTTATGAATTGGCTTGATGATCCTGTGGAATTAGGTAAACTGATATTTACTGTCTGATTTGTGGTTTTCTGATGATATGCTGCAGCTTCAAAGACTATGCGGTCTTTTAATAGTCCCAATTCAACACCTATCTCATACTCTGTTGTAAATTCCGGCTTGATATTGGAATTTCTTAATGCTCTGCTTATATAATATCCTGTAAGTGACCCGAACGGGAATGAACTGTTCTTATAAGCCAGGTCATCCAGTTCGTAAGGAGAGATATTTACAGATCCTATCTTTGCCGCTGTTCCTCTCAATTTCAGGTAGGAGATGTATTTATTATTCTTTATAGCAGGAAGTGCATCGGAAAGCATTACAGATACATTGGCACCAGGATAGAAGAATGACCAATGGTTTGGAGAGAGAAGGGAGGTCCAGTCGTTACGTCCGGTTACCTGTAGATAAATCCAACCTAACATTGAGAAATCGATACTTCCGTAAATTGATTGTTGCCTTGTCTGACTCCAGCTGTTTGTGCCGGACAGTTCGCCAACTCTATTGCTTAAATTGAAGAGATCGTCTATCTCGAGCTGTTCTGCCGTCACATCTTTCGCCTCTGAATAATTATCTTGCATTGACCATCCCAGCATACCCTTTATCTGGAAGTTTTTGTTGAATTTATGCTCTGCAAAGCCCATTACATCAATATTAATTCTTTGCGAATAACTTGAACCTGTTTTGAGTGCGGTATAAATATCTCCGCTGGAGGCTGTACTCCTTGTCTTCTTTGCCCAATCGCTGTAGTGCCAAGGATACGTTTTGTTGTTGAAATTATTGATACCCAGATTTAACCCGGCTCTTCCTTGGAAACGGAGCCATTTTAAAGGTTTGTACTCAAGATCTACAGCACCTGAGATTCTGTCGCGTCTCGACTCCCTTCTATAAAGATCTATTTGGGCGTATGGGTTAGGGTAATATGAATTCATCCAATCGTTAGGATTTGCTCCTTCAACATTTTTCCAATCCTTGTACTCTCTTAAATCAATATTTCCGGAGGTATTCCAGAGAGCCTGCATACCGTTTGAACTTGAGTTGTTCAGATCTGTTTTAAGGTTTGAGTATGAGATATTGGTGCCAGCTTTGAAATTTTTATATTTACGTGAGGCGCTTATTCTTACTGTCTGGCGTCTATATTTGTCATGCACAATTGTACCTGTCCTTTTTACGTTTTGGTATGAGAGGAAGAAGTTACCGTTATCTCCGCTCGAAGAGAAGGAGATATCGTTTTGCAGTCCGATTCCGGTCTGGTAATAGCCCTCTTTGGAACCATTTTTGAAACTATAGATGCCTGTAAGTTGTTTTTTCTCTCCGTCAGGAAGCATAATTGGCTGTCCTAAATCTACTTCTGAACCATCGAATTCCGGTCCGTATTGCTGGTTTTCATCTTTTATATAGTATCCGAATCCTGTTGTGCCGTTTTCTGCACCAGAGCCGAATTGTTTCTGATACTTAGGAAAATACGACATTTTATCAAAAGTGGTCGTTAATGAATAGGTAATGTTCGGGCGGCCTCTTTCTCCTGTTTTTGTAGTGACATACAATACGCCGTTGGCGGCTGCTGAACCATATAAAGCAGCGGCACTTCCTCCCTTTAATACGGAGATATTCTCTATATCGTTAGGGTTGAGTGTTTGGAGATAACTTAGCGGAGTTGGTACTCCATCTACTACTAAAAGTGCCTGGTTATTACCAAGAAAAGATCTGCTGCCTCTTAAATTAACCCTTACACCTGCATCAAGTGAGGCTGAGGCAACGCTAATCTGCAACCCGGAAACTTTACCTATAAGTGCTTGCGTAGCATCTACATTTTTAACCTTTGTAAGGTCATCTGAATTAACCTTCGCAGTGGCGTAACCAATCTCCTTTGATTGTCTTTGAATACCCAAGGCCGTTACCACAACCTGGTTTAGTGATATTGCATCAGGTATCAACCTCACTGTTATGTGATTTGTACTTCCGATCGCAACTTCCTGGGTTATATAGCCCATATAGTTTACTATTAATAAGGTGGCGTTTGCAGGTAAATTTTTAATAGTAAAATTACCTGAATCATCTGTGTAGACGCCAAGGGAATTGTACCCTTTTACCAATACGGAGGCAATTGGGATAGGCTCATTTGAGTCATTTGCAATGACTTTGCCTGTTATGGTTCTTGCTTGTCCCCAAAAAGTTGTGGAAACAAGACATAACACAACAATAAGCATGAGCTTAGTGGAAAATAGTTTTTTCATAAGCTTTAGTTTTTATAAAATAAATATGTATTGCAAGGAAAGATTATAAGTTTGAAGAACAGGTGTTTAGGTTATATCCCTCCTTCGCATTACAAAAATAAATAATAAAAACTGCCTTTCCAAATAAAAAATCAGGGTTCAATGCTTTTGAATCCTGATTTTTATCTCTGACAGCTAATTTATACTATTATGTGGGGAAAAAGTATCGTTGCAGTGTAGCCTAATTCTAATCTTGGCTGATCATGGTGATGCGATGTGGAAAATTAATTGTCTTGTATTTTGGAATATATAACGCAGTCATCTCCAATTGAATAGTAATTTTTTATTCTTGCCTCCTCTTTAAATCCACAGGCTTTGTAAAACTTGTGGGTGGGGGCATATAAAGCTCTTCCGGCCGTATAAAGAATTAATTTGCTGCCATGCAACTGCTTTACAATTTTCTCAACCTCATTAATAAGATGCCTTCCTGTGCCCTTACCCTGAATGTTTTTATTAACGGCTATCCAATAAATCTCATAAGTGGAGACTGAGCAAGGTACTCTTGCAAAGCAAACATATCCTGCAATCTCGTTTTGGCCTACCGATGACGCATTCTCTTCGGCTATCAAGATTTTGTAATTCTCAACGCTATTACCGTTTGCAAGTACCTCCTCCACAAGACCGGCAGCAACATCTATCTCGTCCGGTGCTGCATCAAAAAATCCAGTTCCCTTTAGAACAGTTCTGATTTTATTTAAATCTTCGGGAAAAATCTCCTCTCTAATCGTTATCATCTTTAATATTATCTTAATTGATATTTATGAATTGCCTCTTTCAGAATTATTTCAAATGCCTCTTCATCGCTTAATCCAAACTTATGCACCATAGCTATGAATCCTGCGTCTGGTGAAATACAAGGGTTTGTATTTATATCAATTACAAATAGTTTGCCATCGTTGTTCATTCTGAAATCTACTCTTGCGTATCCGCTGAGTTGCAATTCATTTTTACACAGTTCAGTAACTCTGCTGATTTCACTTGCTATGAATGGTTCGATGTCGAAATTTCTTAGACTTTGTTGATATGCATCAGTTTCTTCGTACCATTTGGCTTCGTAGGTAAGGATCTTATGACCTTTAAACTCTTCGCTGAATTTAATCTCGGACGGCGGCAATATATATGGCCCTATGAATGCGCAATTGAATTCGCGTCCATCGATATACTCCTCTGCAATCCATTCGAATCCAGTCTCTTTGGCTTTTTTTAACAGTGCGGCCTGCATATGCTTACGGTTTGTAAAGTGCAAAATACACGAATCGTCGAGTCCTATTGAGGAGTGTGCATCTCTTGCCTTAAGAATAAATTCTTTGGATCTGGAGAAGGCTCCGCTTGGCGTTGGAATCTTTTTTTCAAGCATAATCCTCTTTGCCAGCCATTTGTTTGCGCTTATGATTTGGGCGTATATGCCGTTCCCGGTATAAGGTATCCCGATGGTTTCCAACATTTGCACTGCAATGATAGAGAGGGCATCGCTTTTACAGACTGATTCTACCAGATTGAAGATTATATCAGGTTTCTGTTTGCGAATTTCCTTCATTACTTTTGCAATGTCGGACACGAATGGTATCTGCACAACTTTATGATGTTGAGACAAACAGTCTTGGGTAAAATCGGCCTCATTAAGATTGTCAATTTCATCAAGAGCATCCTGCTCTGGAGGGACGTAATCTCTGAGAATAGCTATTTTCATTTTTGTATGCGACTGATCACGTCGTTTACTATGCATTCTATCAGGGTTGTATATGGTAATCCAACTTTATTGCACAGAATACACAAATCTGAGTAGACCGGATTAAGGCCTGCCATTGGATTTACCTCAATAAAACAGGGATGTCCACTGGCATTCATCCTCACGTCAACTCTGCCTGCTCCTCTGCAATATAGGGATTGCCAAGCCTTAAGAGCAAGACTTGCCACTCTCGGCTCATGAACAATCGAGTATTCGGTGTAGTCTTCATAGAGTTTCTTATTGCTGTAAGTATAAGCACTTGTCTCCTTTGCTTTACTTGTGAAGGTAATTTCCATTACACCAATAACTTTTGCAGTATCTCCTGTTCCAAGTATCCCGACAGTAAATTCTCTTCCAGGTAAAAATTCCTCTACGAGTGCCGGTTGATTAAAGTTGTCGAGAATAAATTTACACTTGCTTTCAAGCATTTCATAACTCTCTACCTTTGAATTTCTGTCAACTCCGCGACTAGTCCCCTCTGCAATTGGCTTTACGAAAAGTGGAAAGGGAATACGTACCTTTTTGATATCGCTTATTTTTCTTACTACATGAAAATCTGCCGTACGTACACCATAAGTGTGCATTACAGCATTTGTAAGACCTTTATCAAGTGCAAGTGCAAGAACTTCTGTGCTTGAAAATGTGTATGGAATATTGTAAGCGTCCAACAATGCGGGGATTTGAGCCTCTCTTCCAATACCATTCATCCCCTCTGCAATATTAAAAACGAAGTCCCATCTTTTGCCTGCATGCAATTTGTCGATAAGGTATTGAAGGCATCCGATTTTTTCTGTTTGATGTCCCATGGAGACAAGAACTGCTTCAATTGCATCGATTGTCTCTTCACAATCGAATTCGGCAACCTCTTCAGTTGTGTAACCTTTTGCTAAATAGTAGCTTCTTAGGTCATAGGTTAGTCCGATAAACATTATTCTTTTTTTTGCTTTTAGAATGTTAATGTTAAAAATTATGGAGTGCAAAGGAATATAAAATATTTTATTTGACAATATAAAATGTGAAAAACTTGAAATTGATTTTTTCTGGCTATTTTTGTAATATCATATTGTATTTGATCGGACAAGAAAATTTAGTAGTATGGAACAGAGCATGAGATTATTTAAATGTGTGGAAACAGGGAGAACTATTCTTAAATCTTTCTCCATTCTTCTTATATTATTGGTAATTCCATTCTCCTTGCAGGCCCAATATATGAGTAAAGGGGTGAGAGATTCCATTCCGGCGCGTAAGTACGGAAAAAATATTTACCAGATGGCCTATGTTGCATTGCCAATTATTACCGCCGGTTTCATAATAAAGGGTCAAGATCATAATTTCAGGAATTTGCGAAATAGTTATTTACCCACCTTTAGGTATCATTATGATGATTTCCTTCAATACTTGCCTGGCATAACTATGTACGGACTTAAGATGTGTGGTTTGGAAAGTTATTCCTCTTGGAAAAGGATGATTGTTACAGATGCTATGGCTTCGGGTTTCATGATTGCGGCGGTGGAGTCTCTTAAATCTACCTCAAAGGTTACCAGACCAGACGGAAGTAATAGAAAATCATTTCCTTCTGGGCATACGGCAATTGCCTTCATGACTGCGACAATGATGCATAAAGAGTATGGTTTAACCAGGAGTCCGTGGTACAGTGTAGGAGCCTATTCGGTTGCCACTACTGTTGCTGTTTCAAGAATAATGAATAATAAGCACTGGATGAGTGATGTTTTGGTAGGTGCTGGTGTCGGGGTACTTTCGACAGAGATTGGATATTATCTCGCGGAGCTGATATTCAAGAATCGCGGGGTTGTTAGGAATTATTTGCCGGAAAGTACTTTGCCTATAGACTTTAAGCCATCATTCTTGGGTTTGTATGTTGGATTTAATGTTATGCTGGGAAATTATGGGCTATCGAATGATACCAAATTTAAATTTTCGGCAGGAAGTAATGCCGGAGTTGAGGGGGCTTGGTTTATCAATAAGAATTTTGGGATAGGAGGTAGAGCCACTGTTTCTGGGATGTACGTCTCTTCGGAGGGTGAGATGTCAGATAGGCAGATGAATGTTGCAGGTGGTTATGTGGGGGGCTTTTACTCCATGAATCTGTGGAATAGATGGTATATGGGCTCCAAGTTATTGTTTGGATGCAACTATGCTTCAGAGCATACAATATCAGATATAAAAGTGGGCGGAATATGTGCTTTTTCTGCTGGTACAGGGGTCTCTTTGAGATATATAACTTACAATAATATGGGCATAAAATTCTTTGCCGACTATAATATAATGGATTCAATTCTGGAGTCGGGCGGTAAGTTGAATCACCAAATGACTATTGGCGGTTCCGTGGATATCTGTTTCTGAAAAGAGCTGTGCTATTATTTCCAGGTCACTTGGACATTTTTTGATAGTGTCCCAAAAAGTGTGTGTGGATCTATTTTTCTAGTAGTAAGCATTGCAAATATATTATAAATTAAATATTCTGAAAAAGTTTTGATTCTAAAAGATTATATATTGGGTATTTAAACACATCTCTATTCATAGAAACATTACCCAATAAAAGAATAACTGAGTCAAAATTAGGCATTGCTCCCCTCATTTTAAGAACTCTTTATCAATAAGTGTAAGCATAATTATTACAATGCTTTAAATCCCTTATCTTAATTTGCAGCCTTCAGTACTTCGACGATTTCTCCTGTACAAGTTATTGTGTCGCCGACTGTTTGAGTGGATACCTTTTTGCATATTATTATCAACCATCCTTCTGAACAGATTATTGCTCCTGATTCGGTTGCAACTTTATTGAGGTTTTTTACAGGTGTATTTTGCAACTCTTTGTTAAGAAATGATAAGGTAAAGGTATCTGTATTCTCCAATATTGCAGTGGTCATATTCTTAGCCTCCAATGTGCTTGTTACAACCGGTTTGCCATTAAAATTGCCTAAGGAGACAAGATTGGCCTTAATTGAACTGTTTGTCCCGTTGTCTCCTGCTGTGAGAATTGTTATATTCCTTGAACTGAGGCTGAAAATGTTCTCGTTGAAATCATATGGGGAAATTTTAGCATATTTATGAAGAGGATTTGAATTGGCGGCCACAGTTGTTTTGGCCTGCTGTTCAACTTGTGCCGGTTGAGCAGGTTGAACTGGCTTAGTTGGTTGAGTTGACTGAACTGCCATAGACGTATTGGTATCATGAGCAGTATTGCTCTGATTTGCTGTAGTGGCACTTAATACGTTTTTATTTATTTTTACAAGTGATTCGTCAATCTTCTTTTGGAAACTGAGTGCCAATTCATTTATGTTGTCAATAGTGCATACTCTGAATTTTGCGTATCCAGGGTAGATTTTTGTTTTGGACTTATTTAAAACAATCTTATCGCTGAGCATCTCCTCTGCAGAAAGTATCTCCAATTGATTTGTCGTTACATTCGCGTATTGGTATTTTATTCCTTGAATCACCATTTTGCAACTATTCTCGTAGCAATAGATTTTTATAGGATAAAAGGTATAGGCCCTATCCAGCGAAAGCGCGGTTTTTTTGAATACCATGTAAAATTGTCTTAAGCTGAAGATCGAATTTTCTGCTTTGTCTACGGTTATTGTGACATTGACATTTTTGTTGTCATTACTTTTAATCAGATCGGTCAACCATTCCTTTGCTATTTCAATTGTCCTTGCCCTGTCTAACCCGGGCGCTGTGAATTCTTTAGTGAAGGTGACTATGCCGTTTTCTTCCGGTACTGCTCCTGCGAGATACTCTTTCATTTTAGACCTCTCTCCAATGCTTAATTTTTCTTCACTGTCATTCTGAGAATGGGCAAACAGCGGAAATGCTAATGCTATGAGCAAAATTGTAATCTGTTTCATTCTATTTATATTATTAAAAGATTCCATTAAAGGCTTCATTGTGATAAACTGTTAGATTTACTATATAAGATTTAGTATTTGTTGTAACTGAATATTTGATCTGTCTGCTTGCGAATTTTTTCGCGCTGCGGGGCGGCTGAGTAGCCCATGGTTATAATGAGAGGAACGCGTTTTGTGTACGGAACTCCGAGCAGTTGTTTAACCTTTTTTTCCTTAAACCATCCCATGATACAGGTTCCTATATTCAATTCTGCGGCCTGGAGGCAGAATTGGTCAACGGATAGTCCTATATCGAGGAGGGAGAATTCCTTGTTTTTTATCACGCTTCCGATTGAGGCTGTAAAATTCATCTTTTCTAATACTATTGCTACAATTACTGGGGCCTGAAATGTGAATTTGTTCATTCCCATTCCTGCTGCACATTCTGCAATTTTATTCTTTAATTCTTTGTCATCTACAACAATATATTTCCATGGTTGTGAATTACAAGCAGATGGGGCGAGACGTGCGGCCTCTATGCATTTTTCGATTTTTGCTCGTTCAACAGGTTTGTCGGAGTACTCTCTGGTACTTTGACGCTTTAATATTAGCTCTGAAAAGTCCATTTATAGCCGATTTTAATAAATATTGCTTCTCACAAACTTACAAAAAAATGCCGAATAAACGAATAAAAATGTGTTTGTGTTCTCCGTTGCAGGAGTTGCTATTTCGTCAATTCAGCAAACAGGTTGTGCTTAACCTCGTTGGTTGGAATGCTATCACAGATAACATAATGCGGATCTCGTGGTGCTGGAATGCTATCACA
>CAZNBA010000016.1:0-31537 GCA_964571395.1 uncultured Muribaculaceae bacterium
AAGAGTCTTTTATAAGAGTCTTTTATATAAGAGTTGTAAATTAAAATATAATATTATGGATTTCGAATATAATGAGATGTTCCCCATGGGGAAGGATACTACAAAGTATCGCCTTATAACAAAGGAGTATGTTTCTACTGTAAAATGTTGTGATCATGAGATGCTTAGGGTGGAGCCCGAAGGATTAAGACTGATTGCCAAACAGGCATTCCACGATATAGCCTTTATGTTGCGTCCGGAGCATAATGAGATGGTGGCCAAGATCCTATCAGATCCTGAATCAAGTCAGAACGATAAGGCTGTTGCTCTTACCTTTTTATTGAATGCCAATGTTTCGGTTAACGGCCAACTTCCGCTATGTCAAGATACCGGAACGGCAATAATATTAGGGAAAAAGGGACAGAATGTGTATACCGGAGGTGGAGACGAGGCAGCTTTATCTCACGGAGTATATGATACGTACACTACCGATAATCTCAGATATTCTCAAACCCTTGCACTTGATATGTATAAGGAGAAGAACTCCGGGAACAATATGCCGGCGCAACTTGATATTTATGCAGTAGACGGTGATGAGTATAAGTTCCTCTTCATTGCCAAAGGTGGCGGTTCTGCCAATAAAACTTATCTTTATCAGGAGACTAAAGCGCTTTTGACTCCTGATAAACTTAAGGCTTTTCTTATTGAGAAGATGAAAACTCTCGGCACGGCAGCTTGTCCTCCGTATCATGTCGCATTTGTCATTGGAGGAACCTCGGCAGAGTTGAATCTTAAAACAGTAAAGTTGGCTTCAGCTAAATACTATGATCATCTTCCAATATCAGGAAGTGATAAAGGTCAGGCATTTAGAGACCTCGACATGGAAAAGGAACTTCTTGAGGCCGCTCAAAATATCGGGCTTGGTGCTCAGTTTGGAGGCAAGTATTTCGCACATGATATAAGAGTTATCAGGTTACCGCGTCACGGTGCTTCATGTCCTGTAGGAATGGGTGTAAGTTGCAGTGCTGATCGTAACATAAAGGGTAAAATAACCAAGGAGGGTATTTGGCTCGAACAGTTGGATGATAATCCGGCACGCCTGATTCCCGAAAAATATAAAAACAGCACCGAATCGCATTCAACAGGGGTGAAAATCAATCTTAACCGGCCGATGAATGAGGTACTTGCCGATTTGAGCAAATATCCTGTTTCTACATTCCTTCTTTTGGACGGTACAATAATAGTTGGTAGAGATATTGCGCATGCAAAACTTAAGGAGAGAATAGAAAGGGGAGAGGGGCTGCCTCAGTATATCAAGGAGCATCCTATTTATTACGCGGGTCCTGCAAAGACCCCGAAGGGTATGCCGAGCGGTTCGTTTGGGCCTACCACCGCTGGTCGTATGGATAGCTATGTGGATCTGTTTCAGGAGAATGGTGGCAGTATGATAATGATTGCCAAAGGAAACAGGAGCCAACAGGTTACCGATGCCTGCAAAAAGCATGGAGGCTTCTATCTTGGTAGCATAGGTGGTCCTGCTGCAATTCTTGCTCAGGATAATATAAAGAGCGTGAAATGTCTCGAATATCCTGAGCTCGGGATGGAGGCTATATGGCAGATAGAGGTTGAAAATTTTCCTGCATTCATACTTGTGGATGATAAGGGTAATGATTTCTTCTCTCAACTGAAGAAATAATCCTTAACTTATATGTTATCAATTGAATAATTGATAATCTCAGTTCTATTGAAGTCCATCCCGCAATAAAGAGGGGTGGACTTTATAAATATAATACATATCAATGTTAATTTTTTGTTGTATATTATAATAACCAATTATCCATTTTTCTATATTTGTACCCAATGACTTCATTATTTGATCCGAGTTCCACGGGTTGTATCGGAAGTCATAAGTTCAGAAATATTATTATACAACCTAATATGACAACAGTTCACAATTCCTTTGCACAGTTGGAGATAAGTTACCCCAATCTTCTGCATAATTACAACTACTTCAGATCTAAATTGAAGCCAACCACCAAAATGCTCATTTTAGTTAAGGCAAACGCATACGGACACGGTGCAGTTGAGTTTGCCAAAGCGATGGTAGATGCCGGAGCAAATTATCTTGCTGTAGCACATCCTATTGAGGGGGTAGAACTTAGAAATGGAGGTATAGATGCCCCCATTCTTGTTCTTACTGCCGGGACAGATTATTTTCGCCTGCTTACCGATTACAAACTTGAGCCCTCAATTCCTACTATAGAGGCACTTTCTATGTTTGATAAACATCTGTGTGACAATGGAATATCGCGGTATCCGGTACATATAAAACTGGATACGGGAATGCATCGTCTCGGCTTTATGGAGCATGAGTTGCCGCCACTTTTGGATTTTATTAAAAATCATGAAAGAATAGAGGTAAAATCTGTGTTTTCGCATCTTTCTGTTTCCGATGTACCCGGACAGGAGGAGTATACTCTACGGCAAATAAAATTGTTCAGCAAAATGGCACCGCAGGTGGATTCTGCCTTTGCCTTTGCAAATCCTGATGCTCCGAAACCTCTGCACCATATTTTAAACTCTGCCGGCATAGAAAAATTTAGCGATTGGCAGTTCGATATGGTGAGATTGGGTATCGGTATTTATGGCATTAGCAATGTGGATATGTCACTTGTGAAGCCGGTTGCTTCTTTGAAATGCAATATACTTCAGATTAAGCATCTTAAGCCTGGAGAAGGGGATGTTGGATATGGCAGATGGGGTAAAATTACCAAGCCTGCCACTATTGCAACTTTGCCGTTAGGATATGCTGACGGGATTAATCGTCATTTTGGCAGGGGAAATGCAAAGTTCATGCTTAACGGACATCTCGTTCCTACAATAGGTAATATCTGTATGGATATGTTTATGGTTGATATTACCGGTGTTGAGGCAAAGGTTGGTGACACTGTCACTGTCTTTGGAGATAACCCGAAAGTATCTGATCTTGCAAAGATTCTCGACACAATTCCCTATGAGGTTTTCACCTCTGTTGATAGGAGAGTAAAGAGAGTAATGGTACGATAGCAGATTGTATAAATGAGTGTCTGAACTGAAGTGCCGGTGCGAGGCATTTAGTGCAGGCACTTTGAGATGAATTCAATAAGCAAATCCCCCTCTGACGTTGTACCTCCAGAGTTGCTTTTGCTTTTATAATCGTACTCCCTGATTTTTGAGATGATGCCCATTATTTTTGAAAGGCTGTAATTTTTCATAACATCGGAGTATTCCTGTTTTTGTTTTCCGTAACCGGTTACGTTTTCTATTGCTGAGGTAATGGAGCCTCCATCCCTTTTGTAATATGCATGAGCGCGCAGAATTCTGGAAAAATAATAAAATAGAGCGCCTAATGTCATTTGAATAGGATATTTCTTTGGGTTTTCTCCCATATAGTGGGCAATCTTGAAGGCCTTTGCAGCATCTCTTTTCCCAATGGCGCTACACAATTCGAATGTGCTGAATTCTCTGCTGATACCAACATTCAATTCAACATCTTTTACAGTTATGCTTTTTGACTCTTCGGGTAAATTTTTAATAATTTTATCAATTTCAAGGAGAATTTTCTTGAGGTTATTTCCAATATAATCTGACATTAACTTTGCCGCCTCTTCCTCTATCCTCACCCCTTTCTCTTTTAGAAATGATGTAATCCATCTCTCTACTTCCCATTCTTTAATCTGTGTCGATTCAAAAAGAGCTCCAGATGATTTGGCATTCTTATAGAATCCCGTGCGTTTATCAATAGATTTACTGTATGCAAGTACCATGACAGTCTGCGGCAGAGGTGAACTGATATATTGATCAAGAATTTTCGATTGATTGAGTTCTTGCGCCTCTTTAACAATTATAAGTTGGTGCTCTGCAAACATAGGATATCTTTTTGCCATTGAGACTATTGTATCGGCATTGATATCGGGGTCGGAGGCATAGACCAATGTCTGATTGAAATCTCTCTCCTCAGGCTTGAGAACATTAAGCATCAGGGTGCTTATAATTTCATCCGTGTAGTAGGTCTCTTCTCCGCACAGTATATAGAGGGGCCTGAATTTTCCCCCCTTAATCTCTTTTATTAATGTATTAAATTGAGCAGTAATTCCATATAAAGGATCTGAAGCCATATAAGTAGTAGTTAAAAACTTTTAAATATACGCATATTTGAGGTCATTTCAATTTTTCCTATCTTTGTACAATACCTTTCAAAGAAATTCAGTGAGAAATTTGATTTTTGACCCTTTAAGAAAAAAGAGAGTGCCGCTCACTCCTGAGGAGGAGGTAAGGCAGAGTTTTATAGCCTATCTTAATTTGGCACTCGGATACCCTCTCGCACTTATGGCCAGCGAGTATTCAATCAAATTTAACGGGCTTGTTTACAGGGCTGATATAGTGACTTTCGGTAAAGGCCTCATTCCGGAGATGATAGTGGAATGTAAGGCGCCGAATGTTAAGATTCAGGGAGATACTGTACGTCAAATAATCAGATATAATCATGCTCTTAAAGTAAAATATCTTATTATTACAAGTGGAGTTCTTACCTTTGCATACAAGTTTGATGAGGAGAAAGGAGAATATGTATTTATTAACGAAATACCCAAGTATCATAAAAATGAATTTTCTGGAAAATAAGATATTTGAGATTGTCTCTTCCGCAGCACAAGAGGAGGGTGTTAGGGCCTTTGTAATTGGTGGATTTGTCCGTGATTGCTTTTTGCAGAGGCCATGCAAGGATATTGATATTGTCATAGAGGGTAGCGGCATTGCTGTTGCAAGGAGAGTTGGGAAGGTTGTAGGAAGCAATGTTTCTGTCTTTAAAAATTTTGGTACCGCAATGCTCCATTATAATGGCATGGAGATAGAATTTGTTGGAGCAAGGCGTGAATCGTACAGCCATAATTCGAGAAAGCCGATTGTTGAGAACGGAACTCTCGAGGAGGACCAGAAAAGAAGAGATTTTACGGTGAATGCTTTGGCCTTCAGTTTGCAGAAAGAAAATTTCGGGACCCTAATAGATCCTTTTGGAGGTGTGAAAGATTTACAAAAAGGACTTTTGCGCACTCCGCTTGACCCTGATACCACCTATTCAGACGATCCCCTTAGGATGATCAGGGCAATAAGGTTTGCAACGCAACTTTCCTTTACAATTGTGCCTGAATCGATAGAATCTATCAAGAGAAACGCTGAACGCTTGAGAATACTTTCTCGCGAAAGAATAAGCGAGGAGTTGAATAAAATCCTTATGGCGTCCAAGCCCTCTGTAGGATTTTATCTGCTCGACAGCACCGGATTGCTTGAACAGTTCCTTCCACAGTTAAGCAATTTAAAAGGGGTGGAGACTCAGGAGGGAAAGGGGCATAAGGAGAATTTCGCTCATAGTTTAAAGGTCCTTGATAATATTTGCGACAACACAGACAATATTTGGCTTAGGTGGGCTGCGCTTCTCCATGATATAGGAAAACCATATACCAAAAAGTTTGAACCAGGCGAAGGGTGGACTTTCCATAGCCACGATTATGTTGGGGCCAAGATGATTCCCGGCATCTTTAAGCAGATGAAAATGCCGTTGAATGATAAGATGAAGTATGTTCAGAAGATGGTTCAATTGCATTTGCGTCCTATTGCATTGGTGCAGGAGGAGGTTACAGATTCTGCCATACGCCGTTTGCTCTTTGATGCCGGAGATGATATTGATGATCTGATGACTCTTTGCGAGGCCGACATTACCTCCAAAAACGACAAAATAGTTAACCGTCATAAGGCTAATTTTTTACTTGTGCGTCAAAAATTAATTGAGGTTGAGGCAAAGGACGCCGTTAGGAATTTTCAAAATCCTATTACAGGAGAAATTATAATGGAACGTTATAAGTTACTGCCTTGTAAAGAGATAGGAATAATAAAAGAGTATGTAAAAAATGCCATTCTCGATGGTGTTATTGAGAATAATTTTGAGCAGGCCTGTAAACTTATGGAACAGAAGGCGGAGGAGTTGGGGCTTTCCTGACTATGCCGGCCTGTAATGAAGAGGACTGATATTTCTTTAAGGCAACGTACAAATTAGCAACGGAAGAATTCCTTGTACCATTTAAAGAACTGCTCAATCCCGTGTTCAAGCGGAGTATCAGGTTTGAATCCGAACTCTTTTTGTATTAATGAAGTCTCCGCATATGTGGTGTATACATCTCCCTGCTGCATACCCACAAACTCTTTAATTGCCTCTTTACCTGTAACTCTTTCTATGGTTTCTATAAAATCCATCAGTCTCACAGGATGGCTGTTTCCAATATTGTATATTTTGTAAGGAATTTTTTTCCCGGTTTGCAGTTCGTTTATCTCTTTCGTACTTGATTTTGCGGAGGATGATTCTATTACCCTTACTGTACCGGTTATGATATCGTCAATATAGCTGAAATCTCTGCTCAGGTTGCCATTGTTGAATACCTTGATAGGTTTTCCCTCAATAATTGATTTCATGAAATGAAATGGTGCCATATCTGGTCTTCCCCACGGACCGTATACGGTAAAATACCTTAAACCCGTGGTTGCAAGATTCATCTGGCTGCTGTAGACGTATGCCATGAGTTCATCAGATTTCTTGGTTGCAGCATAAAGACTTTGCGGATAGTCCGTAACAGAGTTCTCTCTATACGGGACAGGATTATTATTTCCGTACACGCTGCTTGAACTTGCATATATAAGATGTTGTATCTTGTATTTTTCGCTTAGTTTCAATATGTTAAAAAAACCGTTGATATTGGATTTTATATAAGCATCTGGATTCTCGAATGAATATCTTACTCCGGCTTGTGCTGCGAGATTACATACTATATTGAACTTCCCATCATTGAATATCTCCTCCATTGTGTTTAGATTGGAGATATCTGCATATCTGAATTTGAATGATGGCAATATAGAACTTGCATGATATCTATCGCACTCCTTAATTGATTTTAAGCTCTTTTCTGGCTCTTCTTCCGAGCAAAGAGTCCTGTCGAGTCCAAGATTGCACAGTCTGCCGAGTTTGAGCGTAACAGGATAATAATCATTTATATTATCTATCCCGGTAATATTGTATCCCATTTCGGCAAGACGTTTTGAGAGATGGAAACCTATAAATCCTGCCGCTCCAGTAACAAGTATATTCATTGCAGTCATTTTGTTATCGGGACAATTAAAAATTGTCCATATTTATATTTAATATATGGTTTTGTGACAGTTCTCAGAAGAGTATCTTTTTTTAAATCCCGTTCCTCAATAATAAGAATTGTTTTCGACAGGTTATTTAGCTGTTCTTTCTCTGTTTTATGCATTACAAATTTTGTTATCTTGCTCTTTGAAACTCCATCTGCCTGCATTTGGTCTTTGAAATACACATCAAAGTTTTCACCTGCCTTGAAATTGTAATACGAGTAGTTGTCTATGCCGTTGCTTTTGCCTAACTTCATAGCTTTCTCACAGCCATTGTGCATTCCTATTATGCTGTTCAGTTCTGGAATTGAGAAGGATACCGCACCAATAAAGAGGAAGATGGTGATTGCGTAAACTTGAATGGAGGCATTTATTTTATCTTTTACTATAAGTATCATGGAGATGACACCACCAATTAAAAAGATGGCTGTCAATATCTGAACTGGAGCCCATAATTTTATGCCCAGAGGGAAGCTCTCTTCTACAAGGGGCGGAGCAAAAGAGAGAGTGCCGTCGTGTTCTTTTATTATGAATAGCGATGCTATGAATATCAGCATATTAATGATTACAGGTATGGCTATTGAAATTTTTACGAATATATTCTTTCCAATCTTTTGAAGCAGAAGAGCTGTCAGGTACATAAGGAATGGGAAGCATGGTAACAGATATATTTCAAGTTTGGAACTTACTGCCGATAGCATTATTATTGTGGAGAGAAAGATTATAAGGAAGAATTTTTCCAAATCTGTCTTTATCTCTCTCTTTATTATTGCATATACAATTGTTACTATAGCAAGTAATGACCATGGTGCTGCTGTGTACCAAAAAGTTATGCCGTAGTAGTAGAAGGCTTTTTTGTGATGAAATGCGTTTACTGCTCTGTTTACTGTCTGATTGAAAACGAGATTGTTAAGATACTCTTTTCCTCCTTCAAGAAAAACTGCGATGAACCATATAGCGCAAAGCGAGATAAGTATAAGCCACATTTTCCATCCCAAGTATCTACCGATAGTTCTCAATTCACCCTTTATTAAAAGGAATACAGCAATGCACAATATAGGGAGTATAAATCCTACTGCTCCTTTGGAAAAGATGGAGAGGAAGATATATATAGGCATCATTATCTGAAGGAAGCGGAATTTTCTGTAAAAGGAGTAGTTGCTCAATTGAGTAGAATTGACACTGATGCTTCCGTTTTTGCAAATGACATACATCCTGAAAAAGGAATAGAGTGCGAGAATGATAAACATTGTCATCAACATATCCATTCGCAGGACTATCATGCTTGCAGTAAAATAGGCTGTGGTGAGCAGAAGTGCGGTTCCTGTCCCAGTACTCTCTTCAGCAATTAAGGAGAGGTTATTGCCCGTTAGTGAGCGTGTAGAGGTGTAATATTTTCTCACCCACCTGTTCATTACAATCACCGATATGCAGGCCGGTATAATCGATAGCATGGAGAGCAGCAGCATTATATGTTTTCCGAATAAAGATTTGAATGCCATTACAATCCAAAGATACATAGGAGGTTTGTCGGCATATGGTATACCGTGGTTATAAAAGGCAAAGTAATGTCCGTTTTCTATTGCTTCATCCGCAATACTGAGGTACTTTAGTTCGTTATCCGGAGTGAAGTCTCTAAAAAGAGCTACTGGTATAACTGCTAAGAATACAAATAGTAGCAATAAGGTATGTTTATTCATTCAACTATTTCATTTATTGTTTTTTATTAAAACCAAATTTCTGGTATAGGAGATAAATCCTATTGATTGTCCTAAAATCAGCACGGGGTCTCTTCTGAAAATTCCGTAAGATACGATAATTATTGAGCCTGCAAGACTTATTATCCAAAAACCTGCGGGTAACATGGAGACTCCATGATGCCTTGAGTATATAAACTGATATACGAATCTTAGTGTAAAAATAATCTGTCCCATGGAGCCGTAAATAAGCAATAAGGTGGGTATCTCTGTTTTAGAGAGGAATAACAGTACAAACTCATGCCAGTCGCTCAAAATATAAGTGGTGCCTATTGCCGGTGTTACTATCAGGAGAAGTCTGAAAATGAAGGGTATTTTATGCCAAATTTGTTTTTCGTTCAGGTTCCAAATATAAACGTAGTATGAGATTATTTGCCCCAGCATAATGGCAAAATCATTTCTGAACCAGCCATATATGAATAGCAGATATGAGGCTATGATACTCAAAATCCAAAACAACGAGGGCGATACAACCTTTTTGGCCCGCTCCGACATTATCCACTGGACAAGTATTCTTGCGGAAAACAGTGCCTGAGCTAAAAAACCTATTCCCAATATTAAGTAACTCGACATAGTTAGTATGTTACTGTATAAATAGTTAGTTATGATCAATGTTTGAACTTCCGATGCTGTAATTAATATATCTTTTTTTCATCCATCTGTAGGCGAAACAATCCTTGAACGGGCCTGTCAGCCTGTTCCATAAGTGGTATTTTGAACTGCCTGCCTCTCTTTTGAAATGCCGTACTGCAACCTGCTTTACCTTCCCGCCCTCCTGAAGCATTATCAGTGCGGGGAAAAAGCGGTGCATACCTGTAAACATAGGAATTTTTTTTGCATAATCTGTATGAAACACTTTTAAAGGGCAACCCGTATCAACAGCATCATCCCCTGTCATCATTCGTCTGAAATTGTTGGCTATCTTTGATTGGATATTTTTAAAGAAAGAATCTTTTCTGTTGGATCTAATACCGATAACGAGCGGATAGTTCTCTGCAAATTGGAGTAATTTATTAAAATCTTCAGGAGTGGTTTGCAAATCCGCATCTATGTATCCTACATATTTTGAGAAGCAGTTGTCGAATCCGGCCTTTAAAGCACCACTCAGACCTGTATTCTTTATAAAGGAGAGGTAATAAAAATGCTCATTCCTTTGGCATATCTCTGTTAGCAGTTTCAATCCTTTATCGGTTGAGCCGTCGTTTATAAACAAAACAGCAGTTTTGGGGAAGAAGGCCGATTTGAGATAGTTTTTTAATTCTTGTTCGAGCCGCAACAGATTCTCCTCTTCGTTATAGAAGGGGACTAAAATAGTGAATGTGTACTCCGATGTTTTGTTCATATAGGTATTAGAGATTTTGCGCAAAAATAGTACTTACTTTTTAAATTGGTGCAATTGATGTAAAAGATTAATGCAGTTCAAGTCCTTTTTGTTTCATCTGTTTATAATCCTGTTCCGATAGTCTTAGTTTATCAATTCTTATTTCGCTGTCGTGATCATCGAGAAATACTCTCGGTTGTTTTACGAATTTATTTGAACATAATGAAAGTGATGGGATGAGATATTTGGTCTTTATTGAGGCGGCATCAATCATGGTATGAAATACTGAGTTACTCGATATTGGTATATTCTTGTGATTTTGCATATTGCGATGTTTGTTAGGGTATTGCTTTATATATTTATCCGATTCCCAGATGATGTATGGAATATGCAGTTGATAATAGGTCGGTATTGGCGATGCGTGCAAAAACCGTTCTCTTGAATCATCCATTAAATCCTCTCCATGGTCGGAGAGATAGAGTACAGCGGCTGGGGAGTTATCTTTCCTGACGTATGAAATAGCATTGTATATAAAATCATCTGTACTCAAAATTGAGTTGTCAAAGGAGTTTACAAGTGCATTTTTATTTTTATTGGAGATTGTCTCTACGTTTTCAGGTTTGAATACTGAGAATTTTTTTGAATATCGTTGATTGTATTTATAATGTGAACCGTATATATGTACTAAAATAAACAGATTATCAGTGCTGTCCTGTTCAATTGCTCTCTTAAGCAGCGGTAACATCTTGTGGTCATCCATATTCCACTTATCAAAAGTTCTTGCCGAAACGGCAATATCTGCCTCTTTAAAGTAGTATTTCATCAAGGTCTGGTTGTACTCGTGGTTTGTGAAGTAAATTGTTTTGAATCCTGCTTGGGAGAAGGCATTTACAATACTCTTGCACCTATATATTATATCGTACGATGAGGCCTCTGCAGGAGTTAGCACAAGAGGAACAATTTTATGGGTTGTGTTGGATTGTGTGAATGCATCGCGGTACTTTATGAGATTTTTTAACGTATCAAGTTGTGGTGTTGTATTTCTGCCGTAACCGTACATACCCCAGTTGGCGGCTCTGCCTGTCTCCCCCAAAATGAGCAGATAGATCTCTCTCTTGTTTCCCCGTTTTCCGGGATTAACGGTGGAGGTATCTCTCCATGAGTTGAAAGAGAATCCCGACATGGTTTTTTCGTAGGCAGCAATCTTTTCAGCCTTTTTTATGGCAAAATGGAGGTTATAGATGACATTGGCCGGATACAGGTCATGTTTTACTGCAAATCCACCGGGTCTTTGTTTTGCAACAAGCATAAGGACTGAACCAATGATTGTTACGGTGATTCCAATTATAAAAGCACTCTTTCTGAAGGTTGGCTTTATGGGGCGTTTGTTCTTTATTGAACGAGCTGAAAGTATAATTGCCGGAATATATATTAACAGAATTAACAGGATTGCTGGCCATAGATTTAACAGCAATTCACCTGCCTCTCCGGGGTTCGTGGTGGCAACATTCAGAAACATATCCACTGCAATAATGGAACCTCCCCAAAGTACAATTAAGACAAATTGAAACGCATCCAATATGGATTTAGGAATAAGAATTAAAAAGGCTGTTCCGGGCTTATTGAAGAGATTTAGAAATATCAACTGCACACCGAATGAAATTAACAGTCCGGCAATTGCAGCGATAAAGCCCATTGGCTCTATAATGACAAGTATTGTGTTGGTAAACATGAGTATGCAAATAAAAAGCCTACTCAATATCTCTTGGTTTGCGGAGAGCTTGTTTATTATTATTTTTATCTTTTCTAATATCATGTAATTAAATGATTTTATGGAGAAAATCTTTCCATATCACAGTTGTGTGCCCTCTTATTCAGAAGGCCTCTTCTACACCGAACATGAAGCCTGACTGTCCGTTTTTACCAATTCCGTAATCGAGTCTGATATTCATTCTTTTCTTAAATTCCCATCTATATCCTATGCCGGCGTTTGGCAGAGTATGTTTCCAACTGAATGAGTTGCAGTCTCCGTATACATTCCCGGCACCTATCCATACGGCAATTCCGTGACGGTTGTATATTTTTTGTCTCAATTCCATCTGCAATTCAATCATATTATTATCGTTATATCTTCCCTCATAGTATCCCCTCATTCTATACGAACCTCCTAATTGAGAATACATTTGCCAAGGTGTAGTTCCGTAGTTGAATTCGGTATAGAGGTCAAAGGCGAGAATCGTATTCTTTGCAATTTTACAATATTTGTCGGCAATAAGTGTTGTCCTGAAAAATGGTCTTCCGGTGAAGGTAGTAAAATTATCCTGAGTTAATTTAATAAAACTTCCCCTGTACGGATTGGGAATAAAATCTCTTGAATCATATACCAGTACAGCGCCGAGTGAATATCCTCTTGCCGCCTTTGTAATCAGGTCATATCTATCTGATTTATATTTAGACCCCTTAATAAAATCGAATCTGACTGTAGCTCCTGCATAGGTATTTTTAAAGATTCTGTATAGTAAATCGGCCTTTACCAGCGTTTGAATTCTCAAATAGGAACTTTTGTTGGAATTAATGTTATTTTCCATATATCCGAACCCCCATGTATCGGTAGGGAAGGAGATGAATTTTGCAAGGTAATCTATTCTCCATCTGTCGCTGTCAAAAAAAGTATTTCCTCTGATGCCGAGCGAGTAGTATCCCGATACTGTAATATTTGAAAAAATGGAGATGTTGGAGATTGAAGTAAGTGTATCTGGAGTGGTCCTATATAGGCCTGCCGCAACAATTCCAACTCCTAATTTTGTATCTGAGGAGTAATTTGGACCACCTATAAAGCTGATGTCGAATTTTTTGGTGCTTTTCTTATTTGATTCTGAAAAGTATTTTATCACACGTTTTACAAGTCCGATTCTTTTCATTGTATCCCTTGCCATTATTACCTCAACTGTATCAGTTTTGTGCATAAAATTATTATGACAATCGGCACTTACCTTATTTGGAAATGTGATGGCTGCCAATTCGATAAGCAATAATGACAAAATGTATTTTAATCTCATCTCTTCTCTATTAGTTTTACATTGTCTATCCAAAGCCTGTTTGACGGATCCCCTACGTATGCCTCTCCATGACTCGACGAAAATCTGATTATGATATGAGTGGGTACTTCATCTGCCTCTCCCCATCCTGATTCGATGATAGGAACTGATTTCCCCTTGGAATTAATCATATAGTTAGAAAGTTCAACCGGAATAAGTCCCATGTAAGTTCTATATGAACTTTCTTTTGTGATATCTCCGTAGGTGATGGGAAGAATGTAGTCATTAGTCCATCCTGATTTTATATCGGATGCCGTAAATCTTTTGAATGCAGTTCCGATACGTTTTGCATATATCTTTCCATTTGCATCTTCCCATCTTTTTTGGAGCATTACAACACATTCCGCATAATCGTTATCGTGCAACTCCTTTGGACTTCCAAATCCCGATGCCCTTACTCTGTTACTACCAACATTTACCTTGTAATCGAATGATATAGCCTCCGGTTTATGCGTATAAGGTATCCCGCAATCGAGCTTAGATTGAGGATTGTCTGTATTTCTGATTGGTTCAAGCATCTTGCCAAGGAAGACTGTTCCTGCAGCAAGTACGTGCATATTTATTATTCCAAGTGCGGTGACCTTTTCCATCCTTGTCTCCAATCTTACACAATTTCCGTTTCCACGTCTTTCAGGGAAGACAGTACAACTTGTCTTTACAATTCCTTTTACGATTGCAAGAACGTTTGAACTTGACCATACCCATCCATATGGATTCCGATATGCATTTGCGCCTGTAATCGTATCGCCGTTAGGAGCAATAACATATAAGTATTTGATATGGCCTCCGATAATACCGGATTCTTTTATTTTTCTTACGCGCCAATGATCGAAAGTTCCTCCTTTTTCTATCTCATTTTGAGCATAGCATAACATGGACAATGAGCAAAATGTTGTAAACAGAAGATATCGCAGTGCTTTTATAAAACTCATTTTTTAATTATTTAAAAAAAACCTATATTAGTGCCGCTAAAACCGTAATGAATAAGAAGTATATCATATATCTTATTGTAACCGTTTGTATTGCTTGTTTTTATAATAATTTATATGGCATTAAGGCCACTTCAAAGATAATAAAAATTAAGCAACCCGATGGGACATTTGTTTCCTTAAGAATAAAGGGAGATGAAAGAGGTGCATATTATCTTACTCCTGATGGTATTTCGGTTGTAAAAAATTCTGATGGTTTTTTTCGTGTTTCAACCTCTTCTGGGTTTAGAGCAGCCGGAGTATCGGACAGATTGTTCAATGCAGGAGAAGCAGTTGCAGGATTTTCTTTTGTGAACCGCAGCAACGCGAGTGTGCAAGAGATACGCTCTTTGGTGTTATTAGTACAGTTTAGCGATATAAAGTTTTCAACTGTCTCTGTAAAAGAACGTATTTCAGAGATGCTCAATTCAAAAGGTTATTCTTATAACGGAGCAACGGGCAGTGCTGCTGATTATTTTAATGATAATTTTAATGGTAAGGCTGTTTTTACGTTTGATGTATCGGATATTATTACATTACCTAATAACGAGAAGGTATATGGTGCCCAAACAGAAACAGATAATGATTCCAATCCTTCAAAAATGATTGCGGATGCCTGTGTGGAGGCGCAAAAAATGGGAGTGGATTTCTCCAAATATGATCTTAATTCTGACGGCAAGGTTGATAATGTGTTTGTTATATATGCCGGTTATAATCAGGCCGAAGGCGGAGATCCCGATACTGTCTGGCCTCATTATGGAGATATTTCCTCCATGAAAATAAATTGCAATGGTGTGACCTTGGGCTTTTACGGCTGTGCCTCCGAACTTAAGGATAATAGCGGTGCCATTCTCTCCCCTATAGGTACATTCTGTCATGAGTTTTCTCATTCGCTCGGTCTTGTTGATATGTATGATACTAATTACGATACTGAGGGTCTTTCAACGGGCATGTATTCTTCGCTCTCAATAATGGATGCAGGCAACTATCTTAATGATGGCAATACTCCTCCCTGTTTTACATCAATAGAGCGAGAGATACTTGGACTTTCTACTGTTGAATATCTTGCTGCAGATAAATGTTATGTTATTAATCCTGTTAACAATGAGAGTTCGATTTTCAGGCTGAATACTTCAAATGCAGGCGAATATTTTCTATTTGAATGCAGGGCTAAATCCGGGTGGGATAAATATATCGGAGGAGAGGGGCTTGTTGTATATCATGTAGATAAATCAAACATTGTTTATGGCGGAATAGAGTCTTCTAAGCGGTGGCTGTATAATAATGTGAATGCATATGCCATGCACGAGTGTGCAAAGGTTTTTCCTTCGGGAGGAGCAGATACGAAACTTGTTTGCGATCTGTTTTATCCGGGTACTTTCGGAATAACTTCCATATCTGCTTCCGGTGAGCCGGCCTTTGTTGATTGGAATTCCAAGACCACCGGTATCTCAATTAGTGGCATTACATTCAAAAACAATACTATAACTCTCAATACAAATGGAGAATATGCTCTCGATCCATCGTTGCCAAAAGTAAAGAATGTGGCTTTTTCGCCATACCAGTATGATTGCAGGTTATCGTGGATACCAACAACTTCCTCCACATCTTGCAAATGGCGTATAATTTGGAAGGAAAAGAGTGCCAGAGAGTACCCCGACACCAATCTTCTTGTTACTGAGGAGTATAGCGTACTGATTCATGATCTGGTGCCTGGGAAGGATTATATTATTCAAATTGAATCTTTGCAGGGAAATTTCGTTGGCGAAACTTATAAAGATATCTTTAAAACATTGGCAGTCACGTCGAGATTTCCATACATGAATTTGACAGGCTCTTATAAAGTTGGAGATTTAATAGATCTTAAAATACTGAATCTAAAGGAGTCATATGCCTCTATCAGATGGTTGATCAATGGGCAAGAAAGTCAGGCTTATGTAAAATTGGAGAAATCTGGTGTTTATAAAATTGAGGCTGAAATAATTTATGCCGACAAGTCTGCCGAGATATTCAGGAAAATAATAAATGTGAGATGAAACGAGCCGGTATCATACTTATTTGCCTATCTGTGATAATGATGGTTGTTCAGGGATGCGAAAAGAATCCGTATGACATTTCAAAAGAACAATCCGATTTTATCTCAATGGGTCATGCAGGATTATATATTAACGGAGGGGTACTGCTAAATTATGATTCCGAAACATGCCAGATATCATATAATATCGAACGCAAGGAATACAGAGTGCAAAAAGATGATCAGTCTGTGATGTTTGATGTGATATTTGACACCTTTCCAAGTGCAGATGTAGCTAAAGTTCACGCAGTTATAATGTCTTTTAAAAATAGTTCCAACTCAACAGTCTCGGCTGATTTTAACTTGGTTAAATATGATTCAGGCAAATACTGGTTTTGGAGTGGCAATTGTAAAGTAGGCTTTGTCTTTACAACTGAGATTTGGTAGAGTCCCAAAATAGGTAAAAAGGGAGAAACGACAATCAGTCAGTTCCCCCCTTTTTGCTTAAACAGCTGAAAAGTTCACTATTTTTTAGCTTCAGCAACAGAAACTTTTCTGAACTCTTTCATTAATTTACTGATTTCAAGAGCTGCCTTTCTTGCGCGTGTTCCAGCAGCCTTGTTACCTTTAAGTAATTGAGCATCAGCGTCTTTAGAGAAAGATTCCATCTCTACTTTGATTTTCTCGATTAGTTGTTTCATCTTTAATAAAATTTTAAGGTTAACTTTATGAGCATAAAAGTAGAACAAATAAATTAAATTTGCAAAAAAAGATGAATTTAAATTTTAGCCTAAAAGAGATTGTAAGTGCTTTTATGGTACTATTTGCCATTATTGATATTACCGGTTCTATACCGATTATTTTAGATATAAAATCAAAAGGGAATAAAATAAAACCTATTCAGGCGGCGTTAGGGTCGCTTGCCGTATTTGTGATTTTTCTTTTTGCGGGGGATGGTCTGCTTTCTCTTTTTGGGGTTGATATTGAATCCTTTGCTGTAGCGGGCTCAATCATTATATTTATTCTTGCCATTGAGATGATTCTCGGTATAGAGATTATGAAGTACAACGACGGCCCGTCTGGCAGTGCGTCAATTGTTCCATTAATCTTCCCGTTAATAGCAGGTGCCGGAGCCTTAACTACCCTTCTTGCGCTTAGGGCTGAATATCGTATTGAAAATATTCTTGTTGCGCTCGTACTTAATATGGGAGTAGTATTTTTTGTACTCTCAAAACTGGATTGGATAGAAAAGACTATCGGCAAGTCTACTATTTATATTCTTCGTAAATTTTTCGGAATAATTCTTCTTGCGATAGCAATGAAACTTTTCCTTACGAATGTTGTACTGATGTTTAAATAAAACAGTTAGTATTATTTATATAAATTTTCTCTACTCAACAGATGGTCGAGATTGGCGATGCCGTACAAAACCACTGCCGTAACAGTTGACGCGTGTTTCTGATATTCAGGGATACTTTTATCGTAGGTGTCTCTTTCGGTATGCCATATTTCACCGTAGCTGAAATTGTATCCTTTTGGATCTCCGGTACTGAATGAGAAGGTAGGGACGCCATATACCATAAATGGTGCATGATCGGAGCCTCCGGCACCGGCGCTTTTCGGTCTTGCTTGTGGTTCGCCAACCCTTTTCTTTACTGTGAACGGGAACTCTTTATTTATTAAATTGACCGGTTCGCAAACCTTTACAAAATCATCATATGTTGCCGGAGAGACTGTAATACTGAGCGGAACCGTAGGACCTCCGTCTCTATTAATATAGTTAGAGACTTTTGACATCTTTTCGCTGTTATGCTCAACAAAAAATTTTGAGCCCCATAGCCCGTATTCCTCTCCTGCCCATAGGCAGAGCAAAATACTCCTTTTAGGTTTTGCACCTGCAACGGCAAGTAATCTTGCTGCTTCCAATGAGACTGTTGCTCCAACACCACAATCTACTCCGCCTGTTGCAACATCAAATGCATCTAAATGACCTCCTGCCATTACATATTCGTCGGGGTACTCGCTTCCGCGTATCATTCCTATTATGTTGTAGAATTTTACAGGTCCCATTTTGAAATGATTTCTAATATCAAATTCAAGTTGAAAATATTCTCTCTTGTCTACCATTTCGGAGATTATACGGAACTGTTCTTCATCTAATTTGATATCCGGAATTTCGGGGAGAGTCTCAAAGGTCATTTTTTCAATATTTTTTCTATCATAAAGCGCTGTTATAGGAACAGTTGCTGACTGGATTATGCCTATCATTCCTGCCTCTTTCATCTCTTTATAGAAGAGAGCCGGAACCTCTTTCAGCTTTCCCATCTCTTTTTCTTTTAATGCATCGAGCCTCTTTTGCAACTTGGCCTTGTCTTTTGGAGTTGCAAGCATTTGTTTTTCTATTTCAGCTCTTTCCTGTCTGATTTTTCTATTATATGAGTAGTTTTCCTCATTCTTTGCGGTTATACTGTCGTTTTCCGCTATGGCTTTTGCTCTGAGAGAGTCGCCTGTTGCTGAATAATCAATCGGCCATCCAGTGCTTTCACCCTTGATAAGTACCCATGCGCCCTTTAATGTTCCTTTAAGTCTTTCAAATTCCCTTGTGGTCTGGGGCTCCTTTAATACGTGGCCTCTTTGAACTCCCTTTGTCCCTGAGGTATATGACGGGGTAGCAAAGTGTAAAGCCATCCCGTTACCGCCAATCATTTTTCCAAACCAAGGGCCTCTGTTGAATCCAACAGGTAATTCTCCGGCCTCTTCCTGTATAACCTCCACACCCCATTGCTTAAACATATGGATGCACCAGTCGGCTGCATTCGTATAGGTATCAGAGCCAAGCAATCTGCCTCCGAATCTATTGCATAAGATGTCGAGATGCTTCATTGTCTGATTGTTGGTAGTGCCTTCTTTGATTATTTTTGCTGTGACGCTGTCGCACCGATACTGTTGGTTTTTATCAGTTTGTTCTACTTTACAGTTTCCATAAGTGTAACTGCCTGTCAGAGCTGCAATTGACAGCAGTATTACTAATAATTTTTTCATAAGTATTAAATTAAATTAAATTTTTGAGTTGTGTATGATAATTCCACAATAATTGTTTTTAACAATGATAACTGTTACATTATGTTGTTTCAAAACAGATTATTGGTGGATTATTTTTTAGGTATTATTGTATATAATCCATAATGTTCTTTCTCCTCGTCTGTTATTATTGTTGAAGCCGGAGGTGTTACAGCCTTGCTGGCAACCGATGCGGCTTTGAGTACAGGGAATGTTCCTGTAGCTATGTGTTGGAGACAATTACTAACCAAATCTTCATTAACGCCAAAATCGTGGTAATAATCGTCAGGCCAATATTGCGTAGGATCAATTCCATTTTCATAAAATCCCTTACCCTCTTTATTTAAAGAATAGAAGCAGATTGGAAGAAAGATATATTGGGCGTTCGCGTAATCATTTTCGGGATACGACAACACGTACATTCCATTTGGTTTACCGTAAGTGGTATTTCCTACAGTAATGACATTCATATAAGGAGCAAGGCAATTTATCATTATTTCGCTTGCTGATGCGGTTCCCTTTCCTGTAATAATATATAACCTTGTAAGATTAAGCGCGTTACTCATTCTTTTAATATAAGATTTTGACGAACTTTGGTTATCCATGGCCGAGTAATTACTATTATGCTTTTGTTGGACAAAAAGTCCTCCTTCTGCAGAGGCAGGGGCAAGATAATTTGCCAGTCTGTCGGATGCTTTTGTATTTCCGCCCCCATTATATCTGAGATCCAATATCAGATCCTTAATTCCAGCCTGATTGAATTGGCTCATTGCATTGTCGATATCTGCAAGCATGTTTTGATTGAATGTCAAATAAACCATATATCCCACAGGATGTGGTAATGACGGATAATCATTTGAGGTAAAGACTTTTGATAGCAATACTGAGCGAGTAGAAATCTCGGTGGCTGTAATCTCTTTGACAACCTCCTTGTTGTTTAGATCCAAGAAGGTAAATGTATTGGGGCTGTGGCTGAATGCAGTGTTGAACTTTGATGAGCCGTCTGTCTGATTAAGAATATCGGAGACCTTTTCTCCATTTATCTTATATATTGTCCAACCTCTCGTTACACCGGCTTTGTCAAAGGGAGAATCTTTATGAACATATCTTACCTTTACATTGTAATCTTTGTAGTAATCTATTGCCTGTCCCAAACTTGCACCATATGAGGTGTATATGCCTGTTTCACTCTTATTATAGTCTGATCCTGTTTCCATCCAACTCCAGCGGTCTTGTGCGACAAGCAATTTATCAAAATAATCAAAAATATCAATATTGCTTGTTGATACTGTTGTAGGAACAGCTGTATTCCAATAATAGATATCTTTCATGATACTGTATAAGTACTGTTTTGCAGGAAGTTGAGTATCAACCTCTTTCTTACCCTCTTCCTTACTATCGGATTTTGAGCATGAAGGCAGAGAGAAAAGAAGTGCGCATGTGAATGCTGAAAGTATTAATTTTTTTTTCATGTCCTGTTTCATATTATTTCATATTAATTTATATGTTCGGTTTTATGTTAACAGATGTATTTTAATTTTTATTTGTGCACGTATTGTACAAATGTAATCTATTTTTTATAATTTTGTTGTTATAACTTTAACTAAAATAATTTATGCACTCCTTTGAACAGATTGTGGCTAATATTGCATCGGTGATGTGGGGGTGGCCAATGATAATTCTTCTTCTCGGGACTCATATTTTTTTGACAATAAAACTTCGGTTTCCGCAACTCTACATTTTTAAGGCAATAAAGCTCTCTGTTACCAAGGACAAGGATTCCGACGGTGATGTGAGTCAGTTTGGTGCGCTTGCAACTTCTCTTGCAGCAACAATCGGTACGGGTAATATAATCGGGGTTGCAACGGCGGTCTCATTAGGTGGGCCGGGTGCAGTATTATGGTGTTGGTTTACAGGGCTGTTTGGTATAGCAACAAAATATTCCGAGGGATTGCTTGCAATAAAATACAGAGTTAAAACCTCAGACGGCAAGATGCTCGGAGGTCCGATGTATGCGCTTGAAAAGGGACTGAAGATGAAATGGATGGCTGTGCTTTTCTGTCTCTTTACAGCCGTGGCTGCTTTCGGTATAGGCAATACGGTTCAGGCGAATGCAATCTCTACATTGTTATCGGAGCCGGGTACTTTTGGTCCCATGTCTTCAGGTATCCCGACATATATGTCCGGACTTATCATTGCCTTTTTGGTTGCTCTTGTAATTATTTTTGGAATTAATGGAATAGCAAAGGTGTGCGGAACGTTGGTTCCTTTTATGGCTATTTTCTACATTATAGGGTGTGTGACAATACTTATTTACAATGTGGACTATTTGGGTGAAACCATAAGGACTATTTTCCGTGGGGCCTTTTCTTTAAAATCCGCTACCGGTGGTATTACAGGAAGTGTGATAATGATGGCGGCGAGATTTGGAATTGCACGTGGACTCTTTTCCAATGAGTCGGGTTTGGGGTCAGCTCCTATTGTGGCTGCAGCGGCGCAAACGAGAAATCCTGTCCGCCAGGCTCTTGTCTCTTCAACCGCAACTTTCTGGGATACGGTTGTGATTTGTGCTCTTACAGGCTTGGTCCTTGTAAGCAGTGTTATTGCCAATCCGGATATTAATTATTCTGATGGTGCAAAACTTACCTTCAATGCCTTTGGAAAAATACCGTATGTAGGTTCTATTGTGCTCATTGTCGGGCTACTGACTTTTGCATTTTCTACAATTCTCGGCTGGTCATATTATGCAGAAAAGGCACTTGAATACCTTGCCGGCAAAAGGATCATTATTTATTATAAGATTGTGTGGGTAATAATGATCTTTGTTGGGTCTGTGGCTAATCTCTCTGTTGTTTGGAATTTGTCGGATGTTACAAACGCACTTATGGCTATACCTAACTTACTCTCTGTATTGCTATTGAGTGGCGTAATCGTTGCTCAGACAAAAAAATATCTGTGGAGCGGGAGGTTGAATGATTATGAATAATTTTCTGCTCATTTGAGAGTATCTTTAAATTTCTTATTATCCCTTTGCCGCCTGCTTTAGCAACATAAGTAAAACGTATAAAAAGGGGGAATCCGTTAGGGTAAATGCTTAATTTGGTTATAATATGTAAGGTATCGGCCCTGTTAGTATTATTGTTTATAACTAAACGAAATATTATTAATGAAATTTTTTAATCAAACGAAATATATATATATTTGTAAAATAATTTTACGATATTCAAGTCAAAAAATATCTTATAGAGAACTTTTTAATTATGCAACACAAAGTTATTGATACTCAAGATTTAGTAATCCGTTTTACGGGTGATTCCGGAGATGGAATGCAATTGACGGGAACGTTGTTTGCAGATGCTTCGGCATTGTATGGCAACGAAATTTCTACATTTCCCGATTATCCTGCAGAGATAAGGGCACCTCAGGGAACGGTTTCCGGTGTATCCGGATTCCAGGTTCACATTGGCAGGGGGGAGGTTAAAACTCCCGGAGACTACTGTGATGTGCTGGTGGCTATGAATCCGGCAGCGCTAAAAGCAAATGCAAAATGGGCAAAACCTGGTGCAAGTATTATTCTTGATACGGATGCTTTTGATGAAAAAGGTATGGAAAAGGCCGGCTTCAAAACAATGGATCCTATAGCCGAACTTAAATTGGAAGATTACAATATTATTTGGGCTCCCATTACTACTCTTACAGTTGAGAGCTTGAAAGACAGTGGTCTCGATCAGAAAGCAATGGTAAGGAGCAAAAATATGTTTACGCTTGGTATGTGCTATTTTATGTTTAGCAGGCCTCTCAATTTTACAGAAGCATATCTTGAGAAGAAATTTGCCAAGAAACCTAATCTTATTGCCCCTAATAAAAAGGTGCTTAATGATGGATATAATTATGCTCATAATGTTCATGCAATAGGCAATACTTATCGTATTGAGCCGGCAAAACAGACTCCGGGCATATATAGAAATATAAATGGTAACCAGGCTACTGCGTGGGGATTGCTTGCAGCTTCTGAGAAATCTGGTCGTCCTCTTTTCTGCGGCTCGTATCCTATCACTCCTGCAACTGCAATTCTTGAGGAACTCGCAATTCATAAGGAACTGGGTGCAAAGACTCTTCAGTGCGAGGATGAAATTGCAGGTATTTGTACTGCTATTGGTGCTTCATATGCAGGGAATATGGCAGTTACAACAACGTCTGGTCCTGGTCTTTCGTTGAAATCTGAGGCTATGGGACTTGCAATGATTACAGAACTTCCTCTCGTTATAGTGGATGTTCAGAGAAGCGGCCCTTCTACAGGTATTCCAACCAAGACAGAGCAGACAGATCTTAATCAGGCACTTTATGGAAGAAACGGAGAGTGCCCAATTATGGTAATGGCTTCCCGTACTCCATCAGATTGTTTCAGAGCTGCTTATTATGCTGCAAAATATGCTATGGAGCACATGATGCCTGTGATTCTATTAAGCGAAGGCTTCCTTGGCAACGGTTCGGAACCTTGGAAGATTCCTGATATTAATGATTTTCCGGCTATAGTTCCTCCTATCATTACGAAATGTGAAGGTAAATTCAAACCATTCCAGAGAGACCCTGAAACGCTGGTTAGGAAGTGGGCTCTTCCAGGAACCGAGGGACTCGAACACAGAGTAGGAGGTCTTGAGAAGAATGAGGCTGGTGCAGTCTCTTCAGATCCGTTGGTTCATGAGAAGATGGTTGCTGCAAGAGCTGAGAAGATTGCCCGCGTAGCCAATGTTCTTCCTGAATTAGAGGTGCTTGGTGAGAAGAAGGCCGATATCCTTCTTGTAGGATGGGGTGGTACTTATGGACATCTTTACACAGCTACAAAAAAATTACTGGCTGAGGGTAAAAAGGTGGGTTTTGCTCATTTCGATTATATAAACCCACTACCAAAGAATACAGAAGAGGTACTAAAAAATTACAAGACTATTCTTGTATGCGAGCTCAACAGCGGCCATTTTGCTAACTACTTAAGAGCAAAATATCCTCATATGGATATTAAGCAACTTAACAAGGTTCAAGGCCAGCCTTTTGTGGTTCATGAAATAACCGAGGCAGTTGAAGCAATGTAATAATCAACGTATTAATTTAAAAGAAACATTGTCATGAAATATACACAACAGGATTTTAAAAGCGATCAGGAAGTAAAATGGTGCCCGGGCTGTGGTGACCATGCTGTTTTGGCCTCTGTATTGAGGTCTATGCCTGATATTTGCGAGGAACTCGGATATACTAAAGAGAGATTCGTCTTTGTATCTGGTATAGGTTGTTCGTCGAGATTCCCATATTATATGAATACTTATGGATTTCACGGTATCCACGGTAGAGCCACTGCTCTTGCTACAGGTATAAAAGTTGCCAATCCTACGCTGACAGTATGGCAGTTGACAGGTGACGGTGATGCACTTGCAATTGGAGGTAATCATTTCATCCACGCAATTCGCAGAAACATAGATATAAATATTATCTTATTCAATAACCGTATTTACGGACTTACTAAGGGACAGTATTCTCCAACTTCAAAATTGGGTTTGGTTACAAAGACCTCACCTTATGGAACTGTAGAACATCCGTTTAACCCAGGTCAACTTGTGCTTGGGGCAAGGGGTACATTTTTTGCCCGCAGTCTCGATTCTGAGTTGAAATTGAATCAGAGCATTATGTTGAGAGCTGCAAAACACGATGGTACTGCTGTTATGGAGATGCTTACAAATTGCGTTATTTATAACAACGGGACTCATTCTGAATTCTCTGATCGTGAGGTTAGAGCAGATAGGACAATTACTCTCGAAGATGGCAAACCAATGATTTTTGGCAAGGACCGCGACAAGGGACTTATATTGAGTGGACATAAGTTGAAAGTTGTTAAGATTGGTGAGGATGGAATTACCGAAAATGATATTTTGGTACATGATTCGCATAACGAGAACATTGGTCTTCATAGCATGTTGGTAGATATGAAATATCCTGAGTATCCGGTTGCTTTAGGCGTTATAAGAGATGTTGCCGATAAAACTTATGACGATAATGTTCGAGATCAGGTTGCGGAAGTTGCTGCAAAAGCGAAGATTCATTCAATGAATGAGCTTCTTCATAGCGGTGCTACATGGGAGGTTAAATAAGAATATAATTTAATAATTATAGAAATACGTTTTCTAAAAACTAATAAAACATAAAATCATGAAAGTAAAGACTGTAATGGCTAGCTTGGAAAAAAAGTATAGCCAAGAAAAAGAGTACTTACAAGCAGTACGTGAAGTTTTGGAGTCAATTGAGGAGGTTTATAATCAGCATCCTGAATTTGAGAAGGCAAAGATCGTAGAAAGACTCGTTGAGCCTGATCGTATCTTTACATTCCGCGTTACCTGGGTTGATGATAAGGGTGAAGTTCAAACAAACATCGGTTATCGTATTCAGTTTAACAGTGCTATTGGCCCATATAAGGGGGGTCTTCGTTTCCATAAAGCAGTTAACCCTTCAATGTTGAAATTCTTAGGATTTGAGCAGACTTTCAAAAATGCTTTGACTACACTTCCTATGGGTGGTGCAAAGGGTGGCTCTGATTTTGATCCGGTTGGAAAATCAAATGCTGAGATCATGAGATTCTGCCAGGCATTCATGCTCGAATTGTGGAACAATATTGGTCCTGATACCGATATCCCTGCAGGTGATGTTGGAGTTGGTGGACGTGAGATAGGTTTCCTTTATGGAATGTATAAGAAATTGGCTCGTGAGTACAATACAGGTGTTCTTACAGGTAAAGGCATGACTTGGGGTGGTTCTATCCTTCGTCCTGAGGCTACCGGTTTTGGTGCTCTTTATTTTGTTCAGCATGTTCTCAAGTCTGCAAAGAAGGATATCAAAGGCAAGACAGTTGCAATTTCAGGTTTCGGTAACGTTGCATGGGGTGCTGCTACAAAGGCAAAACAGCTCGGTGCAAAGGTTATTGCAATCTCTGGTCCTGATGGCGTATGCGAGATTTCAGGTGGCGTTTCAGATGAAATGATAGCTTACATGTTGGAACTTCGTTCTTCAAACAATAACGTTGTTGAGCCTATGTCAAAGAAGTTTAAAGGCGTTAAATTCATTGCAGGTAAGAAGGCTTGGAGTGTTAAATGCGATATCGCTCTTCCTTGCGCATTCCAGAATGAGTTGAATGGTGACGATGCTAAGGAACTTCTTAAGAACGGTACTTGGTGCGCTTGTGAGGTTTCAAACATGGGTTGTACTCCAGAGGCTATTAAAGCATTCCAGGATGCTAAGATTCTCTTTGCTCCTGGTAAGGCAGTTAATGCTGGTGGTGTAGCAACTTCAGGTCTTGAGATGACTCAGAATGCAGCTCACCTTGCTTGGACAGGTGACGAGGTTGATGCAAAATTGCATCAGATTATGACCTCTATCCATGAGGCTTGTGTTAAATATGGTACTCAAAAAGATGGTTATATCGACTATGTAAAGGGTGCAAATATTGCCGGCTTTATGAAAGTTGCTCATGCAATGTTGGAGCAGGGAATTATCTAATATCATAATATGATATTTCATAAATAACTTGAGGGTGACCGATTCGGTCACCCTCTCTTTTTTATCGCAAAAACAATTTAGAGCTTATGCTCTCTTAAACTAACCTTTTTTCTCTTTTTTCATTGGCAGATATAGGTTTTAGCGTTATTAATAATAGTGAAGCAAATAGAAGCGATGACATTATTATGTCGGCTTACATATCAGGCAAGTACCACTTGAGCACGCTCCAGCATGCTTTCAAGTGCAGTGTTCAGTAATTCGTCATTGTATCCCTTATCTACCGGAAAGGGTATTTGATGAGAATATTGAAAAGGAAAATCTATTTCTTCTCCTATCTTATCGAATGTTTGCTCACCTATTGCCTCTTTTACCCCGTCAGTTGGCATCACGGTATCTTTTTTCAGAGTAAGGAATTTTAGACGATCCTGTGCTTTTATAAAGAAATTTTCTCTTTCACTCTTCAATCTCCTGCATGAGACCATTTCATTAAAGGCCTTTTCAATGGTATCGCACATTATTGCAATAGGCTTTTTGAGGTAATATTGGTGTATAATGAGGTTCGCCTCTTCGTCGAGAATATCCTTTGCACTGCCATTCATCTTTTCAAAGATAGATCCTCCGCAGAATGAGAATAGTTTTGTTTTTGAGAAGAGGTTATCAGGGTTTGATATCAATGCAATCTGTGCAAGCAGTGAACCGATGGAATAGGCAAAAATGTCTGTGTCGGTGTTCTTGCAGAATAGCTCGTGTTTCCCGTTTTGTATTTCGGAAACGAGTTGCCATAAATTATAGATTGATTGACGTCCCGATATATAAAATCTCAGCGGAGATATAGACAGCCTGCTGCTCAAAACATAGTTAAATGCAGTAATGTTTTTTATCTCCTTGTTTATATTTTTTCGTTCGGATGAGAATGGCATTATCCATCTTGGCGAGCTCCAACTTTGTGGAGTTCTGTTCATGTGAAAGGCAATAGGGAACAATATTACCGGCTTTTGACATCTTTTAACCAGTTCCTCTGCCCATATAAGGTATTTGTTCCAATTCCTCTCATTTAGTCCGTGTAGAAGGATTATGGCTTTGGACCCCTTCTTGTAGCCCGGCGGAGTAAAGATAACATAGGGGAAAGATCTGTTTTCTTCAATCATACTATCTTTAATAGGGCAAAATTCAGTTGAAGACATCTCATTTTGTAATTGAAGGAGGTCGTATATGCCTTTCCGTTGGATAAACGAGAAAGGTTTCATGGTAATTCCGCTCTCTTCAATTATTACCGGTTTTGTGTAGGAAAACGCCGATACCAAATTTTTTGTTCTTTGTTCGAGGTCCATGTTCGTAGATTTATTTTTACAAAAAAAACAAATGGCGCCTTTAGAACAAAATAAAAGGTATAATCGTTGTTGGAATGGGATGAAATATCCTTTTATGGGGCGAATTTTGTCTCTTTGTGGTGAAAGATGCATTCATTTTAATATCTTTGCATGATAATAACTTAATTATATGAACTTTTTTGAAGGTAAAATACCGCCTGTTATATATAGAAAAAAAAACCTGATATATCTTGTTGTGTTTACAGCTGTCTTTGCCTTGCTGTTCATTAATTTATATGAGCCCTTTAATTCAACTGATTGGTATGGATTATCGGATGCAGAGTATTTCCTTTATTCAAGTCTCTTAATCCTTGCCGGAGTGTTTGTTGTTGTCGTAAGCAGGGTGATAATGTATTTTTATACAAAGAGTAATACTATCTCTTATGGCAAATATGGGTTATGGATAATATGTGAGATTTTAGCCATGTCCCTTATTTATACCTTTATATCGTATTCTCTGGATGAAAACAAGGTTTTTATAGATGTATATAAGATATCAATAAAAAACACGAGCCTTATAATATTACTTCCATATACCATCTTTACTTTGATTATTTTATGGCAGGAAAAGAATGATCAGTTAGAAAATATAAGAGAGATCCGAGATAGTGCCGTGGAGCAGAGAAATGATATAATAACCTTCTATGACGAAAAGGGCATTATGAAACTTTCAATAAAAACCGATTCGCTGTATTATATTGAATCAGCTGATAATTATGTCTCTATATGGTACCGCGACAAGCAACGTGTAACTAAATTTTTATTGAGGAATACTTTGAAAAATATTGAGGAACAATTTGCCGGTACAAATATAATGCGCTGCCATAGAGCCTATGTGGTAAATTTTGATCAAGTTAAGATAGCGAAAAAAAATACCGGAGGAATAGTACTTGATCTTGGCGTTGATCAGATACCTGAGTTGCCAGTCTCTAAAAGTTATGGCGATAAAGTTACAAAATGGTTTATTTCCTCTCTTCATTAAAAGAAGCATTTCAGGGCGTTTTGTACGATGATTGGCTACTTTTTCACTATTTAACTATTTATTTATTTGATATTTTTGCTCAAGATTGATTTTTGTGCAATATGAGGACTAATATCAGGATGTCTCCGTTATCTTTAGATATTGCCAATGTTGTGGAGAGTATACCCACTATTTTTGAGAACAATTCAGTATCGGAGATATTACACGAAGGCAGAAATGAAATAAGATATTTCAAGGAATTAGGTGGCGGACTTGTTGTAAAAAAGTTTGTTAAGATTACCCTTTTCAATAGGCTTATCTACTCTTTTTTAAGAAAAAGCAAAGCCGAGCGCTCTTTTGAGAATGCATGCAGTCTGATCGATAGGGGATTTCTTACTCCTCTCCCGGTTGCCTATATAGAGAGAAAGCGATGGGGAATTCTATATGATCAATACTATATTTGTTCCTTCTCTTCATGGCCTTCATTATTTGAACTATTTTCTGGTGAACCGCATGAAGATACAAAGTACATTATTGATGCCTGTATTAGCTTTATTGCCTCATTGCATAAGGGAGGAATAGTGTATTTTGACCTGAATCCCTCCAATATTCTCTATCATGTAGATGATGATGGTACCATCTCCTTTGAGCTGATAGATTTGAACAGGATGTTGTTTATGAAAAAACAACCACCGCTCAGCTTGCTTCTTAAAAATTTAACCAGAATGACTGAGAATGATAAGATGTACAGCTATATAGTATATAGATACATCTATAATATGGAATTAAGGCCCTATAGTACAATCATAAGATGTATGTTCAATAAAATACGGCGCAACAGGCGTTGCAGGTTCAAGAAAGAGATGCGGAAGCTGAGGCGTTCGGGTTTTACTGCTCATTGATTTTTTTAAACCCTTCTCCCAAAATTTCAGAGGAATCAATAACATTCACAAATGCTTTAGGGTCTATCTCAGCAATTTTGTATCTGAGTGTTACCATCTCACGGCGGTTTAGGATAACGTAGATTATGTTTCTCTCTTCTCCCTTATATAGTCCTACAGAGGGAATGAGAGTTGCTCCTCTGTTGAGGTCATTTATTATGACCTCTTTTATCTGATCAACCTTGTCTGTTACAATCATCATTGTCTTCATGGCAGGACCATCGATAATCATATCTATTACCTTTCCCTCAATAAAGATAATAATCCATGAGTACATCGGCAGTTTCCAATCTCCAAAGGCTATCACTGTACTTAATGTGATAATTCCATCTACAATTATGACGAGAGTCCCGAGTGAAATATGGGTGTATTTATTCAAGATCATTGCGATAATATCTGAACCGCCGGAAGTGGATCTTGATTTGAAAATCATTCCCAAGCCTATTCCGTATATAATCCCACCAAAGATTGCAGCAAGCAGGGGCTCGCGGAACTGATGAATATCCGTAATCCCGGGCTCAACAAGAGAGTTATATCCGTAAGTACTGTGTATTAACCACATGAATAATGGAATTGACAAGGTACACAGCAGGGTCTTGATTCCGAATTTCTTTCCTATAATAATGATGCCTATGATCAGAAGCGGTATATCCATTGTCAGGGCGGATAATTCTGTGCGGAATCCCCAAAGATGGTGGAAAACCATCGAAAGACCATATGTGCCGCCTGGGGCGAATCCATAAGGTTCCACAAACAATACTGCTCCGAGAGCAAAAATAAAGCAACCGCCGAATAGTAAAAAATAGGTTATGAAAAAGTCCTTAGAAAAGAGCTTTTCCTTTGTTACGAATGACATGAAAAGTATATTTTATTAAATGGGCAGCAAAGGTAACAAAGATTTTGCAGTTTACCTCGTTATCTATGATTTGCCTGAATATATAAGTATTCCGGCTATGACAAGAATTATAATGATAGTTAAAATTAAAAGAATAAATGTGTAGAGCATTGTCATTAAGGTCTTTCTTATTGTTGATGACCAAGAATTATGATATAGTTGCAAAGCCATCCAATATCCCATGCAGATGCGTAAAAGAGTATTATTCTCATGCGGTATTCCGAGCAGAAGTGCAAATAGCGATATTATTAATAGTTGGCAGGCAAGATATGTGGCAATAAAGACACATTCTATGTAGTTTAGTTTATCATTCGATTTGCTTTTTCTGAATGCCCATTTTATACTCAGTGCTATAAATGGAATTATTGTTATTTCAACTATAGCTTTGTTTGATTTATACCAGTCGCTTAGTATCT
>CAZNBA010000017.1:0-29856 GCA_964571395.1 uncultured Muribaculaceae bacterium
AGAGTTTTGATTTAGTCTCCTTATGTACAACCTCCTCATCACTTACTGCAGTCAAGCCTACAGGATCCCAGTTTACCATTCTTACCCCTCTGTAAATCAAACCCTTCTTATAAAAATAAACAAAAGTGTTGATAACCGACCTGCTCAACGGCTCATCCATAGTAAAACTCGTTCTGTCCCAATCACATGAAGCTCCAAGTTTTTTCAACTGTTCCAAAATTATACCGCCATGCTTCTCCTTCCATTCCCATGCATGCGCAAGAAACTCCTCCCTGGTCAAAGAGGTTTTATCAATACCTTCTGCTCTAAGTTTGGCAACAACCTTTGCCTCAGTAGCAATTGACGCATGATCTGTACCCGGAACCCAGCATGCATTTTTACCCTTCATCCTTGCTCTTCTTACCAAAACATCCTGTATTGTATTATTCAACATATGTCCCATATGGAGTACACCTGTTACATTCGGAGGTGGAATTACTATTGTATATGGTTCCTTATCATTAGGTTCAGAGTGAAAGAATTTATTTTTCAACCAATACGCATACCATTTATCCTCGGTACTTTGCGGATTGTATTTTGCCGGAATATCCATAAATATTATTAATAATATATTGTTTACTGTTTAAGAAATTAATTTTCTATATTGTTAAATTTGCAAATTTAATTAAAATACATCTCTATCGAAAAATTAATTGTACAACAGGACAATTGTTAGCAAAAGATTAACACAACCAACAATAATATTATTAAGAATTATTTAATTTTTATTCTTCCGATTATTCTTTTTCATTAAGTTTGCGAAACTATTTGATAGCCTATGTCAATATACTCAACTTTACAACAGAGATGCAAAGATCTCGTCAATAATTGCAAAAACAGTCGTATATACTTAAGAATAAGCGATTTAATATGCAAAATAAGTAATAGTAATGCCGCGCTGAAAGTTGTCGGGTTCATAAAAACCTGTATGAACAGCCGCTATGCAGTGTATATTGGAAATAAGTTTCATGCCTTTATTAAATGGTACAAGGGAGAGTTCAAAGGGCGTCCGATATGGCGTAAAATTTTGGCAGGCTTTATCTCCTGCATTGTAGGCTTCTTTATCTTTCTGGTTGCAGTTGATATCAATTTTCTATGGCTCTTTGGAAAATCTCCGAGCATGCACTCAATTGCAAACCCTACTGTCAATGAGGCCTCTATGTTATACAGCGAAGACGGAAAACTGCTTGGCAAATACTTTAATCAGAATAGATCTGCAATCACTTATGAGGAGATAAGTCCTATACTTATCAAATCACTTATATATACTGAAGACGAACGCTTCTATCATCACATGGGCATTGATATAAGGGGACTATTCTCAGCCGCAAAAGATATTGCCAAAGGTAATGCGAGGGGTGCAAGTACAATCACTCAGCAACTTGTAAAAAATATGTTCCGTGTACGTACAGAGTACTCAACAGGAATATTGGGGATCATACCTGGTGTAAGACTCCTTACTATGAAGATGAAGGAATGGATCTCGGCATTTAAGATAGAGTGTCTGTTTAATAAAGAGGAGATCCTTACCATGTACCTCAATACTGTAGATTTTGGTTCCAATGCTTACGGAATCAAAACTGCTGCACGCACCTATTTTAATACTACTCCAGACAAACTTAATTACGAGCAATGCGCAACTCTTGTCGGGTTACTAAAGGCAACAACTACTTACAATCCGAGAATAAATCCTAAAAACAGTTTGCGCAGACGAAATGTAGTATTGTCAAATATGTTGAGTCACAAGGCAATTACACGTGCTCAGTTCGATTCCATCAGCAAGATTCCGATACATCTCAACTATTCAGTAGAAAGTAACTTTGACGGACAGGCTAAATATTTCCGAGAAGCGGTAGCCAAGGCTTTGCAAAAATGGTGCAAACTAAACGGATATGATTTGTATACAGATGGATTGAAAATTTACACTACTCTCGATTCCCGCCTTCAGAAATATGCGGAAGAGGCGGCAATCAAGCAGATGAAAATTGTACAAAATAATTTTAACAACCACTGGGGAGGTCAGGAACCGTGGAGAGATGAGCACGGGGAGGTTATTCCGGATTTTATAGAAAAACTTGCAAAAAAGAGCGTATATTATAAAATGCTCGAAGATAAATATGACGGCAATCAGGACTCCATTTCATACTATATGAATAAGCCACATAATGTTAAAGTTTTTGATTATGCTGGCACAAAAGTACTGAATATAAGCACCATGGATTCAATCCGTTATATGGAGCGTTTTATGCATTGCAGTTTTGTGGCAATGGAGCCACAGACAGGATATGTGAAGGCATGGGTAGGAGATATTAATTTTGAACATTGGAAATACGATAAGGTTACATCTCACCGTCAGCCGGGCTCAACATTTAAATTGTTCGTCTATACCGAGGCAATGAATCAGGGTCTTACGCCATATACTCGCCGTGAGGACAGTTATTTTTCAATGCAAGTGGAGGATCACGGAGAGATGAAGACATGGGCTCCGCATAATGCCAACGGTACCTATACCGGAGCAAGTTTATCTCTTAAAAGAGCCTTTGCACAAAGCGTAAATACAATAGCTGCCAAATTAGGTGTAGAAGTGGGTATACATAATGTTATCCGCACAGCAAAGGCAATGGGTATCAATTCACCACTTCATAATGTTCCTGCTACCAGTCTCGGCAGCAGTGACGTTACACTGCTTGAACTTGTAAATGCCTATTGCACTGTAGTTAACGACGGAAAACACATTAAACCAATTTTAGTAACAAAAATAGTTGACCGAAATGGGAAGGTTATATATCAGGCTAACGAAAAACCAGTACAGGCTATCTCATATAGATCCGCATGGCTCATGCAACAACTGCTTCTAAGCGGAATGAGCGAACCAGGCGGAACCTCACAAGCACTTTGGGGCTACAATATTCACAATTACAATACAAATTTCGGAGGTAAAACAGGTACTTCATCAAATCACTCCGATGCATGGTATGTAGGTTGCGCACGCAATCTTGTAGGAGGAGCATGGGTTGGTGGCGAATATCGCTCAATTCATTTTCGTACAGGCCAGCTCGGTCAAGGCAGTAGAACTGCTTTGCCTATTTTCGCATACTTTATGGAACAGGTTCTGAAAGATCCGGCATTTGTACGTTATCGTGGAAAGTATCCAGACAAACCTCTACAAGATATTGGTAAAATAGAGATTGTGCCGGATGATCCAATTATTGATACTACCAATACCATCGATTCTCTTGACATTACTGTAGACAGTCTTGGCACAGATCTCCCAAACGATGAGATTCTTAGCAATAACTAATTTAACTATTTGAATTTAATGAACTTGCATTCACTTTTTTAGGTTTTAATTAAAATAAGTATATTTGCAAGTTTATTAATCACACATATAATATATATGGAAGATAACAACAAATTGAATATTGAGTTGGACAGCAATGTTGCCCAAGGCTCATACTCCAATCTTGCGATTATATCGCACTCTCCAAATGAATTTGTAATAGATTTTATCAGAGTACTGCCTGGAATGGCAAAAGCACAGGTCGGCAATAGAATTATTATGACCCCTGAGAACACAAAGAGGCTTGTAATGGCGCTGCAGGATAATCTAGAAAAATTCGAAAATGAATTCGGTGAGATAATAATACATGATCAAGATAATAATAATCCCATTGCCTTTGGCATTCCAAACGCAAAGGCATAGTAATTAAAATTATGAACAAAAAGCTAAAAATCATTGTGCTGGCCAAGCAAGTTCCCGATACAAGGAATGTTGGAAAAGATGCCATGACCCCTGAAGGTACGGTAAATCGTGCAGCTCTGCCGGCAATTTTTAATCCGGAGGATATGAACGCACTCGAATTGGCGTTAAGAATAAAAGATATCTATCCTGAAACAACGATCTCTCTCCTGACTATGGGCCCAGGAAGAGCCGCTGATATTATCCGAGAAGGTATGTTCAGAGGAGCAGATGACGGCATTCTATTAACTGACAGAAAGTTTGCAGGAGCAGATACTCTTGCAACTTCATACGCTCTTTCACAAGCGATAAAAAAACTCTCTCCCGATATTATCATTGCCGGAAGACAAGCTATTGACGGAGACACTGCTCAAGTAGGCCCTCAGGTTGCAGAAAAATTGAATATCCCTCAAATTACCTATGCTGAGGAGATTCTGAAACTCGACGAAAACGGAATAAAGGTGAAAAGACGTCTCGAAAGAGGCATAGAGGTAGTTGCTTCTCCAATGCCTGTTCTGATTACAGTACATGCCACCGCTGCCCCATGCAGACCGAGAAATGCAAAGCAGGTAATGAAATATAAATATGCAAGGACCGCCTCAGAGGAGGCAAACATGCAGGATTGCATACTTAAATTGGCTGATCATCCATACCTTCTAATATCTGAATGGGGGTTAAATGAGATTCAGGGTGACGAGACCAATTACGGAATGTCCGGATCCCCTACTAAAGTTAAAAAGATTGAAAATATCGTATTCCAGGCTAAAGAGGCAAAAAAATATACGGCTTCTGAGGAAGATATCGATTCACTTATTACAGAACTCATTGCAAGCCACACAATAGGCTGATTTAACTGATAAAATTATTAAAGATGAACAACATAATAGTATTTTGCGAAACAGATAACGGCAAACTATGTGATATCAGCCTTGAATTGCTTACAAAGGCGAGAGGTCTTGCTAAAACATTGGACTGCAAAACAGAGGCTCTTCTTATTGGCAGCAATTTAAAGGGAGTGGCCGAAGAACTTTATAACTACGGCGCCGAAACAATCTATCTTGCCGATGATCCAAAACTTGAATTTTTCAGAACTCTGCCATACGCAGCAATTGCCATATCTTTGTTTAAAGAGGTAAAACCTCAGATTGCCCTATTTGGAGCAACATCTGTTGGAAGAGATCTTGCACCTAGAATTTCGAGTGCGTTGCACAGCGGTCTTACTGCAGATTGCACAAGTCTTGAGATAGGTGATCATACTGATACAAAGGGTAAAGAGTGGAAAAATCTTCTTTACCAGATACGTCCGGCATTCGGCGGAAACATTATAGCCACCATTGTAAATCCGGAGCACAGACCTCAAATGGCCACTGTGAGAGAAGGCGTTATGAAGAAAGAGGCTCTCACCTCTCCTATTAATGGTGAAATAAAAAATATTGATGTTTCAAAGATTCTCATGGACAGCGATTTTGTAGTCTCAATTATCGAACGTCATATAGAAGAGAAGAAAATAGATATCAAAGGCTCTCAAATAATTGTAGCTGGTGGCTACGGTGTTGGAAGTAAAGATAATTTCAAACTGATATTCGATCTCGCCAAAGTTCTTGGTGCAGAGGTAGGAGCTTCAAGAGCGGCAGTTGATGCCGGTTTTGTGGAACACGAAAGACAGATTGGACAAACAGGAGTAACTGTAAGACCAAAACTCTTTATTTCAATAGGAATATCAGGACAGATACAACATACTGCAGGAATGGATCAGTCTTCAATGATAATCTCTATTAACAGCGATCCTAACGCACCTATTCACAAACTTGCAGATTACTCGATTATAGGTGATTTAAATGAAGTAGTACCAAAGATGATCGCATCTTACAAAAAACACAGCAAATAACATGGCAAATTTTTATACAGATAACGGAGATCTGAAATTTCAATTCAGACATCCACTGATGGAGAAGATAACAGCTCTTAAAGAGAATAATTATAGAGACTTCGGAAAATTCGACTACGCTCCTGCAAACTTCCATGACACAATAGACTCATACGATAAGGTAATGGAGATCATGGGCTGTATCTGCGGTGACATTATTGCAGAGAATGCTGAATCAGTTGATCACGACGGACCTATCTGTAAAGATGGACACGTTACTTATGCAGAGGGGACTCAAAAAAACCAAGAGGCTCTCACAAAGGCAGGGTTATACGGAATGTCGCTTCCGAGAGAGTTTGGAGGACTTAATTTCTGTATGGTACCATACGTGATGGCTGCAGAATTAGTGGCAAGAGCTGATGCTGGTTTTGCAAATATATGGGGACTACAAGACTGTGCGGAGACCATTCATGAATTCGCAAGTAAAGAGATTCAAGAAGAATTTCTTCACAGAATAAATAAGGGTGATACCTGTTCTATGGATCTTACCGAACCCGATGCTGGATCTGATCTACAGGCTGCAATGCTTAAGGCAAGTTGGAACGAGGAGAAAGGTTTGTGGATGCTTAATGGCGTTAAACGTTTTATCACAAATGGAGATGCTCAAATAAAACTTGTTCTTGCTCGCTCAGAAGAGGGCACTACAGATGGTAGAGGCCTCTCATATTTTGTCTATGACAAAGCATGGGGAGGTGTAACAGTAAGAAGAATAGAAAACAAATTAGGCATCAAGGGCTCTCCGACATGCGAACTCGTTTTCAGGAATGCTCCTGCTAAACTTGTAGGTGAGAGGAAACTCGGGCTTATCAAATATGTAATGTCTCTTATGAACGGTGCCAGACTTGGCGTAGGTGCACAATCTGTCGGAATCTCTGAAGCAGCATATAGAGAGGCACTGAAATATGCTCAGGAAAGAGCACAGTTCGGGAAGAAAATCATCGAATTTCCAGCTGTATACGAAATGCTCGGCGTTATGAAGGCCAAACTTCAAGCCTCCAGGGCCATACTCTATGAAACAACAAGATTTGTAGATGTATACAAAGCCTATGAGCTCATAATGCAAGAACGCAAACTTACTCCTGAAGAGAGACAAGAATACAAAAAATTCAGCAAATGGGCAGATATGCTCACACCTGTTCTGAAGATGATGTCAAGCGAATATTGCAACCAAAACGCATATGATGCAATTCAAATTCACGGAGGTTCTGGTTTCATGAAAGAATATCCCGTTGAGCGTATATACCGCGACGCAAGAATCACAACAATTTATGAGGGAACCTCACAATTGCAAACTGTTGCGGCAATAAGATATGTAACAAACGGTGCCTATCTCGATAAGATAAGAGAATACGAAACTTTAGAATTGAAGCCTGAATTCTCTCTTCTTAAACAAAAACTTATTGAGATGACAGCACAATATGAACAGGCTTGCTCAATAATGACCGGCAAAGAGTCAGAATTAGTTGATTACAATGGAAGAAGGCTGGTAGAAATGGCCGGCCACATTATAATGTCATACCTCCTATTGATTGACTCAACGGCCGACAGCACTTTTGAAAAATCTGCAATAATATATACTCAGAGAGCTCAGTCATGGAATCAGGAGAGATATAACTTCATCTGCAACTCAACAATGGAGGATCTTGCCTTATATAAATAACTGAATTGCTAACCTTAACCAGAAGAAAATGGATATTAATCTGATACTTTTTTCATCGCCGTTACATGGCGAAATACAACTCTCTCCCGAAAGAATTGAGATCATAGAGCAGATAAAAAAATTCGGGAATGTAAAAATATCGGATGAAAAATCACTGAACTTTTCAGAAAGGTATTATGAGGAGGGTATAGATATATTATATATTTTGACGGGCGGTACTGAGGAAAGTTTTCTTAACAGATTTCCATTCCTCAGCCGTCCGATCATTATATTGTCTGATGGTTATGATAACTCACTTGCTGCCGCATTAGAAATATGCACCTCTCTATTTAACAATCATATAGAACATTACCATATAAATGCTCCGCTGAAGATTGAGAAATCATTCATTAAAAGACTGAATGACACAATGTCTATGCTTAAGAAGACATTGCACGGTCAGAAGATGCTATCGGGAATGAGAATCGGTCTAATTGGAGAAGCTTCTCCGTGGCTTATTGCATCAGGTATCAATAAAACTACTGTACAGGATCATTTCAAAATCAATTTTATTTCAATTCAGGTTGAAGAGTTAATAGAGAAGTATTTGACATTTAGCAAGAACTATACAGATTCCAATACGAAAGAATTTGCACAGGAGATAGAGAAGATGGTAATCCGTTATAGCTCGCATCTTTCTGAAGAAAGAACCGGAAAAGATCTCAAAAAGGCATTAATCATGTATTTTGCAATCTTAGATCTTTGCAAAAAATACAATCTCAATGCTGTCACCGTAAGATGTTTTTCTCTTATAGATACCTGTGAAACAACAGCGTGTCTCGCTCTTGCAATTTTAAATGATAACGGTATTATTGCTGGTTGCGAGGGAGATATACCTGCACTATTATCAATGGTATCTGTCTCCAAATTAACACATCAACCCTGTTTCATGGCGAATGTCTCCTCAATTGACAGAGACAATTGCTCAATAGATCTATCACACTGCACCGTTCCCCTTAAAATGACGTCCTCTTTCTCTTTACCTTCTCACTTCGAAAGTAAAAAAGGTATAGGAATAAACGGAACAATACCGGAGGGAAATTATACTCTTTTTAAATTCAGCGGTATGAATATGGAAAAGGCTATTATTTGTCAGGGAAAGATTGTAAAATGCGATTATCTTACAGAAAGGTGTCGCACTCAAATAAGATTTGTTTTCGATAATAAAGAGGATTTTAACACCTTTATAATCAGTAGAATTGCAAATCACGTAATAATTAATAAATCAATAGATATATGAAATCGGGCATGATTATATTTCATATTAATTCTCATAAGAATATCAATTATAATTCACTATCGAATAATGACAAATTATAAGGTAAAACTCGCAGAGATAAAGGCTATGGCCTTTGATGTAGATGGTGTCTTCACAGATGGCAGTATACTTACTTTGGATAACGGAGATTTGCTCAGAATTCAGAATGCAAAGGACGGTTTCGGCCTGCGAATTGCTGTCCTCAAAAATTATCCTATTGCAATTGTAACAGGTGCATACTCAGAATCGGTAAAAAAACGTTTTTTAGGTATCGGGGTACCTGAAGAGAATATTTATATGAAGTCTAGAAACAAAGTACCTGATTTTCTCTCATTTTGCCGTAAATATGAACTAAAACCCTCAGAAGTGGCCTTTGTAGGAGATGATATCCCGGATATTCCTGTTCTGAAGGTTTGCGGACTTGCCGTGTGTCCTTCGGATGCTGTAACAGAAGTTAAGGAAGTTTGCGATTATGTTTCATTATATGGAGGTGGTCGAGGGTGCGTCAGAGATCTTGTTGAACAGATATTAAAAATGCACAATGATTGGAACTTTGATGCGGAACAGTACTCCACAAGTGCCGTTAGCTATAATGTTACAACTCAAGATGCAGAAAAAGGGGTAAAAGAATAACTATCATGATACTTGCAGAAAATCTAAAGGGAAAAAAAATTATTTTATGTTCAGGTTCACCAAGAAGAAAAGAATTGCTTTCAGGGACTGATCTTAAATTTGAAGTAGACACCAATACCTTATTCATTGAGAATCAAGAGGAGGGATTAAAACCTATCAAGGTTCCTGAATTTATGGCTGTTGGTAAATCACACGGCTTTCATCGAGAATTGAAAGAGAACGAAATACTTCTTACGGCAGATACAATCGTAATCTGCCCCAAATTAAAGGAGAGAGATTTAAAGACAGACAGGCAAATATATCTCGATTATGAGTTCAGGGAGAATGAAATAAACTCAGGAATAATTCTTGGCAAACCTACAAATAGAGAAGAGGCAATTAAAATGCTCTCAATGTTGAGCGGTATAAGACATACTGTAGCTACAGGCGTATGCATAAGAGATAATAGACAAGAGATCTCTTTTACAGTGCTTTCACATGTCTGGTTTAAAGAATTACCGACACAGGAGATAGAGTATTATGTAGATAACTACAAGCCCTATGACAAAGCAGGTTCATATGCTGTTCAGGAATGGATAGGCTTTATCGGAATATCACGTATAGATGGCTCAGTATATAATGTAATGGGACTTCCTATTCAACGAGTTTACCAGGAATTGGCACGATTCGCCTTATAACCTGCTCTTTGTTTACTCCTCAATAACCTATATTTTAAGCCTCATCTTTAGAACCCAACTATAAAACTCCCTTGCAATGTTTCAGATACTCACAAGATATGCATAAAAAAAGGGACCTTACGGTCCCTTTTGTCTAATTTCCCTTTTGGGTAATTATTTAGCAACTGCAGTGCTATCAACTGTAGTAGCAGCTGTAGTATCAGCAGCTGGCTGTGCAACTTCTTCAGTAGTAGTAGTTTCAGGAGCAACTGTCTCCTCTTCTGCAGGCTGGTTGTTACCGCAACTTGCAACAGCTAAACAAAGAGCTGCAGCGCAAGCAAAGAATAATACTTTTTTCATTTCTTTATAATTTTATTATTGGTTTGTAATTCTGAATGCAAAAGTAAAACAATTACATTAAGGTACATCTCCTTTTAGCAACTAAATTGGTTAATTTTTTGTTAAAGTTATAAATGTGTATATATCAGAGTATTATCCATACTGTAAAAACAAAAGCATTAATATTTATGTTACATTTTGTTAACAATCCTAATATAAAAGCAAAAGAGGGTCATCATATTGAGAACCCTCCTTCACTGAATTATATAAATATGTGAACAATATATAAACTTACTTATAAAGCATGTTCACAATATTAAAGTCTGCAAGCAAATCTATTTTTTTATCTCTTTTGCAAGTCTGTCGGCAAGCATAGGAATAATTTTATTTGCGTCCCCTACTATACCAAGGTCTGCAACCTGGAATATCGGAGCAAATTTATCCTTATTGATAGCAATAATGAAGTCAGATTCCTCCATACCAGCAAGGTGTTGGATAGCTCCTGATATACCGCATGCAAGATAAAGGTTAGGACGAACTGTTTTTCCTGTTTGGCCAACCTGTCTGTCATGAGGCATAATACCGGCATCTACCATTGCTCTTGATGATGAAACTTCTGCCTTTGAACCCAGTACCTCAGCAAGCTTTTCGAGTTTTGCAAAATTCTCTTTGCATCCGATTCCTCTTCCTCCAGAGATAAGTATCTTGGCATCGGTAATATCTATCTTACCTTTATCCTCTTTGACAGTCTTCAACAATTTAACCTTAATCTTGGATTTATCGAATTTGGGCTCAAAAGGGATAATGGTACCCTTTCTTGAATCATCTCTATCGCGTTTCTGCATAACACCTGGACGCACTGTTGACATCTGTGGTCTATGCTCAGTACACATAATAGTAGCCATAAGGTTACCTCCAAATGCAGGACGAGTCATCATAAGTTCATTTGTATCCTCGGAGATTTCCAATTTGGTACAATCTGCTGTCAAACCGGTTCCAAGCCTTGCAGCAAGTCTTGGACCCAAATCACGTCCGATAGTTGTAGCACCATAAAGCACAATACTTGGACGGAACGCAATTATCAGTTGATAAATAGCCTGCGTATACTCCTCTGTAAGATAATCTTTCATCATAGGAGTATCCATACAAATTACCTCATCAGCTCCGAATGCAATTAGCTCTTTCGCCTTATCGGCAATCTTATATCCGGGGAAAATTGCAACAACTTTCTCTTTCAGGACATCAGCTAAATCTCTCGCTTTTCCAAGCAGTTCAATAGCAACAGGTTGAACAATGCCCTCGCGTTGTTCAATGAAAACATATACATTTTTATAATCTGCCTTGTTCATATTTCAAAAGTTTAGCAATTAAATAATAAATTTCTCTTTGAGTCTGCTTACAATAATACCAACAGCCTCATCGCCATCTGCCTCAAATAGTTGACCGGCGGCCTTCAAACCTTTGGCAAATGCCTTGTTAACCCTTGTTGGAGAGCCTTTAAGACCAAGTTGAGCCTCCTCAATATCTATCTTATCAGCAGTCCATATTTCAACCTCTCTTGTATAGGCATCAACAATACCAGAAACAGTCATATACCTTGCCTTATATGCAGAGGCCAAAACCGTAAGAACAGCCGGCCCTTCTACCTCCAACATCTGATATCCCTCCTCTGTTTCCTTCTTTACCTCATATTTGTTGCCTCCTTTATGCTCAAGTCCTATTACATATGAGACCTGAGGAAGTCCAAGATGCTCGGCCATTTCAGGTCCTACCTGAGCAGTATCACCATCAATAGCCTGACGTCCGGCAATTATCAAATCATATTTTAAAGTTCTAAGAGCACCTGCAAGAGCATGAGATGTAGCAAGAGTATCGGCTCCTGCAAATTTCCTATCTGTAAGCAGAATAGCCCTATCCGCCCCCATTGCAAAAGCCTCTCTTAAGATAAGATCTGCTTGAGGTGGTCCCATTGTTATTACCGTGACATGTGCTCCAAGTTTGTCTTTAAGTTGCAAAGCCAACTCAAGTCCGCCTTTGTCGTCGGGGTTCATAATACTTGGAACTCCGTCTCTTATAAGTGTTCCGGTAACCGGATTAATTTTAATTTCGGTAGTATCCGGTACTTGTTTTATACAAACTATTATATTCATAATCCAAATTTTTACTTAAATAAATTACCAGCTATGACCATTCTTTGAACTTCAGAAGTTCCCTCGTAAATCTCCGTAATTTTAGCATCACGCATCATCCTTTCAACAGGATACTCCCTTGTATAACCATATCCGCCATGAAATTGTACAGCCTTGGTAGTTACCTCCATTGCAGTTTCAGCAGCAAATAATTTTGCCATTGCAGCCTCATTGGAAAAACGTCCACCCTGACCCTCTACAAAAGCGGCCTTACGTACAAGTAACCTTGCAGCCTCAACTTTAGTGGCAAGATCGGCCATCTGGAACTGTGTATTTTGGAATTTTGACAAAGACTTACCAAACTGTTTTCTCTCCTTGGTATATTTTACTGTCTCGTCAATTGCACCCTGAGCAATACCCAGTGCTTGCGAGGCAATACCTATTCTTCCTCCGTCGAGGGTCTGCATAGCAATCTTAAAGCCCTCTCCTATCTTACCAAGAAGGTTTTCTTTAGGAACTATGCAATTTTCAAAAATAAGTTCACACGTAGCCGAACCGCGAATACCCATTTTATGCTCCTTCTTCCCTATTGAGAATCCAGGAAAACTGCTCTCCACAATGAAAGTAGAGATTCCTTTTGTACCCTGAGATTTGTCGGTCATTGCTGCAATTACATATACGCTCGCTTCTCCAGCATTGGTAATGAATATCTTACTACCGTTAAGAACATAATGATCTCCTTCGAGTACTGCCATTGTCTGCTGTGCCGATGCATCAGTACCGGCATTAGGCTCCGTTAATCCGAAAGCACCAATCCACTCTCCACTGGAAAGTTTAGGCAGATATTTTTTCTTCTGCTCCTCATTACCGAAATGCATTATAGGTGCAGCACAAAGCGAGGTATGAGCAGAAAGAATAACTCCTGTCGTAGCACATACTCTCGATAGTTCCTCTACCGCAATGGTATACATAATCTCATCTCCACCTGCTCCTCCATACTCTTTGGGGAACGGAATTCCCATAAGGCCAAGTTTTGCCATCTTCTCTACTGTTTCTATTGGAAATCTCTCTTGATCATCCACCTCCGCAGCAAGAGGCTTTACCTCTTTTTCAGCAAATTCCCTTATCATCTGCTGAAACAACTGTTGTGTTTTTGTTAATTCAAAGTTCATATCAAAATTGTGGTTTTATTCCATTTTTTTAAGATTTGGGGAGATAATGAGTTGAGCCTCAGTAGCTGCTTGAACCTGCTCAACGGTAAATTCCGGATTGATCTCAACAAGTTCAACTCCTTTTGGAGTGATCTCCATTACACCCATTTCTGTGATTATCATATTTACCTGGCCCGGAGCAGTAAGAGGCAATCTGCACTTCTTAAGAATCTTCGGGTTACCTTTAGCAGTATGCTCCATTGTAAGAATAACTTTCTTTGCTCCTACAAGCAGATCCATTGCACCACCCATACCCGGAGTCTTTTTGCCGGGGATCATCCAATTTGCAAGATCTCCATGTTCATCAACCTCCAAAGCTCCAAGGAAGGTAACATTAACATGTCCACCTCTGATTATTGCAAAAGAGGTAGCAGAATCAAAAGCTGCAGCACCTGGTTCACAAGTGATAAACCCACCACCTGCATTAATAAGATGATTATCCTCTTTACCCTGCTCAGGAGCCGGTCCCATTCCCAACATACCGTTTTCGGTTTGCAGCGTAACTTTAACTCCTTTAGGAAGATAATTAGGAATAAGGGTAGGAAGTCCGATACCCAAATTTACAACATCACCATCGTGAAGTTCCTTCGCAGCTCTTTTGGCTATGAATTCTCTAATTTGTTCTTTTTCCATGATAATTATTTATTAGATTTATTATGTCTTTTAACGTATTCCTGAGCAATAAACGATGCCACATCATCAGCATAAGTATTCATGCCGAATCCTGCATCAAACCCCAGCTCCTTTGCCAACTCATGACTTACACGTGGACCTCCGCAAACAACAATCATCTTATCTCTAAGATGTTCCGCCTCCATAAGCTCAATAAGTTCCGTCATATTTTTAATATGAATATCCTTTTGAGTAACTGTTTGAGAGACAAGAATTGCATCTGCATTCATCTCGATAGCCCTTGCAAGAAACTCCTCATTGGGAACCTGACTACCAAGATTGTGAGCCTCTATCATATCATAGCGCTCCAAGCCATAATGTCCTGCATAACCCTTCATATTCATGATAGCATCAATACCAACAGTATGAGCATCTGTCCCGGTACTTGCTCCCACAACAACAAGTTTCCTTCCAATATTTTCCTTGATAAACTCATCTGTTGTAGGCATATCCATTACATTACTTTCAACTTTCGGTACATGAATGGTAGTATAATCTATAGTATGAGTAGCACTTCCATAGCAATTAAAAAAGGTATATCCGGGAGTGAGTTCATGATAGAAAACAACCTGTGGGTTTTCCATACCCATTCCCCTAATAAATTGCTTTGCTGCCTCCACGGCCTCTGCTCCACACGGAACAGGCAGTGTAAAACTCAACTGCACCTTACCGTCATTCATAGTATCACCGTAAGGTTTTATCTTTTTGAGATCTAAGGTCTTGTCAAAATCCTTAGACTGCATAGAATATAATCCTGAACTCATATTATCTCTCTCCTTTCATTAAATTAATAAATGGATTAATATAGTTTACACCTTTTTCACATACTCCCTCAAGACCTTTTCCTCCGTTCTTAGGCCTCTTCACATCTGCAAACATTCCCTTTTCGAGGGCATTGAACAGACCTTCATTATTGATCTTATCAAGTAACCCGATAGCGTTTTCAATAACCTCCTTGGCTCTGTTTCTTATAATTCCGTCCTCTTTGAACTCCACCTCATCTCCTATATCTTTCATATTGTTGAAGATATAACGTGCATTCTCAATAGAGAGGAATCTATCTGACATAAATGGTGTATGGATAGCCTCAGTTAACATTCCAAGCAATTGAATGCCCTGGTGCGACCAAACCCCTATCATATTGAATAATGCATCCTGGACATGTCCTCTGAAAATATTTCCTGTCATAAACTTTGTAGGAGGCATATATTTGAGAGTAGCCTTAGGAAAAATCTCTCTTGTCATAATAGCCTGAGCCAATTCATACAAGAATCCGTTTTTGAGTTGCGGATCCATTTCAAAAGCATGTCCAAGCCCCATTTGCTCCTCACGCAAACCTGCCATAAGAGCAAGTTGTTCGTTAATGAGATCTGAAGCAAGTACAGTATGAGCCTCCTCATATGCGTCTGCGGTAGTAAGGTAATTATCCTCTCCTGTATTTATAATAACTCCTGCAAAACCATTGATTATTCTTGAAAAATACTGGTCCACAAGAGTTCTTTGCATATTTATATCACGGAACAAAATACCATAAAGAGCATCGTTAAGCATTACATCAAGCCCTTCAAATGCACCCATAATGGCAATTTCCGGCATACAAAGACCGGAACAATAATTACATAACCTTATATACCTACCTACTTCTTCACCAACCTTATCGAGAGCCTCGCGCATGATACGGAAGTTCTCCTGAGTTGCAAAAGTACCTCCGAACCCCTCTGTAGTGGCACCGTACGGTACATAATCCAAAAGACTCTGACCGGTAGTTCTGATTACTGCAATAATATCAGCGCCTTGTCTTGCTGCAGCTTGAGCCTGAACAACATCTTCATAAATATTGCCGGTAGCCACAATTACATAAATATATGGCTTCGGCCCCTCTCCAAGAGTCTCAAGATAGTGCTCTTTTTTGCTCCTTCTCGCCCTTATTCGCTCAAGACTGCTGTCAATAACAGGTTGCAAAACTTTTAGCAGAGAATTTTTGTCTGTAACCTCTATTCTTGTAAGATCAATAGTGCCTTCAGCAACCCCTTCGGCAATTTTCTGGGGAGAAAGTCCGGTTTTAACCATGGCGTTACCGATATAAAACATAACCCCTTGGCTTAAAACCCCTTTACTTTTTAAATCATCTACAATAACATTGGGAAGAGGAACCTGATTGCTATCAACTCCGTCTATTCCCATAAGCCTGCACAATGTTCTCTCAACGGCAACTGTCGTATAGGCCTCTACAAAAGACTGGACATCGCCAGCAATACTATTTGCCAATGATTTTGCTTTGTCCACCTTCTTAAAATCCAGTCCTAATTTACTCTGCATATGGAAAAAAGTTATTAAGTTATTTATATATAAATGTTTGTAAGTCTAATCTTTTAAATATTCAGTAGTTGCAGCAAGCCATTCTGAATCTATGCCTAAGGTCCCTGCAATTTTTATAGCCTCATGAGGAACCTCCCCCTTATTAGCCTCAATCAATCTGTAATCCATCTTTCCGTCTACAAATCCCACCACTCTCAACCGCTTGTAATCACCTTTGTCTAAATTATAATGGGTTGAAACAATTACAGATATATGGTATCCCGACAATATGTCCAACATTCCCTGTACCAAGGCACGCCCCTCAACAGGATTTGTTGTTCGTGCCGGCTCATCTATCAATGCAAGAAGATTCACCCCCTCTTTTGCAGCCTTTATAATCTCATTAACAGAGAGCATTTCAGCTGCAAATGATGAGTAACCTCCTGTTATATCCTGACCATCACCCATTGTAAGAGCAATCCCCTCCTTTACAGCAATCTCTCCATGCTCAGATGGAACGCCAAAGCCAAATTGGAAAAGATACTGAGCCAATGCACATATCATAAGAGTAACAGTTTTACCACCCATATTTGCTCCGGTAATAATAACAGGTTCTTTCCCGAATTTTATATCAATAGGTATAAAAACACTCTCATTACTACGTCGTCCAGCCCGCTCCCGAAGTAAACTTTTAACCTGAGGATGAAACAGACCTTTGTAAGAGGTCACTTCACCTATGGAAATAGATGGGAAGACCAATCTATGCTCCTTCATCTGCATGGCCTTTGCAAGCAAAATATCAAGATCTCCCAAAGCCTCCAAGACAACTTGAAGAGCCGCTGCATAAGGAGCAAGTTTTGCGGAGATCTCCCCACGTATCTTGCACTCCAGCATCTTTTCCTTTAACTCAAGCTCCTGCCTCTCCTCGCCTGAACTTTTTTTGATATTCTCACGTAATTCTCTCAACTCACAAGAATATGAATCATATACGTAGAAAGAACGGATTCGCATTCCGTCAGGGTCTAAAATCTTTATAATCTCCTCCGTATTTGGTATCTCTATGCAATTTACTTGCGCGTTTATAAGGATCTCTTTCACAGCTTTAGATAGCAATGAAAGAGATTTTATCTCAAAAAGTTCAATATCATCCAGAACGACTGCTCCCGACAATCTTTTGATTGTACCGGAAATATCCTTAAGATCGCAAAATTTATGCTGTAGCGATTCTCTCTCATTGTTATGCCCCAATCCCGCAAGAGAGGAACTTATCTCCCTCAATTTTGAGTAGTATCCCTCTATCTCACCGGCATCAAGCATCATATAGGTATCAAGAAGCTTTTTCCTTGCAAATCCTGAGCAAACTCCTAAATTATCTATCATATATCTTATACCACACGGTGAATCAACAATAGACCTCAGTCGGACCTTACCGACAGAGATTCCCTGTTTTATTTCAGACTTATATGTCGCGGTACTTGATATCATTTCAAATAGTTATTCTTTACTATATCATAAACAGGCAATGCTATTGCCTCTTCCAATTTTCCACATAAAACATCCGAATCGAGCACATATCCGTTAGGTGCCGTAGGATTAACGCAAACTGCAATCAATTTGCTTTTTCTCATAACCTCCAATCTCCCGCCTCTCCTCTTAAACAATCTCATCGATTGTTCCGAAACAAAAATCTTTGTAAAATCATCAACCACCAAAGTGGTGCCTTCAATCAGAGGCGAATTGTTGAGTACTCTCAAAAAAGTCTCGGTCAATGCCCCTGCAACATAGATAACTCTACATTGCTTTAGAAAATCCTCTTTTATCTCTTTTAAAATCAATGAAGATTTTCTCGTAATATTAACTATCTCTCCCGCTTCATTTCTCCCCCAAATTCCATTCTCCAACCCTTCAAATCCTTTAGCTGTTCTCTCGTCCGTCCGTTCCAACATAATAAGTTCAACAACATACTTCGTTTTATTTACCAAAGTACTTAATTCTGCAGAATAAGCGGCGCCGGTGGAGAGTATCATTGTCTCACTTACAGCCGGCGAAGCAAGACTTAACCTGTTTAATGCGCCATCAATAATTTTCAAATCCACTCCGAACATATCAATCTCTCGCATCCATCTTATCAACGAGTGTGTAGAAGATGGACCTGCCAATAAAATCTTGCCCTCTCTGATTACTCTTCCTGTTACAATTCTACCCATAGAACTATTTTCCTCAGAGATATCGAGTAACTCGGCACACAATTTTCTGCCTCGGTAATAGGATTCAGCTGTAGAAAACAGAACTCCTTCTCTTAATGTAATCTCGGGCTTCGCTCCTTTTGTAACTTGATCTTTTGTCTCCCCGTCTATCCCTATTGAGGTTACCGCCACTCTATAATCAGGCGGTAACCTTCTAAGGATATAATTCAGACATTCCGTTTTACCAGTATTCTTTTCAAGTCCCACAATAGAGAGACTCCTATATTTCAGAATATCATGGATGAACGGCATATCATTTTTGTTTTCTATTACGTGCTCTTTCCTTTCTGCTCAAGTGTGCAGGTTCAATTGAAATTCCCTTTTCAGTACCCTCCAACAATCCTGCAACGCCCTCCATCGGATACTCTTTGGTCTCAATACACTTTTTGCAAGAGCACTCCTCTTTATAATCAAGCGGCTCGGTATATGTGGTAATAACGCCTTCAAAGTTTCTCAAAATCACCTTTCCTGGAGATTGAGAAATAACATAATTAGGCATTACCGGTGTTTTTCCACCGCCACCAGGAGCATCAACCACAAAAGTAGGAACTGCATATCCTGAGGTATGCCCGCGTAAACCCTCGATTATCTCGATACCCTTTGAAACAGGAGTCCTGAAATGCTCAAGGCCCATGGAAAGGTCGCACTGATAGATATAATAAGGTCTTACTCTCATCTTCACCAACTCATGGACGAGTTTTTTCATAATGTAAACACAATCGTTCACACCTCTTAAAAGAACAGACTGGTTACCCAATGGCACGCCTGCATCAGCAAGTCTTGCACATGCAGCAGCAGACTCAACTGTCACCTCCTGAGGATGGTTAAAATGTGTATTCAACCAAATCGGATGATACTTTTTAAGCATATTCACAAGATCCGCAGTAATTCTCTGAGGGCAAACAACCGGAGTCCTTGTCCCGATTCTGATAATCTCAACATGAGGAATAGTCCTCAATTTCTTGATAATATATTCCAATCTCGCATCACTCACCATTAGAGCGTCACCACCTGAAAGAAGTACATCTCTAACCTGAGGAGTTTTTGCAATATATTCTATTGCCTTCTCAATATTATCGGAAGAGGTCTCTCCATCCTTGTGACCGGCAAATCTTCTGCGTGTACAATGTCTACAATACATTGAGCACATATCTGTAATAAGAAGAAGCACTCTGTCGGGATACCTGTGGGTAAGTCCCGGTACAGGAGAATCCTCATCTTCATGAAGCGGATCGAGCAGATCGGCATCGGCACGATGTGTCTCATTAATTGTTGGGATAGCCTGTCTTCTGATAGGATCATGCGGATTATCCGGATCTATCAGAGAAATATAGTAAGGAGTAATGGCCATTCTCAAAGTTTCAAGCGACTTTTTAACACCCTCCTCCTCATCTTTAGTTAATTTTACATATTTCTTGAGATCATCTAAAGTCTCAATTCTATTTTTTACCTGCCATTTCCAATCGTTCCATTCTATATCAGAAACATTTGGAAACAACTCTTTTCTTCTGGATTCGTTCATATTATTTAACGTATAATTTTTCAAAAAGATCTCTTATCGGTTTTGACTCACGAATAATGTTCAACGTAAGGTTGGCATGGCCCTTGGCAAAGCCGTTTCCGACAATAAGGTTTATATCCTTGCCGACACCCTCCGCTCCCAAAGCAGCCTTTGTAAAACTGGTTGCCATTGAGAAAAAGTAGACACACCCGCGCCCTTTGGTAACCAATATAGAGGTCATCTCAGTAGAGGGAACATTTACATTATTTACAGTGACATCACATCCTCTTCCGCCTGTAATGGCCATAACCTTATGATATACATCCATTACATTTGTAGCGTCGGCAACAATCACATCAGTGGCAAGCCCCATCTCCTTAATTCTATTAGCATTTTCTGGAGAATATTCTACAACAATCACCTTGCCGTACTGACCAACATTTTTCATAGCCTGATAACAACACAAAACGCCTGATTTTCCTCCGCCACCAATTATACAGACAATTTCTCCCTCTGTAACAAGTCGGTCAACCTGAGCAGGAGCACCTGCTACATCCAAAGCAGCAAGAGCCAATTTTTCCGGAATATCATCAGGAAGAACTGCAAACAGTCCGCTTTCAAATAGGATAGCTTGAGCCTCTACATCAACCTGATCGGAATCAACAGAAAGATTCAGAATTTTCTCTATCTTCAAAGGAGTAAGAGACAGAGACACCAAAGTTGCGATTTTATCTCCCGGTTTAATATTGTGAATATTATGGAACATTGGTCCAATCTCCCTGACTGTACCAATAAGCATACCGCCCGACCCTGTGACAGGATTCTGCATTTTACCTCTCTCACTGACAATAGCAAGAATCATCTCCTTCATCTTGTCCGGATCAGAATTACATGCATTTTTTATCTGTGTAAAACTCGCAGAATCAATATTAAGTGTCTTAACATCAATCAGAACCTCGTTATCATAGATTTCCATGGTATTATCGAGTTTCTGAGCAGGTTGAGGAAGAGTACCCACAGGGGAAATTACCCTGTGAGTACCATATCGCTCACCATTTTTATATTGTCTTTCAGACATATATTTACTATTTATGCGTATAACTCCGTAAACACTTTGCGCAGTTTCTCGCTTTCGCGAAGTTCCTGCAAGGTTATCTCGGCATGACCTTTAGTATAACCGTTACCTATAATCATTGTAACATCACTGCCTACCCCTTCAGCTCCCAAAGCAGCTTTTGTAAAGCTGGTTGCCATAGAGAAGAAGTAGACGATACCTGTATTCTTCGTGCAAAGAATAGAGGTCATTTCAGTATCAGTAATATTTACATTGTTTATCGTAACATCACACATCTCACCGTTTGTTAACTCCTCAATCTTTTCGAGTACCGGTACAGGTTGAGTTGCATTGGCAGAAAATACATAATCGCAAAATCCGAGATCCTGCAATCTCTTAGTACTCTTTTCGCTGTGGCATAGACCTATAACCTTTCCAGTAACACCTGCACGTTTCTTTGCCTCATAACAGCAAAGCATACCTGATTTTCCACCGGCACCAATAATAAGAACTGTATCGCCAGGTTTTACTAGTTTTGCAGTCTGAGCAGGAGCTCCTGCAACATCAAGTGCTGACAAAGCAAGTTTCTCAGGAAGATCGGCAGGTATTTTAGCATAAATACCACTCTCAAAAAGAATAGCCTTTCCATCAATATCAACTTGATCTATTTCAGGACGAATCTCCTTAATTTTATCTATTCTAAGAGGAGTTAGCGATAATGAGACTAATGTCGCAATCTTGTCTCCCACCTTAAGATCTGTCTTCCCAATAAGCGCATCACCTATTTTTTCAACTACACCAAGCAACATTCCACCTGAACCTGTCCAAGGATTACGGTGTTTACCCTGCTTTGCAACAATATCTAACATGATTTCTGCTATTTTCTTCTTATCACCATCAGCTCTCCTTGAAATTTCAGTGAATGAAGCTGAATCTATATTCAACGTCTTTACGTCAATAAGAATCTCATCATCATAAATTTCATCCATATTGTTATCCAACTTATTTGCAGGCTGTGGAAGAACGCCTATCGGATCAATCACTCTGTGAATACCGTATTTGTTACCTTTTTTCATAACATTAAAAAATTATGAACATATAAATTATAAAAAAATCAGTAATAGTATGATAATATTTAAGTTATCGTAATACTTCTCTATACTAAATTTTCAAGATTTACCTTCTGAAAAATTAAATAATTTTATGTTCTGATTCATACGACGATTTTTTTATTAAAATTTATTTTTTATCTCCTTTTAATGCTGAGAATCTCTCTTGCCTCAGCAGAGGTGGCAACAGGACGGCCAAGTTCCTTTGCCAGCCTTACAACTTTTTCTACAAGTTCGCCATTGGATTTTGCAAGAACACCGCGCTCAATGTACAGATTATCCTCAAATCCTACCCTGACATTACCCCCCATTACAATTGCAGGAGCGGCAAGAGTAAACGCATAACGACCTATACCTGTTGCAGTCCATGTTGAACCTGAAGGAATTGCATTTACCAACCAGCACAAATTTTGAACATTGGCAGGTGTACATCCCGGCACTCCGAGAACAAAATTGAACTGCATTGGAGAACCCGGAACTAGTCCCTTCTTTGCCATAGTTAAAATTGTATCCAAATGGCCCATTTCGAAACATTCATATTCGGGCTTGATATTATTCTCAAGCATACGTTTTCCAAAAGCACGCATCATTGGCATTGTGTTTTCAAACACATCATCGCCAAAGTTGCATGTACCGCAATCAAGAGTTGCCATTTCGGGCATCAATTCAGTTGGTTGAAGTCTCTCCTCAGCTGTCATTCCTACCGCACCTCCGGTTGAGGGGATAATAATTACATCGGGACAAACCACTCGTATCGCATCAATACACTCCTTAAAACGTTTCCTGCACTGCGTTGGAGTTCCATTATTCTCACGAACATGGAGGTGAACAATAGCAGCACCCGCATCAACAGCAGATTTTGCCTCTCTGACTATCTCCTTCACAGTATACGGAACAGCAGGATTCTGCTCTTTTGTAACCTCAGCGCCACATATTGCGGCAGTTATTATTAATTTTTCCATATAATTTTTTTTTTATGGGTAGAGTACCCCGACATTATTTTCTCTGAGATTTTTTTGGAGTCACACAAGTTCCACTTGCCTTGCAAACAATAACAGGCTCATCCAAAATATCAGCAGCCGAATCGGAAATATCAGGACGTGGAGCAATAACTTTCCTTGCCTCAAAAACCATCTTTCTTGAGGTATTACCCTCGGAAATTATCTCTCCTGTAGCCTCAATGAAATCTCCAGCATATACAGGGGCCATAAATTCCACCATATCATACGCTTTAAAAAGACCTTCGTCACCATCGCGCTGAATAAGAAGTTCTGTAGCCACGTCTCCAAAAAGTTGAAGCATCTTAGCTCCTTCCACCAAATTTCCACCGTAATGAGCATCGTGACAACTCATTCTCATACGGATCATAGATTTGTTCTTTTCCATAAAAATTATTATTTGCTATAAATATAATTGACAAACATCGCAGGTGTATGCACACTTTCAGGAGCGATTTCTCCAACTGGAACAACCTTTTCAGCCTCAACTATAACCATATCGGCAGCTGTTGCCATAAGCGGATTAAAATTTTGTGTTGTACCTACATATACAAGGTTACCTGATTCATCGGCAATAGTAGCTCCAATAAGGGCGATATCTGCCTTAAGCGGTTTCTCCAAAAGATATTTTATTCCATCAACATTAACCGTCTCTTTACCCTTCTCAACAACCGTACCGATACCAGTAGTTGTAAGAACACCTCCGAGACCGGCTCCTGCTGCACGTATTCTTTCAGCCAATGTACCTTGAGGTGAGAACTCAATATCAAGTTCGCCTGAATTAAGTTGATCGCTGGTGCTTGGATTAGTACCAATATGCGAAACAATAAGTTTTTTAACCTGTTTATTGGTTATCAGCTGGCCGTGAGCCACATTTGCATAAGCAGTATCATTGCAGATAAGTGTAAGATTTTTCACACCGCTCTTAGCCAATTCATCAAGAATTGATGTAGGGCTGCCGGCGCCTAAAAAGCCACCGACCATTACTGTCATGCCGTCTTTAACCTTAGAGACAGCATCCTGTAAAGAGATTCTTTTATTCATATTGCTGTTTTTAGTAGTATAATATATTTAAATAACTTACAAAGTATAATCCACAAGTGATAGAGTTCTTTTCTCTTGTGGCTTGCAAATTTACATATTTATAAAATGATTTCAAATAACAATTATGTTACAAAAAATTATACAAAAATTAGTATGTTTATGCCCGCTTTTTTAATATTTTTGTAAAAAATAAAAAATTTATGTTTCCATTGATAAACTTACCGCTTATACTTAAAGATCTGAAATCCGAATCTGTCCCGGAAAAACTTGATTCTCTTGTAAATAACCCTTCACAAGTACTTACACAATCAATAGATAAAGTCTCAAATATGTCTGTTCATGAGGTTATAACTTCTCTTATCCATAGTGGAATTGAGATTGGGATGAAGATTCTTGCGGCAATTATCATCTATTTTATCGGAGCATGGGTAATAAAAAAAATTAAACAGATATTAAATAAAATCTTTGCAAAACGCGAAGTCGACAAATCATTAGCCTCTTTCCTTGTCAGTTTTATTACAATTTTTCTGACTATTATTCTGATTGTAATGACAGTTGGGGCACTCGGAGTAGATACAAGTTCATTTGTAGCACTATTAGCAGGTTCAGGTCTTGCTGTTGGTATGGCATTGAGCGGCACACTTCAGAATTTTGCAGGAGGAATAATGATTTTACTATTCAAACCATTCAAGATTGGAGATTATATAGATGCACAGGGATATACCGGAACAGTCACCTCAATAGAAATGACAACTACTCATATAGCCACAGATGATAATAAAATTGTCGTTTTACCAAACGGTGCACTCTCAAACGGAACAATAAATAATTTCTCTATCTCAGGCACAAGAAGATGTGACTGGAAAATAGAGATCGCATACGGGAATGATGTAACAAAGGCAAAAAAGGAACTATTAAAGATTGTTAAAGCCAATCCTGAAGTGCTGAACGAACCGGTAGAACCCTTTGCTGCGCTTGTCTCTTTAAACAACAGCAGCATTAGTATAACACTGAGAGCCTGGGTAAAAAGTCAGGACTATTTTACAATATACTATAGGGTATTGGAAACCATTTACATCCAACTACCAAAAACCGGAATAGAATTCCCCTATCCGCAAATGGATGTACATTTAAAGAGAGACTAACAAAACTGTCGGGATACCAATCAATATCCAAATATAAAGTGATACAACAATATATAATAAAAGATAAAATATGAGATACGAAAAACTGATAATAGAAAAACAGGGACACATTTGTATAATCAGAATAAATAATCCTGATTCACTTAATGCCCTTAATTCTGCTATTCTCAATGAACTCGATATTGCCTTCACCGAGCTTTATCATGACAATGAGATCTACTGCGTAATAATAACCGGAGAGGGACGTGCATTTGTTGCAGGCGCAGACATCTCTCAAATGAAGACAATGAATGCAATTGAAGGAAAACACTTTGGGGAACAAGGTGCAGCAGTCTTCAGAAAAATAGAACAACTGAATAAACCGGTGATTGCAGCAATAAACGGCTTCGCTCTCGGAGGCGGCTGTGAACTTGCAATGAGTTGCGATATCAGAATAGCCTCTTCAAAGGCTAAATTTGGACAACCAGAGGTGGGCTTGGGTATAACTCCAGGATTTTCAGGCACTCAGAGAATGCCAAGAATTATTGGATTAGGGAAAGCTAAAGAATTAATTTACACTGCAGATATAATTGACTCCGCAGAAGCATTGCGTATCGGACTTGTAAACCGCGTGGTTGAGCCTGAAACTCTTATGGATGAAGCGATAAAAATAGCAGCTAAAATTGCATCAAAAGCTCCTATTGCCATAAGAAACAGTAAAGAAGCAATTAATAGAGGCATGCAAACAGATATAGATTCGGCAATAGCAACTGAGGCAAATCTTTTCGGTTTGTGTTTTGCAAGTAAAGATCAGAAAGAGGGAATGAATGCTTTTTTTGAAAAACGAACACCGTCATTTGAGAACAAATAAACATTTTTAATTAGATATAGTTAGATATAAATTGATATAGAAAACTATTTCTTAATACATAATTTAATATTTTTTATCATGAAAATTGCAGTTATCGGTACAGGCACAATGGGCAATGGTATAGCTCAAACATTTGCTCAAGCTGGCCACAATGTACTCCTTAAAGGCCGTTCTGAGGCCTCTTTGGGAAAAGCTCACAAAGCTATTGAAAAGAGCCTGTCAAAAATGGTTGAAAAGGGAAAAATGGAAGCAGCACAAAAAGAGGCTATCATTTCCAAAATAAAGGATTCCATGGATTATAAGGATTGTGCTGATGCAGATCTTGTAATTGAAGTTATAGCTGAAGATATGACTATTAAAAAGGAGATATTCCAAACTCTCGACAAAATATGCAAGCCTGAGGCAATTCTTGCAACAAATACCTCTTCACTCTCAATAACAGAGGTAGCAGCATGCACCTCCAGACCTTGCCATGTAATCGGAATGCACTTCTTCAATCCGGTTCCGATGATGAAACTTGTCGAGGTCATTAAAGGACAACTTACCTCTCAAGAGGTACATGATAAAGTTGTTGCAATAGCAACAGAGATAGGCAAAACTCCTGTAAGCGTAAATGAGGCTCCAGGCTTTGTTGTAAACAGAATTTTGATACCAATGGTAAATGAAGGTATAGGAATCCTTGCAGATGGAGTAGCATCGGCTTCAGAGATTGACGAAGCAATGAAGCTCGGTGCCAACCATCCAATGGGGCCACTTGCATTGGGTGATCTTATAGGACTCGATGTTTGCCTTGCCATTATGGAAGTCCTTTACAATGAGTTCGGCGACAGCAAATACCGTCCTCATCCTCTACTTAGAAAGATGGTCAGAGCAAATCTTCTTGGACGCAAGACCGGTAAAGGATTCTACGATTACAGCAGGTAGACTACATCATCTCATGAAGAGAATTGAGTAGAAGAAAATCGAGTAGAAGAAAACTAAAAATTAATTTTCTCCTACTCGATTTTATAATATTCAGTTAATAACTATTTAAGCTGAAAGATAATAGGGAACACCATCGTAACAGGGACTGCTTTCCCATTGTGCTTTCCTGGAGTCCATTTAGGCGATGCAGAAACTACCCTTATAGCCTCAGCGTCAAGTTCTTTACTTATACCTTTAAGTATTTTCACATCAACTATAGAACCATCTTCGGCTATAGTAAATTTCAAGGTCACTCTTCCTGATATACCCTTCTGCTTGGCCGATTCAGGGTATGTGATATTTTCAAAAACCCACTTTGTAAACGAATTCTGATCTCCACCCTGGAAAGTAGGCTTAACCTCCACAGCAACATATCCGATACTCTCCTTCTGCTCAGTTTTTACAATCTCTGAAGAAGTACTATCTGGTTTTACCTCCTCTGCAATGGGCTGCTGCTCCTCGGGGATGATATTTTTTTGAGTCTCCTTGTTGTCCTGGTTACTCTTGCAACTTTGAGGAGCAAGAGAAAACATAGCTATCATTAAGATGGCAACAGGTAACGCATATAAAATGCGTAGTGAACTTTTGTGAGAATTTTTCTTCATCATTTTTAGTCTGTTTTTAATTGATAAATAACTGAATTGATTTACAGTCGCGGGTACTATAATACCCATCTCATAATCCAACAACAGCTGCGCATACTGCTTAGGATTAACTCCTGACAAAATCATATTCGCATCCACCTCGTATTCATGAAGTTGCCTCAACGACCTGTCTGCAATCCAGACAAAAGGATTAAACCAAAAGGTGATTTTTGTCAACAACATGAAGAAAAGATCTGCCGAGTGAATATATTGTTTATGCAGATATTCATGGTTAATAATTAAGGAAGAGGCATCATTTTCCGCAAAATGTTTATCTATTACAACTCTTCCCATCATTGAAAAAGCCCCTCCATTACAATCGGCCAATATAACCTCTCTTCCGGAGATGATTCCCTTTTTTCCTCGCAAAATTATCATTAAACCCTTGATAAAACCATAAAGGTAGATTAAAAGCACAATAAGTGCTCCCGCTACATATACAAAGAAGAAAACTGATTGTAAACCAACCTTGTTGTCTGTCTCCACATATTTTACACCCATACCGGAGCCCATCTCCATAAAGTAGTTCCCTATCATATAAGAACCGGAATCATTACTAAATACAGAGGGAAAATATTGAATTATAAAATTATAACTCTCTCCTACAGGGATTCTGGCTAAAGGAATCAGAATAGAAACAGGGAAAATCATCAAAAGAAATAATCTCGACAATCTGAACGACAATTTCCTGTGAAGCAGCATAAAATACAGAAGATAAAAAACTGCATAACATATCTGCATTTCAATTATTGCTTTAAAGATCCCCATGATTACTTATTTAAATATTTATATTATCCAACCATACAAATAATCCCATTAAATTACTTATTTTCAGTGTTATCACTCAGTAATTCCTTTACGCACTCTATCAGCTCGTCATATTGTCTTGAACTAAGAGAACCCTTATCTGCAAAACAGGAAAGCATCTCTCTTGGAGAATCATTAAAAAAAGTGCTCAGGGTTCTCTTCAAAACCATTTTCCTATACCTCTCCTTTGTCACCATTGGGAAATATCTATTGACTTTACCGAAAGAATCATGAGAAATAAAACCTTTCTTCTCAAGTATCCTGACAACTGTTGATATAGTAGGATATGCCGGTCTACTCTCCTCAGGATAGGATTCAACAATATCACCAAGAAAAGCCTTCTTTTTATCCCATATAATTCTCATCAATTCAAGTTCAGCATTTGTAAGTTTTCTTACCTCATTGCCATCTGTATTTTTCATATTCATTATAGTTATCAATCCGAAATCCTGTAAATATTAACTGAAACAAAGTTATAATTATTTTTTTAATTACAAACAATTATTTTTAATTATGTAATTATAAATACAAACATAATACCATATACGCAGGGAAGCAGCGTTCAGCAGGAGCTTCACTCAGTTAACAGGCTTTCAGCCTGAAATACAGCACTGCAGAAGCAGTGCCGCTGCTGATGACAGCAGCGTTCAGCAGGAGCTTCACTCAGTTAACAGGCTTTCAGCCTGAAATACAGCACTGCAGAAGCAGTGCCGCTGCTGATGACAGCAGCCTTCAGTAATTCATTAGAATCTCCCACAGAATGCGTATCACAGATTATACATAATGCGGAATCGAGAGCATTCTAACCAACGAAGTTAAACGAACCTGTTTGTCGAATTACTGTGATAGCATTCCAACCAATTAGCTTAATCACAACAATATAAGCTGCGTATTA
>CAZNBA010000018.1:0-28732 GCA_964571395.1 uncultured Muribaculaceae bacterium
GGCGTGTAGAGATCTGCGGAAATGTTTTAGAATATTCCGTGTATCTGTGAATCAATACCATCTATAATAGAACTCAGATCTTTAGGATTATCTTCAAATTTTACTTCGTCTACATTTATGATCAGTTTTTTACTGTCACTATATGTATCCATCCATTTGTCATATAGATCGTTAAGACCTTGCAGGTAATCGAGCCTGATCCCGGCTTCATATTCGCGACCTCGTTTTTGTATCTGGTTAACAAGATTTGGAACTGAGGATTTAAGATAGATAAGTAAATCAGGCGGTTTAACAAGAGAAAGCATAAGATTAAACAGGGAGGTGTAATTTTCAAAATCTCTGGTAGACATAAGCCCCATAGCGTGCAGGTTTGGTGCAAATATTCTTGCATCTTCATAAATTGTTCTGTCCTGAATAACATTTAGCGATGATTTTGCAATCTCAACCACTCCTTTAAAACGGCTGTTAAGAAAATATATTTGCAAATTAAACGACCATCTTTGCATATCGTTGTAAAAATCTGATAGATAGGGGTTATAATCAACATCCTCATATTGTGGAGTCCATACATAATGTTTTGCTAAAAGTCTTGTTAATGTGGTTTTTCCGCTCCCGATATTGCCGGCAATCGCTATATGCATAATAGAAACAATTAAAATATTACTAAAAAGTTTATCAATAACTTCAATAAAAACAGGTCTCTTTTAAGGTGATTAAATTGCTTCAAAAATCCAAGCACCTTTATAGGTGATTATTTTAGTTTTCTCTCGGCAAAAATACAAAAAAATAGTAAGAGATTTAGTAAATTTGCAGAATGTTGGATACTATATTGCATAAGGGACGCAGAGCTCAGTTGGTTAGAGAATTAACTATAAAAAAAAGATATCGTGATACTGTAATTCAAGCTATTGGCAGAGTACCCCGACATCTTTTTATTGATTCTGCACTCGATCATATTGCCTACAATGACAGGCCATTGCCTCTTTCTGCCGAACAAACTATTTCACAGCCTTCAACAGTTGCTCTCCAGACAACATTGCTTGAGGCTCCGGAGGAGGGTAGAATCTTGGAAATAGGTACTGGATGTGGTTATCAGACTGCAGTTTTGGCAGAGTGCGGGTATGAAGTATTCAGTGTTGAGCGGCAGCATGATTTATATGTTGAGGCCTTACGCAATCTCTCAAGGGCAGGATATATAACTCCGATGCTGGTTTTCGGGGATGGATATGAAGGACTTCCGAATTTTGCTCCCTTTGATGGCATTCTTATTGCCTGCTGTGCAGATGCAATACCCGAAAAATTGCTACTTCAGTTGAAAATTGGGGCTAAAATTGTAATACCCTTGATGGTGGAGGCGGGAAACCAAGAGATGTATGTGATACAAAGAACGGGTAAAGAGAATTTTGAACGGAAATCGTATGGAAGTTGTAGTTTTGTGCCTATGATAAAGGGAATTAACAGGTAGGTGTGTCTTTCATGAGAATTTAGCTGAAGAAAAACATCTGTCTTAGGGGGAGGGAATTGAAGGCAAAATTATCTGTTTGTAGAGTTGTGAGAAAGAATATTGAAAATATAATTAATATAAGATATGTCAGAAATTAAAACATTTTATTTGAATGATTTGCGCGAGTGTTGTTATGTGTTATATGATAAAACGGGAGAATGTGTGGTGGTAGATCCTGGGATGCAGAATGCCAATGAGCAGGGCCGTATAGAGAAGTTTATTACGGCCAATAATCTTAAACCGGTTAAACTGTTGCTTACCCATGGTCACTTTGATCATATTATGGGAGTGGCTTTTGTAGTCAAGAGGTGGAATACACCCGTTTATGTGAACTCAAGCGATAAAGAACTGCTTGCTGATGCGGGCAAATATTTTAATATGTTCGGCTACTCGGTCGATTTGCCTCCCGTGAATACGGTTGATGTCTCTGATGGAGATGTAATTAGGTTTGGGGAGACTGAACTTAAGGCGATTGCCAGTCCGGGTCATACCAGGGGGGGAATGTGTTACTATTGTGAGAAGGATAACTATCTCCTGACCGGAGATTCTTTGTTTGCCGGGAGTATAGGCCGTACCGATTTGCCGGGCGGAGATTATGATGCTCTTATGGAGAGTCTGCTCGGCAGGGTACTGAAGAATGTGGACAAAGAGGCGAGAGTCTTTCCGGGCCATGGACCTGGAACTACGGTTTTGGAGGAGTTGCAAAATAATCCATTTTTGAGGTACGAGTAGTAAGGTTGTTTTGATTATATACTTAAATTTAGATCCTTTTAAAGCAATGAAAATTTTTTATGGTGTTTTATTAATTATAGCCTTTACAACTCTTTCTGCCGGGGCTGATGCTCAGTCAAAAGTGGAATGGTGGAGGTATAATATTCCCGAAGAGCCTGCGCCGAGCCAAAATGTTATTATTCCTAAACTGCCGTCACATGCCACGTTTGCGGGCGAAAAGGTTCCACTGCAATATTTTGACGTAAGAGAGAGTCTTATGCGTGAATTGACCTCCATTATGTATGCCCATAGCAGTATATTATATATTACACAACTTACTGGCAGATATAAGGAGAGGATAGACAAAATACTTAAGGATGAGGGCATACATCCCGATTTTTTCTATTTGTGTGTAGCTGAAAGTTCGTTGCAGCCGTTAACCTCTCTTGCCGGCGCAAAGGGCTATTGGCAGTTTTTGGAGCATACGGCAAAGGAGTATGGGCTGGTTGTAAATACAGAGGTGGATGAGCGGTACAATGTTGATAAAGCCACGCACGCGGCGTGTAAATATTTCAGAAAGGCCTTTTCGAGGTACGGAAATTGGACATTGGCAGCGGCCTCTTATAATGTAGGAATGGGAAGTATAGATGCGAGAATGAAGGCTCAGGATGTACATAGTTATTATGATATGCAGTTACCGTCTGAGACGGCAAGGTATGTATTCAGGGCGATTGCTTTCAAATTAATTCTCACCAATCATAAGGAGTACGGATATGGTGTTTCCAAATCTCAGATGTGCAGACCCATAAGATGCAAGGAGGTTAGAGTTAGCGGTTCAATTCCAAGTTGGAGCAGATTTGCTGAGAATCACGGGACAAATTTCAAAATGCTGAAGATGTGTAATGAGTGGATACGATCCGGTAAAATGGAGAACAAGCAGCGTCATACCTATACGGTGGAGGTTCCACTTCCGGATGCTAGGACAAATTATTGATTGTGATGAGCAAGATAGTTGTTACGGGTGCCAAGGAGCACAACCTAAAAAATGTAAGTGTGGAGATACCGCGCGATAAGCTTGTTGTGGTGACAGGTCTTAGCGGCAGCGGGAAATCCTCTCTTGCCTTTAACACTATCTATGCCGAGGGCCAAAGACGATATATGGAGACACTCTCCTCTTATGCGCGTCAATATATTGGGATACTTGAAAGGCCTGCTGTTGAAAGTATTACGGGATTGAGCCCTATTATAGCAATTGAGCAGAAGACAACGGGTAACAATCCGCGCTCCACTGTAGGTACAATTACTGAGATTTATGATTTTTTGAGATTGTTATACGCGAGAGCTTCGGACGCCTATTCTCCGGTAACCGGAAAATTAATGGTAAAATATACTAATGAGCAGATTACGGCTCTTATAATTAAGGATTATCTTGGAAAGAAATGTATTGTGCTTTCTCCTATAGTTGTGGGAAGAAAGGGACATTACAAGGAGTTGTTCGAAACCTTGACAAAAAGGGGTTATCAGCAGGTGCGGGTAGACGGGGAGATTCACCAGCTCTCGGAAGCAAGGCCTTTGGATAGGTATGTTACTCACTATATAGAACTTGTCGTTGATAAACTGATCCCCTCTGAGGAGGATTACAAACGCGTGTTTGGTTCTGTTAATACGGCATTGGAACAGGGTAAAGGTACTATGATGATGCTTGATGCCGAGGGTGGGATAAGATATTTCAGCCGTCACCTCATGTGCCCCGACAGCGGCCTCTCTTTCAGGGAGCCGGCACCACATACATTTTCCTTTAATTCACCTCAGGGAGCTTGCCCGAATTGCAAGGGTTTGGGATATGTTTCCCAAATAGATATTTCTAAGATTATCCCTGACAGTAAGAAATCCATAAATGCCGGTGGTATACAGCCGCTTGGCTCCTACAAGGATAATAATTGGTTTCGCATATTGGAGAGTATGGCAAAGAAATATGATTTCTCGCTTAATGATCCTATAATCAATATTCCAGATGAAATTCTAAAATCTATAATTTATGGTACGGATGATTTGTTTAGGGTAGATTTAGCAGACGGCCGGCAATTGGCTCCATTCCCGGGTATCATTGCAAAGTTGGAGCAAGGGAGTGCAGAAGAGGAGGTAAATGTAAAAAAGGAGAGATTTATTTTGGAGATAGTGTGTCCGGAATGTCAAGGTACCCGATTAAAGAAAGAGGCATTGTATTTTAAGATAGCCGGCAAGGATATTTCGCAGGTAGCTGATATGGATATGAATGAGCTTTATGAGTGGGTTAAAGAGCTGCCAGGTAAGTTGAGTAAGAGACAAAATAAAATAGCATCCGATCTTATTAAGGAGTTGCTGGATAGAATAAATTTCATATTGCAGGTAGGGTTGAGTTATCTTTCGCTCAGCAGATCTACCCGCTCATTGAGCGGAGGAGAGAGCCAGAGAATCAGATTAGCTACTCAAATAGGCAGTAAGCTGGTGAATGTATTGTATATTCTCGACGAACCGAGTATCGGACTGCATCAGCGTGATAATATCAAGTTGATAAACTCTTTGAAGAGTTTAAGAGATGAGGGTAATTCGGTGATGGTGGTTGAACATGACAAAGAGATGATTTTATCCTCCGATTGGTTGATAGATCTTGGCCCGGCGGCCGGAGTGAAGGGAGGAGAACTGCTCTATTCAGGGACTCCCGACAATCTTGAGAAAATTTCTTTGGATGAGATAAAGGGTCTGCGAAGCTATACTGCGGATTATTTGCGCGGCATAAGAAAAATTGAGGTGCCTCAGGAGAGGAGAGAGGGAAATAGTAAGTTTCTTGAATTGAAAGGAGCTACAGGTAATAACCTTAAGCATGTGAATATCAGGATTCCTCTCGGAACTTTAGTGGGGGTGAGTGGAGTTAGCGGAAGCGGCAAGTCTACTCTTATAAACGAAACCCTGATGCCTATTCTCAGTAAGTACTTTTACAGGTCTTTGGCCAATCCGTTACCTTATGAGGAGATAGTTGGCATAGAGAATGTGGATAAACTTATTGAGGTGGATCAGAGTCCGATAGGAAGAAGTCCCAGAAGCAATCCCGCAACTTATACGAATGTTTTTTCCGATATAAGAAAACTGTTTGAGTGTACGAAAGATGCAAAGATTAGAGGCTTTAAGGCTAATCGTTTTTCATTTAATGTAAAGGGAGGCAGATGTGAAGTTTGTAAGGGGGCAGGAGTTCAGACAATAGAGATGAATTTTCTTCCGAGTGTTTATGTCAAATGCAGCGAGTGTAACGGCAAAAGATATAATCCGGAGACTTTATCTGTAAAATATAAGGGGAAAAGCATTAATGATGTGCTTGAGATGACTATTTCTCAGGCAGTGGAATTTTTTGAGCATGTACCATCCATATTGCCAAAACTCAAGGCATTGGAGGATGTAGGCTTAGGCTATATAAAATTAGGGCAGCCCTCCACAACGCTTTCCGGGGGGGAGAGCCAGCGTGTTAAACTTGCTGCGGAATTGGCGCGTAAGGGAACCGGCAACTCTCTGTATATTCTTGATGAGCCTACTACCGGTCTGCATTTTCATGATGTAAAGATTTTGCTAGGTGTGTTACAGAAAATTGTAGATCAGGGAAATACCGTGATAATAATTGAACATAATCTGGATATTCTGAAATCGGTTGATTATCTGATTGATCTTGGTCCGGAGGGTGGTGCTGGAGGTGGCAGGGTTATTGCGTGTGGGAAACCCGAAGAGGTTGCCAAAAACAGCAACTCATATACGGGGAAATATTTAAAAGAGGAGCTTGAAAATAATTAAAGTGGTGTGATGGCGGTGCGCTGGTAGATGAATGAGAAATGAGATTGAACCTAAAAGGAAATAAATAGATTGGAGTGAGTGGTAAGGTGGGCGGAGATAATGTAGAACAGTTAATTTGTAATAGATATGGATAGAGCAAGGGAGACGAATTTGATACGCATTTTTTGTAAAAATACAGGAAAAGATTATTTGGTTAATCCCGGTGTAAGACTTGTGGATTTTCTTAATCAGATAAAATATGCCGATAATTCGGGCAGCAGAATATTGGCAGCTTATGTAGATAATAAACTTAAAGAGTTGAGTTTTCCTCTGTATATGGCTCATTCAGTGGAGTTTCTTACCATAGAGAGAAACGATGGCCGGAGAACATATCAGCGTTCTTTGTGTATGGTACTGCAAAAGGCTGTTTATGATCTTTATCCTGAGTATCAGTTGGAATTAGATTACACTCTTCCAAATGGTCTGTATGGGGAGCTTATGGTGAAAGAGGATTGTAACTCGGAGGTAAAAGAAAATGTCGGGGTACTGCCGCAATCGATGAGTATTACCGATGCTGATATTAAAAAAATCAAGGATAGAATGCAGGAACTTATAGAGGCAAATCTTCCGATTATTAAAACAAAACAGACTAATAGTGAGGCCGTTTCTCTTTTCCTCAGACATGGTCAGACAGACAAGGCGAGGCTGTTTGAAACGCTCGGTTTCTTCTTTGTTTCGGTTTACTATATTGATGGATACGGTGATACTTTTTATGGCCCTATGCTCCATTCCACCGGCTATATAAACAAGTTCAATCTTATAAAATACAATAATGGGTTTTGTTTACAATCTCCTCAACCTCAGCAAAATATAGATATGCCACAAATTAGGTACCAGGAGAAACTTCATGAAATATTCAAGGAAAATTCCGATTGGTGCACTATTCTTGGCGCAAAGAATATTGGAACCATCAACAAGGCTATTCTCAATGGCTATGCACCAAGAGCAGTTCAGGTGGCTGAGGCTCTGCACGAGAGGAAGTATGCAGCCATTGCCGATAGAATTTATGAGAAAAAAGAGCGTATAAAGTTGGTGCTGATTGCTGGGCCGTCGAGCAGTGGAAAAACAACCACGTCCAAGAGGCTTGCACTTCAATTAAAGGTGATAGGTCTCAATCCGGTTGTGATAGGCATGGATGATTATTTTGTGAATAGGGAGAGAACTCCAAAGGATGCCGACGGTAATTATGATTTTGAAAGTCTTTATGCTTTGGATATAGAATTGCTCAATAATCAGATGAACCAACTTTTCAACGGCGAGGAGGTAGAGCTACCTAAGTTTGATTTTACAAAGGGATATAGCTCTCCGTCAGGGGACAAAATCAGGTTAGGGGAGAAAGATGTACTTGTTATGGAGGGCATACATGCCCTTAATCCGGAACTTACCGCTCAAATAGGTGATGATAAGAAATTTAAAATATACGCCTCTGCGCTAACATCTTTATCTATAGATGAGAACAACTCCATATCTACTACTGATAACAGATTGTTGCGCAGGATAGTAAGAGACAATAATTTCAGAGGCATTAATGCCGAGGAGACAATAATAAGGTGGCCGAGTGTCGTGAGAGGAGAGGTGAATAATATTTTTCCTTATCAGGAGAACGCCGACATTATGTTCAACTCCTTCCTCATATATGAATTGCCAATGTTGAAACATTATGCGGAGCCATTATTGAGGAGGATATCGCCTATGTCGCCGGCCTATCCTGAGAGTTTGCGCCTTCTTAAATTTCTTTCTTATATAATAGAGATTAATTCCAAGGAGATAACCGCTATTCCGCCAACTTCTGTGGTGAGAGAGTTTATAGGGGGCAGTACTTTCTCTTATTGATTGTTAAGAAATGCGATAATATTAACTGGTTATCTTAACCACGATTCAGGATTCTGCTTTGCACTGCCGTTCCAAAGTTCAAAGTGCAGGATATCATCGTCTATGCGTCCTAATACTGAGCCCGTTGAGACTTTTTCACCAACAGAAACTGCTACGCTTCCCAATTTGCAATAAAAAGTAAAATAGGAACCATGCTGAACCAATATGCAGTGACTGTATCCTGGAATTATAATAATCTGTTTTACAATGCCGTTAAATACGCTCTTAACGCTGCTATTTCTCGGAGCGGAGATATTTATTCCATTGTTAAAAGGCATCTTGACATTCTTCAGTACTGGGTGGTCGTGCTCACCAAACTGCTCTGCTACTACGCCATTGCTTATTGGCCATGGCAGTTTACCCTTGTTGGAGCCAAATTCGCCGGAAAGTTTTATATCAGCCTCGTTGCTCTCCGAGTTTCTGTTGTTTTGATTCCGGCTTTGCTGAATAGCCTTTGCAAGCATTCTTTCTATCTCACGGTTAAGGTTGGCAGCCTCTCGTTTCTTTTTATCCAGTTGTGTCCTAAGGCTTTTTTGCTGCCTTGCAAGAACATTCGCCACTGCCTGAGTCTCCTTTTCTTCCGATTTGAACTTATTGTATTCACCCTCCCTTACCTTTTGAGTTTCTGCTGTTTTATCTCTTATTTTCAGGAGTGATTCCCTTTGTCTGTTTACCTCTCGCTTAATCCCCTTTATCTTTTTTCCCTGGTCGTTTATAGCCTTTGCATAATCTTTAAGATAGACCCATCTTCTGTAGCCCTGTTCTATATTATCGCTCGCAAGAATGTACATGAACCATTTACGCATATCACGATTCTTGTAAGCGCTTATTACCAAATGTTTGTAGCTTTTTTGCAAAGAGTTGAGATTAGACTCGAGCCTTGTAATGTGAGCTGCTTTCTGATCCAAATCGGCATTCTGGCTCTTTAATCGTCTATCCAATTCATTTAGAAGTTTCTGTCTTTGTGCTACCTTTCTTTTGATTAGCATAAGACCGCTGAGTGTAGACCGCTGTTGTTGTTTTGCGGAACGAATCTGTTTATCCAATAATGCTATCTCTTCTTCCAATTGTCTTACCTGGTCCTTTTTGGTTTCAACATCTTGTGCCTGCACGCCGGTATTGAGTGAAAGAGAGATAATTACAATAATAAGTGTTGTAACTATACTCTTTTTGGAGAGATATTCGGCCGGTATCTCGATATGTGGTAAAGCTCTTCTCATTTTTTTACAATCTGCTCTTTACGTTCCTTTATTTTTAAATCGAGTTTGAGGTTGCGGTCGATATTATTTGCCTGTTCCCAATAGATGAAGGCAAGATCATACTCCTTAAGTTTAAAAAGCACCTCCGCATAATGATCGAGAATAACAGCATTCTCCTTTCCGCCGTATAACATTGCATGCTTAAAATTTGCTTTTGCCTCCACAGGCCGGTTCATAAGATATAAAATCCATCCGAATGTATCGAGATAGGTAGGATTGTCGGGTTCCTTTGCAACTGTAATAGAACTCATTGCATAAGCTCTCTTAAGGTTCTGTTTTTTCATGGAAAGATAGTAAGCGAAATTATTCAAAACCGGTAAATTATTCGGATCGATTGAGAGTGCTTTTTTATAAAATTGAAAAGTTTTGGATTCATTTCCAAGCTCATGGTAAGTATCTCCCAAAAGAGAGTATGCATTCAGGAGAGCTGTTGTATCATTCATTTTTATTGCAAGTTCTCTAACTTTTTCAAGTACCACGATGCCCTCTGCATAGGCCTTAGACTGAATCTTGGAGATTGCATTTACCTGCAGCGGATACAACTCTTCAGGGAATTGTTTGGCTATATCAATCGATTCTTTACCAAGCAGATTCCAATCTTCGGTTGTGTAGATGTAAGAGAGGTATTCAAAGGCCGGGAACTTACTGTTAGGATATAGATTATGATTTTTTTTCAGGAGTTCTATGCATCTGTCCGGCCTTCCGCTCTTTGAAAAGTATGCTGCGCAGGTGTAATATGTTGTTGAATCAGGTGGTGTCGATGCAACAATATTATCTACTAATGTATCTATTTGTTTCTGATATGTTTGTACAAAACGCTGAGATTGCATCATCTGTTTCAGATACTCTGTCTTCATTATTACCGGTATCGATGCATTGCCGAAAAGTGGGGTCAGTTTATTGAAATATTGGGTATAATCTCCCTTGTTGCGGTATACCTCCGCCTGTCCATATACTGCGCCAGGATTATTCGGCTCATTTTTTAATGCCTTATCATAATATGACATTGCGAGAGAATCTTTGAACCTGTCGGCATATAAATCTCCAATCAATGTCTCAATTTTTGGAGAATCCAATCCTTCGTCGAATGTTACAAGATATTTTATAGCTCCTTCCCAATCGTTTTTGATTCTGAAAATATTGAACATGGCCAATCCTACAGCCTCATTTTTACCGAATATGGTGCCAATTTTTTTTAGAGTCGCTTCCGCCTTGTCGAGATACTCCGCATTAAGATAGAGATTTGCAAGATTATAATAAATTTCTGTTTTTTTAGGAAATTTATTAATCAGGTCTTCATATATCTTTATGGCATCATCGTTCCTTTTTGATGCTGCATAAATCTTGGCAAGCGTAGATTTGTACCAGAAATTAGAACTGTCCAATTTTATTGCCTCTTTCAGATAACTCTCTCCGGCCATCTGATCCTCTTCGATAAGAGCTATCTGACTTAAATAATAGTAGGCCGCATCACTTCTGGGGTTCTCTGCAAGTAGAGATTTGAAACATTCCTTTGCCTTTACAAGATCCTTATTATTAAAGTTTTCCATTCCTTTCAGAAAAAAGAATGATGTGTCATTCACGGCAACAGAGTCCTTTATTGCACTTTTATCTTGAGCCTCCACTTTTAGTGTTGTTATTAATGTAATAAGAACATATAAAAACGGAAGGGAAATTTTTGTTATTTTCATCTAAATAAATTACTTTTACAGCTACTAATTTCAGTAGCTGAACCACAAAATTAGCAAATTATGTAACAGGACGAGTTTATTATATAATATTTTTATTTTTTTTATAACATCTGCAACTTTTATACCTCAAATTGCATCTATATTATTGGTGAATGGTAGATAATATATCATTGATACCCGAGCGAGAGCTTATTAGACAGTGCTTGTGCAACAATAGATTAGCACAGAAAGAGATGTACGAGAGACTTTCTCCTCGTATGTTTGCTGTTTGCATAAGATATATCGGTGACAGATATGCGGCTCAAGATGTTTTACATGACGGGTTTATAACTCTTTTTGCAAAATTGGGCACCTACAAGGGCGATGGTTCTTTTGAAGGCTGGGCGAGAAGAATTTTTGTGAACACTGCGCTGATGCAGATAAGAAAGGCCGATGTTTTAAAGAATTCTGAGGATATAGAGGCTCCATATATAGATGTAGAATATGGAGAGAATGTTATTGACAAAATTGATACTGAAAGGCTGTTTGCAATCATTTCTCAGATGCCTGCAGGCTTTAGAGCGGTCTTTAACTTATATATTGTGGAGGGATTTTCGCATGAGGAGATAGCAAAGGCTCTTAATATTTCGGAAGGAGGGTCGAGATCTCAACTCAGCAGAGCGAGAGAATGGCTCAAGGCGAGAATACATGACTTTTAATGCAGTACATTTTATAAAGGAGGAGAAATTGGAAGATGAAAAGGAGATAAAAGAGGCAGGTACAAAAGGTGGAGAGGGACAATAGGTAGAAAATGGTAAAGGAAAATAGAAAAAATAGTTGAAAGGCAGAGATAGGTAAGATAAGTAATAAGCAGCAGATGACTGAAAGGAATAAATCGGACATATTATTGGGAGAAAAACTTAATTCCGTCAAGGTGAATCCGCCTGAGGGGATTTGGGAGGCTATAGAGGGCTCTCTCTTTATAACCAATGCGCCTCGCAGGAGGGGGAGAATTGTCCGGAAAACCATATATTGGGTCTCTGCAGCAGCTGTTGTCATTCTTTCAGCCATTATCTCATTGCCATATCTGCCAAATCATAACGTTAATGTGAAGCGGGCAGTTTCTGTTGTTGAGTCGGCTAAAGAGATGAAATATGAGGTTTCCGATACACCTGTGCAGGTCGCTCCTGCTGTTGTTTCTGCTACTGCCGTTGCTAACATTAAGGCTGTAACGGCAACGGTTAATAGTTATAAGGTAGATATTGTAGATTCAAAGCCGGAGACCGGTTCAATACCGGCAAAGAATACTGAAGAGGTTGCTGCCTCTCATACAGTAATGGCTGAAACGAATGCAAACTTACCTCATAAAGATAAGGAGCCGGGTGATAATGTAAAATACTATGAAAAAAACTATAAAACAGATGATTTTGCTGCTCTTGAATATGAAGAGAGTATAATTTCACGTAAGCGCAACAAGTATTCTCTCTCTTTTTCTTCTAATATTGCGCCAGGTGCTAATACTGCTGTTAACAGCGGTTTTAAAATGGCCTCTTTCGGGCAGAATATCTCCTCTTCTGTGAAGGGAGTATCGGTTGTTGAGCGGACTTCCTCCATTAAGTATTCCATTCCGTTCAGTATCGGAGTTCAACTGCAAATGAAACTATCAAAAAACTTAAATGTGGGTGCAGGTATAAATTACAGTTATCTTAGAAGCAAATATGACGGCCTTATAAACAAGCAGCCATACAGTATCAAGCAATCGCTTCACTATATCGGGATACCTGTAAATCTTTATGCTCTTTTCCCGTTTAATTCAAACATTTTATTTTATATCAATGCCGGAGGAACAATAGAAAAAGGTATAAGAGCTGTTAACTATCTTAAGAGTTATAACGATTCATACCACATAAGCAATTCAATCTCCGGAGTTCAGTATTCTGTCAATGGAGGAGTTGGGTTTGAGTATAAATTTAGTAAATCAATGGGTTTATATCTTGAACCTAATGCCGTATATTACTTTAATTCGGATGTCCCGGCGAGTATTCGTACAGACCAGCCGTTCCAATTCAAGGTTGAAATAGGATTCAGAATACACTTATAAAAAAGATTTCAATTGTTTGGCCATTGGTGAGGCGAACACAAAGTCATTTAACTCTTTGCAATCTGTCCTCAGAATCTCTTTATTACTGCCTTCCCACCTTTTTTCTCCATTATAAATAAATCCTATTTTGTCTCCAATTTCAATCACGGAGTTCATGTCATGAGTATTGATTACCGTAGTAATTTTATACTCCTGAGTGATTTCCTGAATAAGATGATCTATGACTATCGATGTGGTTGGGTCGAGGCCTGAATTAGGTTCATCGCAGAATAAATATTTTGGATTCAAAGCTATTGCTCTTGCTATTCCTACTCTTTTTTGCATACCTCCGCTCAATTCGGCTGGAATTTTCTTGTTTGAATTGAGGATATTTACTCGTTTCAGGCAGAAATTGGTTCGCTCAAGTTTTTCCTCTTTGCTCCAGTTTGTAAAAAAATCCATTGGAAACATAACATTCTCCTCCACTGTGGCAAAATCGAACAGAGCGCTTCCCTGAAACAACATCCCCATCTCCTGTCTTATGAGTTTCTTCTTATGCACATCCATCTCTGTGAATAATCTATCGCCGTACCAAATCTCTCCCTTCTCAGGCTGATGAAGCCCCACAAGACATTTGAGCAATACCGTTTTTCCTGATCCGCTGGCTCCTATGATTAAAGAGCACTCCCCTGCCTTATACTCAATGGAGAGGTCCTTTAGAACGGCCTTGCCCTCAAACTCTTTATATAAATTATTGACCTTTATCATTTTGTAACTTTGATTGTTATAAAATTATTTTTGTGAGGATAAGATTAAAAATCAGAATCAGTCCGCTGCTGGCCACAATTGCTTTTGTGCTGGAACGTCCTACTCCGAGCGATCCACCCTCTGCATAATAGCCGTAAAAAGAGGAGACAGATGTTATTATAAAGGCGAATACTGCCATTTTGGTCATACTGTAATAAATATAGTATGCTTTGAATGAAAATTGCAGTCCGTCTGAATATTGGCCGAGTGTGATTATTCCTGTAAAAAGAATTATAAGAGCGCCTCCGAAAAGGCCCACTATAAAACTTGCAAGCATAAGGAATGGACTTAGTGTAACTGAGGAGACAATTTTTGGTAGGATAAGATAATTTGCTGAATTGATGCCCATAATATCCATTGCATCTATCTGTTCAGTTATTCTCATGCTTCCTATCTCGGAGGCAATATTGGAACCTATTTTCCCTGCAAGAATGAGGGCTACCATTGTTGAACAAAACTCAAGAGCCAGACTTTCACGTGCCATATATCCAACATACATCTTTGGTATAAATGGACTCTCAAGATTGTTTGCTGTTTGAAGAACAATGACAGCACCTATAAACACGGATATAAGACAGACAATAGGTATGGAATCGAGCATTAGTTTTGAGGCCTCAGCAACATACTGTTTCCAAAAAATCCTCCATTTGTCGGGTTTCTCAAATACCCTGGTCATTAAAATATAGTATTGTCCTATTAATTCCAGGCTCTTTTTCATTCTAAATCAATTTTTCGCAAGTTAAGCAAAATTTATATTTTAATATATAATTTAAAATATCTAAATTCGCTTAATTTTATAAAACCTGACGCAAGTGAATTTTCTATATACAATCGGGATATATCTGTATTGGTTCTCTGTAAACATTGCAGCACTTTTTAATCCTAAAGCCAAGCTTTTCAAAGAGGGCAGAGCAGCTCTTTTAGAAAGAATCCAAAGTGAGGTCTCTCCCAATGCGGGCAATATAATTTGGGTGCATTGTTCCTCTGTCGGAGAATTTGAGCAGGCTCGTCCGATAATAGAATGGATTAAAATCAATCGTCCCGATTATAAAATTCTTATTACCTTTTTTTCTCCGAGTGGATATGAACTCAGAAAGAACTACGACAAAGCAGATTGGGTCTATTATATGCCGATGGATACCCTAAAAAACGCTAAACGCTTTATTGCGGCAGTAAAACCGGTTAAGGCCATCTTTATAAAATATGAGTTCTGGTACAATTATCTCAGGACACTAAAAAGCAATGGAATTGAGACTTATATTGTATCTGCAATCTTTAGACCATCCCAGATGTTCTTCAAGTGGTACGGGTTTTTCTTTAAAAAGATGCTCTACTGTTTTACAAAATTGTATGTACAAGACAAAGCCTCCGCAGAACTTTTGCAGGGCATAGGTATATCAGGAAATGTTGTAGTTAGTGGAGATACGAGGTTCGACCGCGTTGATGCCATTGCAAACAAAAGCAAAGATCTCCCACTTGTAAAAAGTTTTGCTGAAGAGGCCTTTACAATTGTTGCCGGCAGTACCTGGTACCCCGACGAATGTATGCTTGCAGATGTTCTTAAGAATTTTTCCAAGGCTAAACTGGTGCTTGTTCCTCATGAAATACATGAAGCCCATATAGAAAAAAGTGCTGAGGTCTTTTCTTCATACAAGATAATAAGATATACTCAGGTTGAAAAGTGTCTTGCTGACGGCGAGCCGGTTGAGAAGGTTGAGGAGAGCCTCAAGGAGGCTAATGTCTTTGTAATAGACACCATGGGTATGCTCTCGGCAATTTACAAATATGGGCAATGTGCCTATATAGGAGGTGGTTTTGGAGTAGGTATCCACAATATATTGGAGGCTGCGACTTATGGAATACCTGTCATGTTCGGCCCCAACTATAGAAAATTCAAGGAGGCACGTGACCTTATCAAATTGGGTGGGGCTTTCCCTGTCCGCGCTGATAAAGAATTATATAATGTACTCACTGATCTTGTTCTGGATAAGGATGTTCCGGAGTCGTTTGGCAGAATCTGCCGTAAATACATAGAGTCAAACTTGGGTGCAACAGATAAAGTTACCAAAAGCATCTTCTGCTGAAACTAATCCCGTCTAAATTGCGGTATTTATTGAGGATTTTAATGTATGTAAAGAGATAAATATACGAATTTACCACACCTAAAGCGGGCTGCCTCTTTCGAAGCAGCCCGCTTAAATAACTGTATCGGATACAGATTATTTCTGATCGGCAAGTCTCTTGTAGGAATCCAAACGAAGTTTGGCAAATTCCTCTGTAAGTTTGAATAGTTCGTCAGCTTCCTTAGGGAAAGTCTTCACTAACGAAGAGTAACGAACCTCTCCTTTCAAGAAATCTTGGAACTTACTCCAGTCAGGCTCTTTGCTATCGAGAGAGAATGGATTCTTTTCCTCCTCTGCCAATGCAGGATTGAACCTGTAGAGATGCCAATAACCGCACTCAACTGCATGTTTTTCCTCCAATTGGCTATGACCCATTCCGGCCTTTAAACCATGGTTGATACATGGAGCGTAAGCGATAATAAGAGATGGACCGTCATAAGCTTCAGCCTCTTTGATTGCATTCAGGAACTGAGCCTGATTTGCACCCATTGCAACTTGAGCCACATAAACATAACCATAACTCATGGCCATCATACCCAAATCTTTCTTGCGTATCTTCTTACCGGAAGTAGCAAATTTTGCGACAGCTCCGGCAGGAGTTGCTTTTGAAGATTGACCACCGGTGTTGGAATAGACCTCAGTATCGACAATAAGAACATTGACATTTTCTCCTGAAGCCAATACGTGATCCAATCCTCCGTAACCGATATCATAACCCCAACCATCACCGCCAAATATCCATTGGCTGCGTGGAACAAGTACATCTTTGAATTTTACAAGCTGCTGGCAAGCCTCGCATTTGCTCTCTGAGAGCATAGGCCCAATCTTGTCTGCAATTTCCCTTGTAATTGTTACATCTGACTTGTTTGCAATCCATTGTTTGAAGAGCTCTTTAAGTTCTGCTGAGCACTTATCGCATCCTATTGCATCGTTCATCAATTTTTCAGCTGATGTACGCAGCCTTTCAGAACCAAGTCTCATACCGAGGCCGAACTCTGCATTATCCTCAAACAGAGAGTTGGCCCAAGCCGGACCTCTGCCGTTTTTATCCTTGCAATATGGTGAAGCGGGGAAAGAGGCTCCATAAATAGAGGAGCAACCTGTTGCGTTGGAAATCATCATTCTGTCTCCGAACAACTGGGTGATAGCTTTAATATAAGGGGTTTCACCACAACCGGCACAAGCTCCGGAGAACTCAAACAGCGGTTGTGAGAACTGTGAATTTTTAACATTTTGAGCCTTAGGAAGGATGGTATCCTTATACCCTATGGTTGTATGCATATACTCAAAGTTAGATTGTTCAACCTCCTGTGTTGCTGCAGGTTCCATAACGAGAGCCTTGGTCTTTGCAGGACATACGTCTGCGCAGTTTCCGCAACCTGTACAGTCTGCCGGGTCAATTTGAACGGTAAAGAAGTACTCTTTAAGAGGGCCGTTACCTTTAACGCGTTTGATAGATTTAGGAGCCTTGGCTGCCTCGGCCTCTGTCATGATGAATGGGCGTATTGCAGCGTGAGGACATACGAATGAACACTGGTTACATTGAATACAATTATCGGGATTCCATGACGGAATATGTGTTGCGATACCTCTTTTTTCATAAGCTGCTGTTCCTGAAGGTATAACTCCATCAGGCATCTCCTTGAAAGCACTTACAGGAAGATCGTTGCCGCATTGAGCGTTAACAACATTTGCAACTGTTCTTACCCACTCTGGAGCCATGCGACTGTATGAATCAGGAATAAAGCCCTTTGCTGAAATGTTCTTCCATTCGTAAGGAATCTCTACTTTTACATATTCAGCGCCTCTGTCGACAGCGGCGTAGTTCATATTTACAATGTTTTCACCCTTTTTGCCATAGCTCTTTTCAATAGCCTTTTTCATGCTCTTGACAGCAAGATCGTAAGGGATGATATTGGTAATCTTAAAGAATGCGGATTGAAGAATTGTGTTTGTTCTATTTCCCAGACCTATCTCTTCTGCAATCTTGGTGGCATTGATAATATAGAAATTAAGATTCTTCTTTACAATCTCCTGTTTAGCAAAATCAGGAAGTTTCTTTAAGGTCTCTTCTGTATTCCAAAGGCTGTTCAAAAGGAATGTTCCGTTTGGTTTAATACCTCTGAGAACATCGTATTTGGTGAGATAAGAGGCAACGTGACATGCTACGAAATCAGGTGTTGAAACCAAATATGGTGAGTCTATTGTCTTCTCTCCAAAACGTAGATGAGAGCAGGTATAGCCACCTGATTTTTTTGAATCATAATCGAAATAGGCCTGGCAGTACTTAGGAGTATTTTCACCAATAATCTTAATGGTATTTTTATTTGCTCCAACAGTTCCGTCAGAGCCGAGTCCGTAGAACTTACATTCATATGTACCCTTCTTTGCAAGGCTTATTTCTTGACCTTGTGGAAGTGATTTAAAGGTAACGTCATCTACAATACCTATTGTGAAATCCGGTTTTGGTTGTTTTGATTTAAGGTTTTCAAATACTGCGATAATTTGAGCAGGACTTGTATCCTTAGATGAAAGGCCATATCTTCCGCCAATAATTTTAATATTAGGATTTGTCTCTGCAAGAACAGATTTTACATCTACATATAGAGGCTCTCCTACAGCTCCAGGCTCTTTGGTTCTGTCAAGTACAGCTATTTTCTTTACGCTTTTAGGAAGTACTCTTAAGAAATATTTTGCTGAGAACGGTCTATAAAGTCTTACATTAATAACACCTATCTTTGCTCCCTCTTTTTCTCTCAGATAATCTACAACCTCTTTGACTGTTTGCGTTACAGAACCCATTGCAATAACGATATTCTCAGCGTTAGGATCTCCATAATAATCGAAAGGTAAGTAATGACGTCCGGTAAGTTCGCTTATCTCACCCATATATCTTGCAACAATATCCGGAACAGCTTCATAATATGAGTTTGATGCCTCTGTGTTTTGGAAGTAAACATCTGCGTTCTGTGCTGTCCCCTTTGTAACGGGGTTATTTGGATTTAATGCTCTTTCGCGGAATTTTGTAATAGATTTCATGCTGACCATCTTCTTGAGATCCTCAATATCGAGCGCCTCAATTTTTTGGATTTCATGAGAAGTTCTGAATCCGTCAAAGAAATGCATGAAAGGAACAGAAGATTTTATTGCGGAAAGATGAGCCACTGCAGCCATATCCATTGCCTCCTGTACGCTTGCCGACGAGAGAAGCGAAAATCCTGTCTGTCTTGTAGCCATTACATCCTGATGATCCCCGAATATTGAAAGTGCGTGAGTTGCCAATGATCTTGCGGTAACATGAAATACGGCAGGAAGTAACTCGCCTGCAATCTTATACATATTAGGCACCATTAACAACAAACCTTGAGAAGCGGTGAATGTAGTTGTAAGCACACCTGCTTGTAATGAACCGTGAACGGCTCCAGCTGCACCACCTTCACTCTGCATCTCAATAACTTTTACAGTCTCTCCAAAAATGTTCTTTTTTCCGTAGGCTGCCCATTCGTCAATGTGTTCTGCCATTGGCGATGAGGGAGTGATAGGGTAGATGGCTGCCAGTTCGCTGAACATATATGCCACATGGGCAGCGGCCTGGTTTCCGTCACACGTAATAAATTGTTTTTCTTTAGCCATGTCTATTTGATTAATGTTTGTATTTGTAATTTAATGTTTAAAAAATCAACGTAAAGCCGGCCCAATGGGCACCGGCTATTTTAACTCAAAATTAACAAATTAAATTTGAATATTAAAATTTATTGACGGCTTTCTGCGTTTACCTCCGGTGCAATCTTTTTTATGAGATTTTGCAGTACGGTTCCTGGGCCAAGTTCAATGAATTGGTCGGCACCGTCATGTACCATATTCTCTACACATTGAGTCCATCTTACAGGAGAGGTAAGTTGCATCAGCAGATTGTTTTTTATCTCTTTTGGGCATGTATGAGGTTTTGCATCGACATTCTGATAAACAGGACATACAGGCTCTGAAAAACTTGTCTTCTCTATTGCCTCAGCAAGTTCTATTCTTGCCGGTTCCATAAGCGGCGAGTGAAATGCTCCGTTAACTGCGAGCGGAAGTGTCCTTTTTGCACCGGCGGCCTTAAGGGCTTCGCAAGCCTTTTGAACTGCCTCTATTTCACCAGAAATAACAACTTGTCCGTTGCAGTTGTAATTTGCAGCAACAACCACACCGGCTGTCTTATTGCAAACCTCTTCAATTACTTTGTCGCCGAGTCCTAATATGGCTGCCATTGTTGAGGGTTTTGCATTGCAAGCTTTTTGCATCGCAAGAGCTCTCTGGTACACAAGTTTTAGACCGTCTGCAAAGTTCATTGCATTTGAGGCCACTAATGCCGAAAATTCACCGAGTGAATGACCCGCTGTCATTTCAGGTTTAAAATCCGGAGTACATTTGGCAAGGATCACGGAATGGAGGAAAATGGCAGGTTGGGTTACTTTTGTCTGTTTCAGTTCCTCTGCGCTTCCATTGAACATTATATCTGTTATTCTAAATCCAAGAATTTTGTTTGCCTCTTCAAACATCTGTTTTGCAGTGGGATTAGTGTCATAAAGATCTTTGCCCATTCCTGTAAATTGTGCTCCCTGTCCGGGAAATACATACGCTCTCATCTGATAGGTTTTTAGTATTATTAAACTGCAAAGGTATATAATTTGAGTAAATTATCTAAATTTGCATCTCTATTAAGACGAGCCCCCGTAGTTTAAAGGATAGAATATGAGATTCCGGTTCTCAGGGTAACGGTTCGATTCCGTTCGGGGGTACTTCTTGTTAATTACGTACAATAGTAACTACTTATAGACCAATTTTATGAGCTATTTATGTGTATTTTTGCAAAAAATCATACACTAATGGAACAAAAACTATTGGGAAGTTTTACTGTTGAGGATATAAGGGCTCAGGTCCCTTTTCTTGCAAAATCCATTCATCTTGGAAATGACATAATATTGCTTGAGGGCAGTAATCTCGACAATATTCGTAGTGGTAGCGACAGCCAATCGTCGTCATTTTTCAAATATCCCTGTAAGATAAGAGCGTTTGTCTTTATTTTGTGCAAAAGCGGGTCGATGAAGATTATGGTGAATCTCAAGGAGTATAATCTTACAAATGGGATGATATTGATATGCCACCCGAATAATATTATCCAGATAGATCATAATGATTTTTTTGAAATTTCAGGAATGATAGCCTCCTCTGAATTTCTCGACAATGTTCATATTAGGTTTGTCAATCTTGCCTCTCTGTTTATGAGGGTGAATAATATGGCTTCATTGCAGTTGAAAAGGGATGAAATTATGCTTTTGTCGAAATTCTTCAAACTCATAAGGGATATAATTACGGGTAAGGAGTCGGAGCATAAGGTGGAGATTGTGAAGGCACTCGGAATAGCCATGTTCGACAAATTATGCGATATCATCTCCGAGTATTCCGAGGTACAGTTGAGTGGAACTGTTGTGCAGAATAGGCGCTCAATTATTTTTGAGCAGTTCATTAAGAATATATCGGAATATCACTGCAAGGAGAGATCGGTTTCTTTTTATGCTGCAAAGATTTGTGTAACTACACGTTATCTTTCGTCTGTCATAAAGGAGATAAGCGGTAAGTCGGCTGCGGAGTGGATTGACGAGTACGTAATTCTGGAGGCAAAAAACCTCCTGAAGTCATCTGATATGAGCATTCAGGAGGTCGCTTATACTTTAAATTTCAATACGCAATCTTTTTTCGGCAAATATTTCAAGCACCTTACCGGTATGTCTCCAAAAGATTACAGGCAGAAATAGCGCTGATTAGTTGATAAAGGCAATAATCTCATCTTTCTGTACCATCTCGCCCTGTTTAGGATAAACTTCAAGATATTTTCCTGAAGATTGAGCCTTTACCTCTTCGTATCCGTAATAGGTCTCAATTCTGCAAAGCACTTCACCCTCTTTTACGGCTTTGCCTGCCAATGGTGCTGTAGAGTCTCCTACAACATCCACTTGCCAGATGATTTTACCTTTGGCTGTTGCTTGAACAGGTTTTGCATCGGGGTACTTATCCATAACTTTTGTAACATCAAATTTTGGTACCTCGACAACCGGTCTTGTAACGATTATAGGTGCATTGGCTTTAACCTTTGCCGCCTCAAGTTCCTGGTTGAAACGCTGTTTTGCAACTCCGCTCTTATAATCGCGATATTGTCTCTCGTGCATTGCAAATTCAAATAACTCCTCGTCATCTTTTCCGCGATCCCAACCCTCTTTCTTCATCTCTTCTATGAAATGAGGAAGTTCGTCCGGGAATGCATCTTGAGGGTTTCCGGTATAAAATTCCAGTTCTTTGTCCTTTACTATCTCTTTAATCTCCGGAGCAAGTTCACCTGGTAATTTGCCGGCCTTGCCAAGAATCATGTTCATGGTATCTTTATCTATTGTTGTCCATCTTGGCTCACCCTTAAGAGTATGCATAAGATTCATTAATGCAGTATTCTTTACATATTGACTGAATGGTGTTACCAAAGGAGGATAGCCTAAGCGTGGCCATACATATTCAACCTCCTGGAACAGCATCACAACCAATTCGTTTAATGAAAGTTCCTTTTTGCCCTGATTCCTGAGCGATGCGTTAATTGCACTGCGGAAACCATTAAGATCTGCCATCATGGAACCCATCATGCCTCCGGGAAGGCCGCAACCAACCAGCAGCGATGACTGCATATGATTTGTTGGTTCTATAAAATAGCCGAGGAAATCATCAATGAAGGTTTGAGTAAGTCTTCTTGCCTCCATATAAGCATCCATGTTAATCTCTTTTACAAGGAAGCCTGCATCTTTCAACATTGCCTGAATTGTAATAACATCGGGATGGATTTTGCCCCATGACAGCGGCTCCATTGCAACATCAATGTATTCTGCACCTGCTCTTGCAACCTCAAGCATTGATGCAACGGAAAAACCGGGTCCGGAGTGTCCGTGATACTGTACTATAATGTGCGGATATTTATCTTTTATAGATTTTGTGAGTCTGCCCAAAAATGCAGGACGTCCGATTCCCGCCATATCCTTAAGACAGATTTCATCGCATCCGTATTCAACAACTTTATCAACAACATCCATATAATATTCAACTGTATGAACAGGTGAATAGGTGATACTTAAGGCAACTTGAGAAATCATTCCGCCTTTTTTTGCTCCTAATACGGAGCCTTTCAGGTTTCGATGGTCGTTAAGTCCGCAGAAGGATCTTGAAATATTTGTTCCCTGTTTGGCCTTAACCTTAAACATAAGTTCTCTGACATCATTTGGAACGGGGTTCATTCTTAATGCATTAAGACCTCGTTCAAGCATATGGGTCTGAATGCCAACTTTATTGAAAGGAGCAGTCCACTCTCTTACAGCATTGTTGGGATTCTCTCCAAAGAGAAGATTAACCTGTTCGAATGCTCCTCCATTGGTCTCAACGCGGTCGAAGCATCCCATGTCAATAATAACGGGAGCAATTAGTTTAAGTTGGTCAACACGAGGGACATATTTGCCTGAAGATTGCCACATATCCCTGTACAATAGCGAAAATTTTATTTCTTTTGCCATATATATTGGTATTGTTAAATTTTATCTCACAAATTTATAAATTAAATTATACAATAATATAGCCAAATCGCCCGAAACTGCAATTTTTTTTCAACTTATCAAAAAAACTACATATATTTGCATCCTGCTTGGCTGTAGAGTTTGTCAGGTGGAGTTGAGGCTATGCCTCTTAATATATGGTGGATGTAGCTCAGTTGGTTAGAGCACTAGTTTGTGGCACTAGGGGTCGTGGGTTCGAGCCCCATCTTCCACCCTTAAATGATTAAAAAGCCTTTTCGGGAGCTTCCCGGCAGGCTTTTTTTATATCACAGTACCCTATTGAATATTATAATATCTGGAACTTCATACCAAAAGAGAGTTTGATGATATCATCTAAATGAATTGAACTGTTTTTTACAGCCGAGATGATGTAAATATCACAACTGCTTAATTCATAATAAAATGAGATACTTCTATGGCGTCTGAAGCGGTTAGGCTTTATATAAAAAGTAAATTTTTCTCCTAAAAATATAAAGGGTCTCAATCTTGGAGAGAAACCGTAATAACCTTTGGGGTAGCGTGCAGGCTCGCTGGTCCAAAAATCATCATCAAAAATTGTATTAATGTATAGACCGCAGGTTAGTGGTTCAAAGGAGAACATGGAGCTTTTAATTGGAATACTCCATGGAATGTAATTTTGTTTTAGAGTAAAGGTAAGTTTCGGACGTTTGGTGGAATATTTGGGAAGATAGCCAAAGAACATATCTGTTTCCCATTGTCTGTGTTTGCCATAATCCCATCCCCAGCCCGCTGAAATTACACCCATTCCGCCCGCAAATTGTAATTTGGTATATTTGGGGATTATTTTATCCCAAAAATTCTTGTAATTCTGTACCCTTTGCAAGTAGCTGTCATTTATTCTATAATTCAAGGAATCTTGACAATCAGTTGAAACGTTTTGAGCAAATACCATTGATGGTAAAACTGCAACAAGCATAAGCAGTATTTTTATTATAAGAATAGAAGCGGAATTCTTTGATTGTAGGTATTTCACAACTTCTGTCTCCTCTCTCTCATATAACTGTTTAATAGCAGTGCCATTACTCTTGCTATTAAAATGAAACCACTTCATAGTCGTACCCTCCCTCTTCTTTAATTGTAAATACAAGATAACTTCTTTTTTTAATGCAGGCACATTCGTAGTAAATTGTTCCGTCTCCAAAAACATCATCTACAGAGACTGAGTGGTTATGTCCGTAGAGACAGAATTGTGTCTGGGGGAAGCTGGTTACGTATTTCTCAAAAATTGTTGCAACATTATTGTTGAAAATGAAATCGGTAGGTTTGACATGCATTGCGAAAACCGTTTTATTGGCGGTTTCAGGGAAATTAGCCTTCAAACTGTCCAAAAATACGAAATCCGGTACAGGGTGCGAGTAGTCGTACTCCAGCGCATTTGTATTGAGGCAGATAAAACGTACGTTTCCTGCCGTAAAGGCAAAGTTATCGTTGCCGTAGATTTTTTTATAAATCTCCTCTCCATTTCCGAGACAATCGTGATTGCCAATCACGCAAACATAAGGTACTTTCAGCTTTTGCAGAACATCTCTCATCCATATAAACTCCTTGGTGACACCATAATCGCTTTGATCACCACCATGAATTACAAAATCTATATCCTTGCGTTTGTTAATTGCATTAACAACCTCTTCGGTCTCGTCATACCATCCCTGAGTATCGCTTATCATTGCAAACGTAATACTCTTTTTCCCCATTAAGTTCTTCTCAATCTTAGCGATATTATGTGCATTTACATCGACCTCTCCCGAGATCCTCCCGTCGTAAGCATGGTAATCAAAATAACTGCAGCCATTTGCAAGCAGTAGAATAGTTAAGAGAGTGATGAAACAATTGTACAAGTTTACTCTTTTAAATAACATAGCATTTTTTCTGCAAAAATATGCTATAACTTGTAAATCTAAGCAGTGATAATTTAGATATAAGTAGCCAAATTTTGTCTAAAAAGTACCTCCATAGTAATTATTACTATTTTGAGGTGTTTTCTATCTTTTATATAGCTTAGAACCCGATACCAAAAATTAGTCCAAACATATTAGCATCTAATGCGCAGAATCTTTTATATGCTGCTCTAACATTTAGAGATAAGTTGTGTTCTGATATTCTAAATCTAAAGCCTACTTGAGGTGATAGATAGGCAGATGTTTTTGCGGATAATCTTCCGGCATGAAAATTATTGCTAGAGATAACATCGTTAAACAATATGCCTGCATCCATAAGAGAAACAAATGCAACCTTCTCATTAATTGGCACTTTATATTTAACCTCTGCAAAAATAGGAATAGATTTAAAGCTATAATTGTTTGGAATATAATCTTTTGTTTGATAAAATTCGAGTCCTATTCCAATACCGATTCCTAAGTTTTTCTGAACATAATAGTCACATGTAAAATTTACATTAAGATTAGCGCCATTACCTAAATTGTCGCTACCACGTAGTAAAGAAGCTCCAATATATGCTTCGCAATCAATTTTTTTGTCTTGTGCAGAGATTAAACTTGTTGCACATAAAAATAGGAGTACTCCTAAAATAACTCTCTTCATAGTAATTGTTTTTAATAAATTAGTCGAATTTATATAAAATTTCCTTATCATATTTAAAAGTGTAAGAAGAATTTGGACTCCAAGAAGAAGTTAAACTATAAAGTCCATTATCTGAACTACCATCCCAACCCCAATTCATAAGCAGATAATCCGTTGAAATATTGACTATTTCTTCTTTTGTGTCTCCATATCTATGAACAGCGTTTTCTGTCCTTGATGCCCATTTATAATGATAAATGTAGGAATTAATTGCTCTATAATAACCATCAATTATCCAACAATGACCTTCTGATAAATGTGAAAATCCTAAAAAATGCGTTTGCTTTGCGTAAGCACAAACAATAACAGGTTTGTTGTTTCGTAAACTACCCCATACCTTAGTTTTGTCATAATCACATTTTGTGCTTGAAATCCCAGTGTCTGTAAATAATTGTTTTAAATCACTAAGTTCTGCCCCAGAACCATTTTCTCCGTAATTTGTATTTATTCCTTGACCAACCCAACCAATTAATATTGCGGTTTGATATAGACGTGAACTGTTATTATCAAAATAATTCAAAGCCATTTGCTCCCATGCAAAAGTTGATGATGAGCTAAAATTGAAGAGATAATTATTTTCATTCCCGTTACATGAACCAGATGTATAGAATGAAGCTGGTTTTCCAATAGTGTTATGTAAATAATATAACATCTGGGCACCTGCTACTGGTACACATCCTGCAACGCAACGATAAGATTTTCCGCTTACAAAAGGAACACAAGAGTTCCAAGGAGTATCTTGCCCCCATTTTGTCGTAATTAAATGTCCAGAAGTTTCTTCAGTATCAAAACTACAATTTGACTCTATATAATCTAGTTCCCAATATTTATCGTCTTCAAATGGATCTCCTTCAGCCTTTGTATGACTAGAGGGATTATCTAATAATGACCAAAATTGATTAGATAGGCTATCATTTTCTGTTTGCATAACATTATAAATCTCTTCAGCCTCACTTTCTAACCACGCGAGTTTATTTGGATTTAGATTATTAATGTCGAATATTCCCATGCCTCTAGCTATTATTGGTTTACATCGTTTGTCACCTGAAATTAATTCCCAACCCTCATTGTGATTTATTATATAAATTAATGAGTCTTGGTTATAACTAACAATATCTATTTTAATTGTACTTTTAGTCTTCCTATATTTGGCATCAATATATTTTTCTATATCGGCACCTGATACTTTATTAATAGAATTATTAATAAATAGTTCATCCTGGTCGTGAGAAACCAATTGTTTTGTACAATTTGTTAATACTATAAGCATTAAGTAAATTGATAGGAAGTTTTTTAATTGTTTCATAAAATAATGTTTAATTTGTTTATTGATAAGTTGATTTTTATTCTGCTATTATTTTAGTAATCAATATTTAGCATCTACCCATATTGATTTTAATGTAACTTTTTTCATTTGAATAGCCATTTATTTATTAAATATTCCTGTGTATTCATTGAGCTCTGTTGCTATTCTTAACGAATAAATATCATGGTTATAGTCAGCTATAGAAATCATAATTATTGCACTGCCGTTCGAATAATATTGAGAAGAAATACAACCTGAAGCACCTATTATTTCAACATTAATAAGTCCTATATAATCGCATAAATTAATAGTTAAAAATAAAGAATTATAAGATGCTGTTACCTCTTCAAAAGAAATGCTTTTGGTTTTTGGACGTTTCTGTTCAAGTTGAATTTCTTCTTCTGCCTCTATGGTTTTGTCTATCACACTTGCAGGAAGTTCGGCAAATATGGAGTTTGATATAAGTAACAAGAGTGTTAATAATAAAATGTTCCTCATAAGTTTATGTTAAATTTTCAACAAACTTATAAGTATAAATAATTAATTGCAAGAATTTGGATGATGTAGTAAAAATGTAGTAATTTTTTATTTATATGCAGCTTATTATTAATATATTACATTTTTTTTGTAGTAGATTTGTAGTTGGTAATTAAGCGTTTTTCTTTTGTTTAATTCGTACTTTATTAGCACTTATACTCGATCTTGGAGCTAAAAGAATATCTGCAATTTCTTGTTCAGCAAAATTTAATTTATTTAACCATTCTATTGCTTTCTGTTGTTGTGTTAGATCTTTGTTTTTATCGGGGCCTGGAATAATTGAATAAATAGATGATTGGTATCTTTTTTTATAATCATTAAGAAAACCTCTCAGTAATTTTATATTTTTTTCATCTATAATGGGTAAAGAAGAAGCAGAGTTTAAAAACTCTGACTGATTTGATGTTATTCTTAATAGCATTGATCTCAGCATTTTTATTTTTATTTGTTGTCGATTAAGCTTCTTTTTGTAAATAATATAACAGATAATGAATAAGATAATTAGGAGACTTATTATGCTAAATGAAATAATATGAATATTAGCAGATTTAGAACTATTTATTGCACATTTATTTTGTATGTCGTTATATATTTTGTTGTATTTATCGTAATTTTGCTTACTCTCTACAGAATAATAATTATTGAGTTGACTATATGCTCGTTGTTTATATTTTATAGATTTTTCTAAATCACCCAATTTATAAAAGTTTATAGACAAAGCATTAAGATATTTATAGTTGTCGAAATATTCAGAATTTGTAATTGCAGAGTCTAAGATC
>CAZNBA010000019.1:0-24486 GCA_964571395.1 uncultured Muribaculaceae bacterium
TTTTGCCGCAAGCTTCCTTCTGATTCCACATAGCTATGGACACCATTGCTATTGGCTAAACGATTCCCACTATTAGGGCTCGTTAGGGACTTGCACACATTAGATTACGCCCATGCTGGGCGTACTTGAATAGAAAAGCCGGCTAAAAATTAGCCGGCCTCTCATTTCAAATAAGGGAGAAGTTTAAAACTCCCTTGTATCAATCATAGATTTACCAAATATTCAATGCTCTGCCGCTCATAAGCTGTCTTGCACTCTTCTTAACCTCTGCAAGAACGTTTGCATCTTCAACATTGCTCAACACTTTGTCAATCATCTCAACGATGGTTGGCATATCCTTCTCTATTAAACCTCTTGAGGTTACGGCAGGAGTTCCTACACGAATACCTGATGTCTGGAACGGAGAACGTGAGTCAAAAGGAACCATATTCTTGTTGACAGTAATATCGGCAAGAACAAGGGTCTTTTCAGCAACCTTACCTGTTAATTCAGGGAATTTGGTACGAAGATCAATAAGCATTACATGATTATCGGTACCGCCTGAAACAACCTTATATCCGAGATCCATAAAGGCTTTGGCCATAGCTGCAGCATTTTTCTTTACCTGAGTCTGATATGTCTTAAATTCAGGTTGAAGTGCCTCAAAGAAGGAGACAGCCTTTGCAGCAATACAATGCTCAAGAGGTCCACCCTGTATACCTGGAAATACACTTGAATTGATAACTGCAGACATCTTCTTGGTCTCGCCCTTTGGAGTCTTTATACCCCATGGATTGTCGAAATCCTTGCCAATAAGAATAATACCCCCACGAGGTCCACGAAGTGTCTTATGAGTTGTTGAGGTTACAATGTGAGCATATTTTACAGGGTTCTTAAGAAGACCTGCTGCAATAAGTCCTGCAGGGTGAGCCATATCTACCATAAAGATTGCGCCAACCTTATCTGCAATAGCACGCATTCTCTCCCAATCCCATTCACGAGAGTAAGCAGAAGCACCACCGATAATCAATTTTGGTTTGCACTCCATAGCAGTCTTCTCCATTCCATCATAATCTACATAACCGGTCTCCTCGTTAAGACGGTAAGGAACAGCTTTATAAAGGATTCCCGACATATTTACAGGAGAACCATGTGTTAGGTGACCGCCGTGAGCCAAATCGAGACCCATAAATGTATCACCCGGTTTAAGGCAAGCCATCAATACAGCCATATTTGCCTGAGCGCCGGAGTGAGGTTGAACGTTGGCATACTCGGCATCGAACAATTTACATATTCTGTCTATTGCCAATTGCTCAATCTGGTCTACCACCTCGCAACCACCATAATATCTTGCCCTTGGATAACCTTCTGCATATTTGTTTGTACAAACTGAGCCCAGGGCAGCCAATACTTGTTTGCTGACAAAGTTCTCGGAAGCAATAAGCTCTATACCATTGAGCTCTCTCTCCTCCTCTTTCTTTACCAATTCTGATATTTCTAAATCTTGTTTCATATTATTAGTTTTTTAATCCTTTTGTATAATAATTTAAAATCATTTACATAGTTTTACTCATAACTACAAAGATAATAATTTTAGGCAAACACATAACATTATTTTTTCATGTGTAACCTTTTTGACTATTTTTGTTCTAAATAGCATAATTGAAGATTAATGAATAACAGAAAACTCTCAAACGATGAACTCGGCAGGATTACACCGGAAGAGTATAAAAATGCGAACAAAAACCACATAATTATTGTATTGGACAATATAAGAAGCAGTTACAATATCGGCTCCGTTTTTAGAAGTGCAGATGCGTTTTTTGTTGAGCAAATATATCTGTGCGGAATCTGCTCCGTTCCGCCTTCGGCAGAGATCCACAAATCCGCTTTGGGCGCCGAATTTTCTGTTGAGTGGATCTATTTCAAAGAGACCTCAGAGGCAATTGCCAAACTTAGAAGCAACGGATTCGAAATTATTAGTATAGAACAGGCGGAGAATTCCGTTTCACTTGAAAAAACAGTATTATCAAAGGAGAAAAAATACGCTCTCGTCTTTGGGAACGAGGTAAAAGGGGTGCAACAGGAGATAGTAAGCACCAGTGATCAAGTATGGGAAATTCCACAGTATGGTACAAAACACTCTTTGAATATCTCCGTCTCTGCCGGCGTGGTACTTTGGGAGTGCCATAAAAAATTAAACAGGATAAGTAAACAAACACTATAAAATAAAAAGTATGCAAAAAAAATTATTACTAGCGGTACTATCAATACTAATTATCTGTATTTCAGGACCGGCGTATTCTCAAAAAAAAGAGAAAAAAGGAGATAAACAGCAAACTGCTGCCATGTCAAAACAGACACAGGATTCTACCAAAGCCACTGCAAAAGGCCCCGCTACTATGGCTAAATTCATAAAACCATCTGCCAAGATAATGAAAGGCATGACAACGGTTTACATGCAAGATGATAAATATTATTTAAATATTCCAGATTCCCTGATGGGACGCGACATAAGAATGGTAAGCAGAATTGCCAAAGCCGCAGAGGGAAAACATACCGCATTCGACGGCTATGCAGGAGATATTATCAATGAAGCGATGTTTCGTTTCGAGATGGGCCCGGAGAATAAGATATTTCTGAAGAATCTGATGTTCAGAGAACGTTCTACCGGAGATATGTCGGCAAATGTAGCCAACTCAAATTTTCCTGCTATCGTAGCCTCCTTTCCTATAAAGGCACAATCTGCAGACAAAATGGATAATATAATAGATGTTACCGATTTTATCTCCTCCGATCCGGAATATCTATTTTTTGACAAAGAGAGCAAAAAGGAGATGAAAATAGGCAGCATTCAAAAGGATAAATCATACATTAAAGAGATAAAGACCTACCCAATCAATACTGAATTTAAAGTTGTGAACACTTATGCTCTTCAAGAGGGTAACCCTACAGCAACTTATGAGTTGAACAGTTCATTTGTACTGCTTCCGAAAGTACCTATGCTTGCAAGATATGCAGATGACCGCGTAGGTTATTTCACAGTCGGTTTTACAGATTTTGACAAAAACCCGCAGAGAGTAGAACGCACGCGACTTATCACAAGATGGAGACTGGAGCCTAAACCAGAGGATATGGAGAAATACAAAAGAGGAGAGCTCGTTGAACCGGCCAAACAAATTGTATATTATATAGATCCTGCAACTCCAAAGGAGTGGGTACCATATTTGATACAGGGCGTAAATGACTGGCAGAAAGTGTTCGAAAAAGCAGGTTTCAAGAATGCCATTGTAGGAAAAATTGCCCCTACAAAGGAGCAGGATTCAACCTGGTCTCTGGAGGATGCCCGTTACTCGGCAATAGTTTACAAACCCTCATCAACCCCTAATGCAAGCGGTCCGCACATAAATGACCCCCGTTCAGGAGAGATTATTGAGAGCCATGTAAACTGGTATCATAATGTAATGTCACTCTTAAGAAACTGGTATTTTATTCAATGTTCTCCTGTAGATCCGGGTGCAAGAAAGATGACATTCGATTCTGAACTTATGGGACAACTCGTACGTTTTGTCTCCTCTCATGAACTTGGTCATACTTTGGGACTCCGACATAATTTCGGCGGCAGTTCTCATTTTACCGCCGCACAATTGAGAGACCCGCAGTTTCTTAAAGAACACGGCAACTCAACAACCCTTATGGACTACTCCCGTTTCAACTATGTTGCACAGCCTGGAGACAATATTCCAAGAGAACTGCTTTTTCCGCGCCTCGGCGAATATGATGCGTGGTCTATCGAATGGGGATATAGAAGATTTCTCGATATTAACGACCCTGAAAAAGAGCTCCCAAAATTGAATAAATGGATAATTGAGAAGAATCAGAATCCAAATCTCGTGTTCGGTACGGAGAGCGACCCTAACGATCCGCGTTACCAGTCAGAGGACTTGGGCGCAAACCATATGGAAACCAACACGCTCGGCATCAAGAACCTTAAATATGTAATGAGCCATATTATCGAATGGACAAGCGAGCCAGATAAAGGATATGAGAATCTTAAAACTATGTCTGATGAGGTTGTGTCGCAGTACAAAAGATACGTTAATCATGTTGCAAAATGGATTGGAGGAATTTATCACGATAACAAAACAATCGAACAACCGGGAGCTCTTTATACTTTTGTAGAAAAAAGCAAACAGCAGGAGGCTATGGCTTTCCTCAAAAAGAATCTCTTCACACCTCAATTATGGCTCGTTCCTTCAGCTGTAATGGAAAAGATCTCGACAAATGCCAGCGGTGTCATTGAGAATACATACAGCGGCACATTAAATAACCTCATGAGCAGAAGAGTGCTTTCTAATCTATATAAAGCTCAACTGCAAGAGGGTGCAAAGGCATATACTATAGATAATCTTTTTGCTGATATGAACAGTACCGTATGGTCTGCAGCCGCAAATCCAACAGATGCCACTTACAAGAGAATTCTACAAAAATGTTATGTAAACGCTCTATTGAATGTTTATACCGGAGAGGATATGCCAGCAATGTACAGGAGATTCTATAATATGCCCGATCCAGATAAGGATAAATCGGATGTAAGTTCAATTGTCTACTATCAGTTGAACACTCTTGTGGCAAAGCTTAAAACAATGCCTGCAACTACCCCGACAGAGAAGGCGCATTACCTGTATCTCTCAAACAAAATACACAAAGTTCTTACAGATCCCACAGTAAAGAGCCAGAAATAATAACAATCAAAAAGAATAATAAAGTGGGGGGAAAACGAAAGTTTTCCTCCTACTTTCATTTTCCTCCCATGCTAACTATAAATACATCTACACCTTGTTTCTATCCAATATCGGTGTTCTCCATCTCACACACAATGTCACCTCGTATCCGCCGGGTTATTTTTTTACAATATTCTGAAACTGAGCAAGCGTTTGCGCTCTATTTTTGATAACTTCAGTAATGACCTGCGCATATTCTACTGTCGATTTGGTAGCCGAAAGGCAACTTTTCACGCGTCTGAAAGCAACCGCCATTTTAATCATAGTCTTAGGATTAGCCATCGATTTAACCAAAGCTTGTGCTATAATTAACTGGGCCTGTGCGGTTTCCGAAACAGCTTTAGCAGAGGCAGCCAACTCCTTATTGCTCTTAACGAACGCAGACGGACTAACAACTTTACCCTTTGCATTCATTAGGCGAGGTAATTTCTTCTCAGTATTAATATCAACACGCGAATTACGCTCTGCAGCAATCAATTCACGCATACGATCCAACATAGCTGTTGTTGAAAGAATCAATGCATCCGGCTCGTCAAAACCGGTTTCGGAAGAATCCCATCCAGCCAATAATTTGTCATAATTTTCAATCAGCTTTGCCTTTTTAGCCTCTTTTTTATCTGGAGAGCCGGCAAATGCAAGTGTAGTGCACATTAAAGCACAAATAAACATGGTAATAATTTTCTTCATCTCTATATAATATTTAGGAGTTATAATCTATTTAATCAAAAAGCCACAATAGTACTCTTCTATAACTTATGTTGCAAAAATGCAACAAATAAATAGATTAAAAAGTATCATATTTGCACAAAAAATATCAAATCTGCACAAATATCATAAAAGCGCCGCCAGAATATTCCTGACGGCGCTATAAATTGATATAATACCAGAGAATTTAATGAATACTACAATATCACAGACTCCATGGCATTACAATTAATAAACTTTATGGATTCATGAGATCCGTATTTACAAAGTTCAGAATCCCATAGATTGATTCTATTGCTGCAGCAGCCGGTCCATGCGGGTCTATCATCTTTGCCTTATTATAGGCATTTATTGCCTCACCCCATAATTGTTGCCTGCGATAAATACCTCCGAGCAAATACCATCCATGAGCATTTTGCGGCTCTCTTTTCAAAAGTTCAAGAAGTTGCTTATAGGCCTCATCTATGCTGTTCTCCCTCATAAGCGCCTCTATTTCCAATGCTGTCATTATTTGTGATATCGCTTTTTTATTATCCATAATCAACTATTTTTCCTATACGTTCTTCGCATAAATTAATTCTCTATTTAACAAGACCGGAGAAGCCCATAAAGGCCATTGCAAGTATTCCTGCCGTTACAAGCGCAATAGGAATTCCCTTAAAAGATTTTGGAATATTTGACAATTCCAACTGTTCCCTTAATCCGGCAAAGAGAATAAGCGCTACACCAAAGCCCAAAGCAGTTGCAAATGCAAATACTACAGATTGCGCCAAATTTAGCATATGAGGTGCAGCACCAAATGTAAATTGCTTTGAAACCACCATTATGGCAACACCCAACACAGCACAGTTTGTTGTTATTAGGGGAAGAAATATTCCGAGAGCCTGATATAGTGCAGGGCTCACCTTTTTAAGTACTATTTCCACCATCTGCACAAGAGCAGCAATAACAAGGATAAACATGATGGTCTGCATAAATTCTATATGAAGAGGAACCATGAGGTACTCCTGTACAAGGCAAGTTACCAATGTTGCGAGAGCCATTACAAAACAGACTGCTCCTGCCATTCCGAATGCGGTTGAAACCTTATTGGATACACCCAGAAAAGGACATATTCCCAAAAACTGTGTTAAAACAATATTATTAACAAAGACCGCAGATATTATTATAATTATATATTCCATCTCTTATTGTTTTATTAGTTTTTAGCCTTTATTTTGTTGAATAACACCATGAGATATCCGAGAACAAGAAATCCGCCAGGAGCCAAAACAAAGGCCAACATACCGTCCGAACTTGAAATCTTATTACCGAATATTGATAGTCCTCCAAGTAATTCTCTTACAAAACCTATCACAGTAAGTGAAAGCACAAAACCGAGCCCGATGCCAAGTCCGTCACAGGCCGACTCCATTACTGTATGTTTGTTTGCAAAGGCCTCAGCCCTGCCGAGAACAATACAGTTTACAACTATCAATGGGATAAATATTCCCAAAGTTTCATAAAGCGCCGGCGTATATGCCTGCATGATAAACTGAACCGCAGTCACAAAGGCCGCAATTATAACTATGTAGCAAGGTATTCTCACCTTATCGGGAATATACGGTGCCACAGCCGCAATCGCCATATTGGAGAGAACAAGCACAGCCATTGTCGCAAGTCCCATACCCATACCGTTTATGGCAGATGTGGTTGTTCCGATAGTCGGGCACATTCCCAAAACAAGAACGAATGTAGGGTTTTCTTTAATCAACCCTTTTGTTATCAAACCGAATTTACTCATATCTTTTGTTTTTTGAATGTTATCTGTTAGTTGGCTGTTTTTGTCGCTCCGCTTACACTTTCAACCTGAGCCTTTCCTGCAAGCATAGCCTGCAATATGTTATAAGCATTTTCAACAGCCTTTGTAAAGGCACGGGAGGAGATTGTGGAGGCCGTTATGGCATCTACATCGCCACCATCTTTCTTTACGGCAAGTTTAAAATCAGCCGGATTTTTACCCTTGAACTGAACGCTGAAATTGCTCTTGTTTTTATTAATCTTATCACCGAGTCCAGGGGTTTCAGAGGAGGCAACCACTGCCACATCATATATAGCACCGTCTGGAGTAAAACCCACAATAAGTTTGATAGGACCGCCAAAACCGGTTGAACTACTCTCAACGGCATACCCAACAACGTCTGCCCCCTTCTTTGCAATATAAACATTATAACTTGCATCTTCACCCTTAATTGTAAGCGAGCACTCCTTAGGAGTATTGTCGAACTTAGGAACAACCTCCGCAATGGCGGCGTTCTCCTTATCGGCCTGAGCCTTTTCGATAGGATCTTTTGTAAGTGCATATATTCCGCCCACTACCGCCGATGAAACAAGGCAAACAAGCGAAAGCACTATAACCATATTCTTAAATGATGATTGTATAGCCATTATTTAACCCTCCCGAATCTTTTAGGTAAACAGTACATATTAATAAGCGGAACTGTTGCATTCATAATAAGGATTGCAAAAGAGACTCCCTCAGGATAGGCACCGAACTCACGTATCAAAACTGTCAGAATACCGATTCCGATACCAAAAATTATCATCCCCTTACTGCTCATTGGCGAAGTGGTATAATCAGTTGCCATAAAAATTGACCCAAGCAAAACACCACCGGAAACCAAATTGAAAAGAGGATCTGTATAATGATCAGGATTTACTCCCCACAATATTGCAGAAAAGGCTGCAATAGTGCAGAATATAGCAAGCGGTATATGAGGTTTAATTACTCTGCGAACCAATAAATAAATAAATCCTATAAGTATCGCGACAGCTGAAATTTCACCCATAGAGCCTCCCATCCTGGCAAAAAACATCTGACCGAATGAGAGATTATTGGCCGAAATTATCTGCTGGACAGTTTCGCCCTTTGCAAGCCCCTCCTTGATAAGACTTAAAGGGGTAGCACCGGAAAAAGCATCTGCAACCTCACTGAACCATGGCTGAGGGACAGTCCATGTAGTCATAATTACAGGAAACGATACAAGTAAAAATACACGTCCTACAAGGGCGGGATTAAAGAGATTCTGACCGAGACCGCCAAAAGTCATCTTGGCAACTCCGATAGCCACAACCGAACCTATTATTATTAGCCACCATGGTGAAGCAGGTGGGAGGTTCAATGCCAAAAGAAGACCTGTAACCGCCGCTGAGCAATCACTAATCGTAATTCTACTCTTAAGCAGATACTTTTCTATCAGAAATTCGACAAGAATTGATGAGAGCACCCCAACAACAATTAGCTTTATGGCACTAAAACCAAAAAACCAAATTGATACCAGCACTGTTGGCGACAGAGCAATAAGTACATCTCTCATTATTCTTGCAGTATTCTCCTTTCCGTGGATATGTGGAGAAGGTGAAACAAGCAGTTTTTCCATTATCTATCTAAATTTAATATTTCCAATCAGTTAACTATTTTTTTGGACGACTCTTCATTATTCTCATCACGCGAGCCTTCGAAAGACGTATTGTATCAAGAAGAGGTATAAATGCAGGACAAGTAAATGAACAGCAACCACACTCAATACAATCATAGACATGGTGACTCTCCAAATCCTCCATCCTCCCGGCACGTCCGAGTTTATTGAGGAGATATGGTTCCAACCCCATCGGACAAGCATCGGCACATTTACCGCATCTTATACAATTACTCTCCTCCCTCCTTTTGGTCTGATCAGCCGTAAGGTAAAGTATGGAGGAGGTTCCCTTTAACGTTGGAGCCTCAATATTTGATATGGCCTTGCCCATCATCGGACCGCCACTAATAACCTTTACCGCGCCACCAGGTACACCACCCGTTGCTGAAATTATTTCGCTCAGAGGCGTGCCAACTCTGTGTATGAAATTTTTTTGTGCCACGCTGCAGTTGCCTGTTACTGTCATAACTCCCTCAAAAAGAGGCTTGTTCTTTTGTACTGCCTCATAAACTGCAAAGGCCGTTCCCACATTTTGAACAACCGCACCGGCATCAATAGGTAATCCCATTGATGGTACCTCTCTGCCTGTGACAGCCTGAATTAATTGTTTTTCTCCGCCTTGCGGATATTTTTTCTTTAATGTAAGTACTTTAATATTGGGGTACTGATTCTCAAATTGTTTCAACTTAAAAATTGCCTCCGACTTATTCTTTTCGATACCGATATAACCTTTAGAAACGCCAAGAGCAACCATCATTATCTTTGCTCCAATCATCACCTCTTCCGGTCTCTCCATCATTAATCTATAATCGGATGTTAAATAGGGCTCACACTCGGCACCGTTGATAATCAGAACCTCTGCCTTCTTTCCCGGAGGAGGTGATAATTTGACATTTGTGGGAAATGTTGCACCACCCAAGCCGACAACTCCACACGTCGCAATTCTATCTATAATCTCTTTAGCGCCCAAACTGATTTTTCTTGTTATTGATTCAGTGCGATCTATCGACTCGTCCCACTCATCTCCCTCAACAGTGATAACAATAGCTTTGCATGGATTACCGGCAAGATCCTTAATAGTATCAATTGATTTTACAGTTCCGGAAACAGAAGAATGAACCGGAGCGGAAATGAACCCAGAAGGTTTGGCTATTAACTGCCCCACTTTCACTTTATCTCCTACAGCCACTATCGGCTCAGCCGGAGCACCAAGATGTTGCGACATGGAGATATAGGCAATTTTAGGTATCTGGAACTCCTCAATTGCCGAATTCGCGGAGATCTTATTGTCCTTTGGATGAACTCCACCTATTGAAAAAGTCTTCATTATAATAATTAATTTTTCTTTGTTTCTGTATTTGAAGCAACCGCATCAGAGTTCTCCTTTACATTTAAAGAAGCCTCTCCTGCCTCCTGCTTTGGAGGACGCGGCGGAAAGTTCACCGATAATATCGCTCCTGTAGGACACTCTTCAACGCATTTTCTGCACATCTTACATTTATTGAAATCTATATATGCCAGATTATTTTCTACAGTTATGGCATCAAAAGCGCAAACCTTTGTGCATTTCATACATCCAATACAACCAACAGTGCATGCCTTTCTTGTAACAGCGCCTTTATCCTTATTTACACAACTGACATAAACCCTGCGAGATTTCGGCCCCTTATTTCTCAATTCGATCACTCCTTTGGGACAAGCCTTTACGCAGGCTCCGCATGCTGTACATTTATCATCATCCACAACCGGAAGCCTCGTCTCCTCATTAATCTCAATAGCGCCAAACTTACAGGCTCTTTCACAATCACCCTGTCCCAAACAACCCCAGCTGCATCCGGTATCGCCTGTATAAAGAGAAGACATTACGGCACAAGATTTTATACCATCATAAGTATTGGTCCTTACACGTTTATCACAACTTCCACCACATCTTACAACCGCAACCATCGGAGCCTTCTCTTTAACCTCAAAGCCCAATGCTCCGGCAACTTTTTTCATGGTTTCATTCCCTCCCACAGGACAAAAAAGGTTGTCGAGATTGGGGGCCTTGACACATGCCTCGGCAAAGGCACGGCATCCCGCCTGGCCACAACCACCGCAATTAGCTCCTGGCATTATAGCAGCCACGATATCAATCCTCGGATCCTCTTTAATTTTGAATTTTTGTGCTACCAAATATAGCACAACCGCAAGAAGCAGCCCTAAAAGGGTCAGGCTGACAACGGTAAAAATAACAACAGTACTCATTATATATTTATTTTTGATATCGTAAAATCAAATGCTCCCGCAATCCTCTTTCTACACAAAAAAACTATACAAAAATATATGCCTACCGCAACAATAGCAATCAGTCCGGATAATAATTCACTGACGCCAAATTCTGACAAAGATAATAATATTATCAATATGATGAGCAAAGGTATTACATAAGAGATAAGCACTGCCTTCAGGCCGAGAGCTGTACGCATTATAACATCAACCTCATCCCCGGCAGAATACTCGTCACCATATCTATTCTTTACCTCGATTATTTTGATTTTAGATTCGGAGGCTGCACAAAGGCCTTTCGCACTACATTCGGAGCACATACTTCGATCTGTAATCTCAACCGAAATCACCTGTGGCGTTACAGTCGTAACTCTACCCTTATGCCTTACCTCTTTAATTGCGGAACTCATTTTATTTTGGAAGTTAGCGGATATTTTAAGTTTGAAAAAGAGGTAAGCCGTCCGGATACTTTACCTACAAGAATTGGAGATTCAAACAACAACGGAATTTTATTCTCATCACTCGTTACATATACGGTAAGGTCATCCTTTCCTGAAAAAACCTCACCGGTTATTACCTTTACATTAAATTTGAGTACTCTAAAAGTCCCCAGACCCTTAAACTTCTTTATAAACTCACCTCTGTAAATATAATACAGGTCATAAATTTCCCTGTCAATCACAAATGATATAGGCTGTCTCACTCCAACGGGAGTGTTGGAAAAATCGAGACATCTTACCTTGAAAAACAGAGAGACAAGATCATATGTATTATGCGTGGCCTTTATCAATGAATCCTTTACAGGTCCGTCATTTTTTTGAGTACTACAGCTTATCTCATAATTATTATTGTTGAATATCATGGTATTCAACATATTGTATTTACCTTCACGAGTATTCCTATGGAAATAGACAGGCCTGCCGTCGGTAACTCTGAACTGAGATTCGAAAAGTTCTCTAACCTTGAAAAAAACATCCCAGAATTTGTATGTATTTCCCGTAACCACAGGGTGATACAGATTATTGTCATATTTAAGATTTACATGCGCCTCTCCAACATCAGTATCTACACTGCCCCATCTGTAATTAACTACATATGACAACTTTTCCCCCTCCTTAAAAGGGAAATTTCCCTGAGCGTACATCTCATTAGCACACAAGATAATAACTGCGAACAATATGAAATGTACCTTTGAGATTAAATTTAACTTCATTATATAAATTATTAAAAGTTCATATTCGCATCATCAAACTCATCGGAACCGGCATTCATTCTGGACTCCGACAGCGGAGACTCCTCATAGGCGGACTGTTCAGGTCCTCCAATAGCAGAATCGGTTATATCCACGAACTTAACCTCCGAATGTCTGAACCTCATTTTTACATCTCCCGTGGCTCCGTTACGATGCTTTGCAATAATTATTTCTGTAAGTCCTATTTGAGTAGGATCATCAGTAAGACCATAATAATCAGGACGGTGAATAAACATTACAATATCCGCATCCTGCTCAATAGCACCGGATTCACGAAGGTCACTCAATTGGGGTTTTTTCTCTCCACCTCTTGTCTCCACAGCACGACTCAACTGAGAAAGAGAGATGATGGGAACATTCAGCTCCTTTGCAGTAGCCTTTAGAGATCTCGATATGGCAGAGACCTCCTGCTCTCTCATACCTCGCAACTCTACAGGACCTGTCATAAGTTGAAGGTAATCTATTATTATCATCTTCACTCCTGCGGAAGCTACAAGTCTTCTTGCCTTGGACCTAAACTCGTTTATTCCCAACGAAGGAGTATCATCAATATATAAAGGAGCTTGACTCAACGAGTTAAGACGGTCATTAAGTTGCTGCCACTCATAATCCTCCAACTTTTTTCCACCTTTGATTTTATCTGCAGAAAGACCTGTTTCACTAATCATCAGACGTTTCACCAACTGTTTTGAAGACATTTCCAATGAGAAAAATGCGACAGGTACTTTATGATCCACTGCCATATTTCTTGCCATTGTAAGCACAAAAGCAGTCTTTCCCACAGAAGGACGCGCTGCCACTATAATCAAATCGGAAGGCTGCCACCCTAAAGTTATACGGTCTATGCCGGTATAACCGCTCGGAACACCGCTTAATCCATCTGCACGCTCCTGGAAAGATTGTAAATCATCTATCGCCTCATTAATAACCTCCTTAACAGACTGTGTCTCCCTGCGCATATTTCTGTCCGCAAGGTCAAAAATACTCTGCTGTGTATTATCGAGAAGGTCGTCTACGGGGATTGAATCGTCAAATGATTTCTTTTGAATCTCATTGGAGATAGAGATCAACTCTCTCTGAATATATTTTTGTATTAATATCTTGGCATGAAAATCCAAATGAGCCGCTGCACCTATGCGCATACTCAATTGACTCAAATAATAAGGGCCTCCTACAATCTCCAGATCCCCTGTCTTTTTCAACTCCTCAGAAACCGTAAAGATATCAACGGGCTTATGACTCTGTGCAAGAGAATAGATTGCACCATATATCTTTCTGTTTGCCTCACTGTAGAAACAATCCGGCATCAGAACATCCATTACCTCGGTTATCGCATTCGGCTCAAGAAGCAGTGCACCCAGCACAGCCTCCTCTATATCGAGTGCCTGAGGCGGTTTGCGCCCCGATTCAAGCCCCAACAGCTCTATATCTTTATTTTTGGAGGCTGCGGAAACACCGCGTTTCCCGGTAATTTTTGCCATGTATCTTTATTTTAATTTATTCAATGCCTTTAAAATAGCATCTGATGCCATTTCAATCTCCTCCTCGGTAATACAAAGCGGAGGAGCTATCCTAAATGAGGTAGGCTGAAACAAGAACCAATCTGTCAGCACTCCTTCATCCAAAAGTAAATATAGTATTTTTTTTGCCTTGTCGTAATCCTTAAGATCCACGGCAATTAACAAGCCAGCTGCACGTATCTCTTTTACAAGCGGATGAACTTTTAATTTTTCTATGAAAATTTTTGATTTGCCATTCACCTCACTCACCCATTTTTCTCTCAGGAGAATCTTAAGAGAGGCAAGTGCGGCCGCACACGAAACCGGATGACCGCCAAATGTTGTGATATGTCCCAATGGTGGATTATCTTGCCACTCAGACATAAGTTTTTCTGAAGCTACAAGAGCCCCCAATGGCATTCCACCACCCAAAGCCTTGGCAAGGGTAAGTATATCGGGAACCACTCCGTAATTTTCAAATGCGAACATTTTTCCTGTACGTCCGAACCCAGTTTGTATCTCATCAAATATTAGAAGGGTGCCTGTTTTGTCACACTTTGCTCTTAGAGCACTCATGTACTCCTGCGTTGCAATTTGAACACCGCCCTCACCCTGAACAGGCTCAATAAGAACACAAGCTGTCTCCTCATTGATTTTGTCGAGGTCTTTAATATTATTAAATCCGATATAACTTACATTCGGGAGCAACGGCTCAAATGGCGCCTTAAAGGAATTGTCGCTCATCATGCTAAGCGCTCCATGCGAGCTGCCATGATAAGCATTATAACAACTTATCATTCGCCTTCTGCCGGTAGCCTTTTTTGCAAGTTTGAGAGCAGCCTCGTTTGCCTCACTGCCGGAATTGACATAGTAGACAGATTGCAACGTCCTGGGTAAGATAGAGGTAAGCAACTGTGCATGCAGCACTTGTGGGGATTGGATAATCTCACCATACACCATAAGATGCATATGTTTGTCTACCTGGTTCTTCACTGCCTGTATTAATTCAGGATTCGAGTGGCCTACATTACTTACCGATACTCCCGATATGAGATCGAGATACTTTTTATCTTTACCATATAAAAAAACACCCTCAGCCCTTTCTATATCTAAACCTAAAGGAAGTGAGGATGTCTGTGCTATATGTCTGAAAAAAAGTTCCCTTAACGTATAAGGTCTCTGTTCCATTTTATTATTGTTCTTCCTGGTCGAATTGAGAACTGACAAGGATTCTTCCGCAGTATTCGCAAACGATAATCTTCTTGCTTGCCTCAATATCCAATTGTTTTTGAGGTGGTATCTTGTTGAAACATCCGCCGCAGGCATCTCTTTTTATTGTTACTACAGCCAACTTGTTTCTTGCATTTGTTCTTACCTTCTCATAAGCATTAAGTATCCTCGCATCAATCTGACTTTGAATTTCTTTAGATTCCTTAAGAAGAGCTTCCTCCTCTTTCTTTGTCTCCTCTACAATATTTTCAAGCTCTTTTTTCTTATTTTGCAGATCCTCTTCTCTACCCTTTAAAGAGGCCATCGCCTCGTCGAGTGCCAATTTTTTATCTGCCATCAACTTGGTATTATCGCTAATTTTTTTCTCAGAAAGTTGGCAATCGAGGTCCTGATACTCCATCTCCTTGGTAAGAGAATCGTATTCGCGGTTATTTTTCACATTATTCCTCTGACTCTCATATTTCTCCATTAAAGCCTTGCCACTAACGATATCCTGCTTCTTTTGAGCAATAAAAGCCTCTATCTCCTTAATATCCTTTTGGAGATTGGAGATTCTTGTTTTTAGTCCAAGGATATCATCCTCAAGATCCTGAACCTCAAGTGGAAGTTCTCCTCTGAGCATATAGATTCTATCTATTTTGCTATCTGTTTTCTGAAGCCTGTATAGAAGACGGAGTTTGCTCTCAATGCTCATATCCGAATCCAGATTCTTGACATTCTGCAGCGAAGCAAATGTCTCGCCTTCAACGACTGGAGGCATAACGACTTTATTCTTTTTTGTTGTTGCCATAATTACACTTTAATAGTAATATATAGGATTTTTATTTTCTTTTCCAATTAAGGCCGCAAAGTTAGGAAAATTTTCCGAAACTATCTTTGCAAATAGAGACAGCACTTCATATTCACCTCCAAAATGGCCTATATCTATAATCATGAAGCCCTCTTCACAATAAAATTCATGATAACTTATATCGCCGGTAATATAAACCTGCGCTCCCTCTCTCCCGGCATCAGTTATAAAATCTCTTCCGCTCCCGCCACATAATGCAACTCTTTCTATTTTTCCACTTTGCGGAGCTGAGCACCTCACATGGTCAATACCAAATCGGCTCTTTACCAACTCAATCAACTGTTCTGCCAAAAGCGGCTCCCGCAAATTACCCACTATGCCGAACCCCCGAGCGCTCAACGCTTTACACTTCATAAGACCCAACCTGTCGGCCATCAGGGTACTTACTCCCGGCCTCGCCTTATCAATATTGGTATGAGCCGAATAGACTGTAATATTATTTTTTACAGCCTTTTCTATTGTCCGTCCTAAATGCGTATCCAGATTAACACTTTTCAACCCCCTGAAGATAAGCGGATGATGAGTAATTACAATATCACATCCCAATCTTATCGCCTCATCCATTATAGACTCGGTACAATCAAGTGCAATCAGAGCCTTGGAGACATTAGAGTTGGGACTCCCGACAGAAAAGCCGCAATTATCCCATTCCTCCTGATTCTCTCTTGGCGCTAACGCCTCAATCGGTGCTATAAGTTCATACGCCTTCATTATTATTATTCTCAAAAATATTTACATCTATTCTATCTGCAACAGGCTCAATGCCCGCCTCTTCTACATCATTAATAAACGAATACTCATCGGTGATATTCAGCAGACGTCTCTTGATAGCCGTAAGCCTCTCTATAACCTCAATTCTCTTATCATCTCCATCCCTATTCTCCTTCATGCGCTTTGCCGCACCCTCCAATGTCATTCCGCGCTCCTTAACGAGATTATGAATAAATTTAAAGTTTGTTACATCCTGCTGCGTAAAGAGACGATTCCCCTTTTTGTTTCTTGCGGGCTTGATAAACTCCGGAAAAGAAGAGGCCCAAAAACGCACAAGCGAGGCGTTTTCTCCCAACATCTCTGCAACTTCACCTATCGTATAGTAAAGTTTTTCTATAGGTTTTTCTAAATAAGGCATAGTATAATTAATTATCAATCAAGAGACTGACCTGTATTCATTGTAATTATCATCATCTCCCTTATCATCTGTGGGGTCATTTCTGAAAAGAAGTAATTCACGGGATCCATCTGTTTTCCCCTGAAAGTAACCTCATAATGCAGATGTGGAGCAAACGACATTCCAGAAATTCCAATCCGCGCTATCACATTTCCCTGCTTCACACTTTGGCCCTTAGAGACAAGTACATCACCAAGATAATAATATTTTGTAACATATCCGTTTTTATGGTTTATTACCACACTATTCCCTACCCCTCTGTCCTCCTTTGACCGCGACTCTACCACTCCATCTCCCGCCGCAAGAACATCTGTCCCGGTAGCCGCCAAAAGATCCACCCCTCCATGATATCTAACCGTCTTATAAAAAGGATTTACCCTGTTTCCTATTGAGGCCCCCGTCTGCTCTATTGAAAAATCACGTATAGGAACTATCGATGGAATATTAGTGGCACTTGCTCCAAGTTTTGTGAGTTCCGCCGTTATAACCTGAATGGATTTGCTCACCATTGAGGCATTATTTTCAACTCTTGAGAGCATTTCACGAGAATATTTTATAATTCTATCGTTATTTGAGGTATCAATTTGAGAGAAAAAACTCTCATCATCGGCATTATCCATTGACAAGGCCGGAGGCTCCGCATTAAAAATACTCTTATATATCTCTCGGTCTCTCTCCTTCAAATTCAATACAGTATTATCAAGAACCTTCATCTTCTCCTTAAGCATTTTATACTCCTGAGCCAACATTTTATTTTCTCTTGCAATTCTTCTTTCTCTATCTGTACTGAAAAACAAAGAGATTACAAAATAGTAAAGTACAGCAAGCAGGATACTGATAATAAAATACTTGACAGCTTTCAGCACCCATCCTTTCAGTCCCAACTTATCCTCAACGAACTTGAGTTGCTCTCTATTGAATCTATATTTGCCCATTCTGCTTAACCTCTCTTAATCCGGCATTCAGCAAATCACGGTATTTTGTACCTCTCAAATCCCAATCGAAATAGTTTAGCGGATTAACCCTCTTTTGCTTATACATAACCTCGTAGTGAAGATGAGGAGCCGTTGATTTTCCGGTATTTCCCATCTCGGCTATTTGTTGACCGCGCAACACTTTATCGCCTCTCCTCACAATGGTACGTGAAAGATGTGCATACCTCGTTTGATATCCGAATCCATGATCCACGACTACCTCCGTACCATATCCGAAAAAGTTGAAATTAACCTCCATTATCCTACCGTCACCGGTAGAGTAAACAGGCTCACCTGATCTGCGCGAATTAGCGGAAAGATCTATCCCCTGATGAAATTCTGCTCCACCATAAACCGGATCTATTCTGAATCCGAAACGACTCGATAATTTTGCTCTATCCAAATTAATCGGTGGAATAGCAGGTACACTGGAGGCCATTTTATCGGCACGCTTTGCCAAGGTAGAGACATCATCGTATGACCGAGACTGCACAAAGGCCTTCTTGTAAAGAATATCCATTTTCCGCTCAATATCGGTTATGAACGTAGCATTTGTAAAATTTTCCAATCTCTCGTATCTGTTCACACCTCCAAATCCGGCATTTCTTACCTCCTGAGAAATCTCTTCCATACCGAAAATAGGACGGTATACATTATTATCGCGCATTTGAAGTTCGAGCAATAGCTTGTTACTTCTTTCAAATTTACGATTCAAAATATCTAACCTTGAATGAAGTTCTGTGGATTTTTGTTTGAGAGCCAGCAATTTAGGCTCCTCCATTTTAAAATATACGGTATATATGAAATAATAACCTACAGCTACAACAAAACTTAGAAGAAATAGCAGAAATCCATTGGAAACCCTCTTCATAAAGGGAATTTTATGAACCTCATAAGCTAACGTCTCCGCATTGAACAAATACTTTTTTTTCCTCGTCATCCGACAAAATACCTTATTAACATCTGCAAATATAAAAATTTTAAATTAAAAAGATTATTTTTGCATTCTATTTTATTGTTTACGAATATGACATCAAAAGAAATAAGAAATCTTTTTCTGGACTTTTTTCACTCTAAAAATCATACCATAGTGCCCTCGGCTCCAATGGTTGTCAAAAATGATCCAACACTAATGTTCACAAATGCCGGAATGAACCAATTTAAGGATTGGTTTCTCGGAAATTCACCGGCCAAATACAAGAGAGTGGCAGACTCTCAGAAATGTTTGCGCGTAAGCGGTAAACATAATGATTTGGAAGAGGTTGGGCAAGATACATATCACCATACCATGTTTGAAATGTTAGGAAACTGGAGTTTCGGCGACTACTTTAAAAAAGAGGCTATCGAATGGGCGTGGGAGCTGCTTACAGAGGTATATAAATTGGACAAAGAGCGCCTCTATGCAACGGTTTTCGAGGGAAACAAGGAGGATAATTTAGACATCGATAGTGAGGCAAAAGAGAATTGGCAGAAATTTTTACCGCAAGAACATATCATACTCGGAAATAAAAAGGATAATTTCTGGGAGATGGGAGAGACCGGCCCGTGCGGACCTTGCAGCGAAATTCATATAGATCTCAGAAATGATTCTGATAGGGCCAAAGTACCCGGACAGGAACTTGTCAACAAGGGACATCACCTCGTAATTGAGATATGGAACCTTGTCTTCATGCAATATAACAGAAAAGCAAACGGCACTCTCGAACCCCTTCCATTTAAAAATGTAGATACCGGTATGGGGCTTGAGAGACTTTGCATGGCACTTCAAGGGAAACAGAGCAACTACGATACAGATGTATTCCAAACAATGATTGGCAAGATTTCAGAACTATGTGGAAAGCAATACGAACCTGATACCAAATCAGGGGTTGCAATGCGAGTTATTTCAGACCACATAAGGGCAATAAGTTTCTCAATTGCAGACGGTCAACTGCCCTCCAACGTTAAGGCGGGATACGTAATAAGAAGAATTCTGAGACGTGCCGTAAGATATGCCTACACCTTCCTAAAGGTGGAAGAGCCATTGCTGTACCGTCTTGTACCTACGCTGGTTGAACAAATGGGAGAGGCTTTCCCAGAATTGAAAGCACAGGAAAAACTCATAAAAAAGGTAATCAAAGAGGAGGAGGAGGCATTCCTGAGGACTCTCGACAAGGGAATCAAACTCATGGATACCCTCATAGAAAAGAATAAAGCCACAAAAAAAATCTCGGGAGAAGATGCGTTTGTGCTTTACGATACATTCGGATTTCCTATAGACCTTACTGAACTTATTGCTAAAGAAAACGGCTATAATGTAGACCTGATAGAATTCGATAAGGAGTTAAAAAAGCAAAAAGAGAGGAGCCGCAATGCCACATCGGTTGAGGAGAGCGACTGGGTAGAACTGCAAAAATATACAACACCTGTCTTTACAGGGTACGATACCACTATAGAAGAGAATATCGGGATACTTAAATACAGATGCGTAAAGGCAAAAAACAAAACTTATTATCAGATTGTTCTTGATAAGACACCTTTCTATGCCGAGAGCGGAGGGCAAATGGGAGATACGGGTGAACTAATCTGCAATGAGAACAAAAAAGAACGCATAGATGTCATAAATACTATAAAGGAGAATGGCCTTCCTATTCATATTGTAGAAAAACTCCCTACCAATCCTAAGGGCTCCTTTACAGCATCGGTAAATCTGGAGAGGAGGAGAGCAACTGCGGCAAACCACTCGGCTACACACCTGTTGCATCATGCTCTCCGAAAGATAATTGGCACACATGTAGAACAGAAAGGGTCATTGGTCTCTCCAATTGGATTAAGATTCGATTTCTCTCATTTTGAGAAGATTGAGCCAAAAACTTTGCGCGAGATAGAAAGAACTGTAAATAGTTATATCCGCCGCAACATACAAAAAACAGAATACAGGGAGTTGCCAATTGAGGAGGCACGCAAAAAGGGAGCTATGGCACTGTTCGGTGAAAAATACGGAGACAAAGTAAGAATGATACAGTACGCTAACTCTGTTGAACTTTGCGGAGGAACGCATGTAAATGCTACAGGAGATATAGGTTATTTTAAAATCATCTCAGAGTCAGCTGTTGCAGCAGGAGTAAGGAGAATAGAGGCTACAACCGGCGCTCAGGCAGAAGCCATCACTGAAAATTTGGAAGACATATTCGGAACTCTTAAAGAGGTTTTCAACAACAGTCAGAACGTGCTTGCAAGTATAAAGAAGTTGATTGACGAGAACGACAGCATGAAAAAATACCTCGACAAAGTAATGAAAGACAGGGCTGTTTCTTTAAAAAACAGTGCATTGGAAAATGCAACTATCATAAACGGCATCAGAGTTGTATCATTCAGGGGTGTCTTTCAGCCAGATTTAATTAAGGATGTTGCCTTTATGTTGAAGGCTGAGACAAAGAATACAATTTTTATCGGAGCTACCGAATTTGAGGGTAAACCAACTCTTTCCTTAATGTATTCTGATGACTTGGTTGCCAAGGGCATGAATGCAGGCAAAGATATAAAGGCAGCAGCTAAATGTATACTCGGAGGAGGCGGAGGGCAGGCCTTTTTTGCAACTGCAGGTGGAAAAGATGTAAACGGACTTTCAACAGCACACGAAATACTCGTTAGAACAGCAACAAAATAATGAAGAAACTCGACAAGTTCATAATACAGTCATTTTTTTGGCCGTTTCTGGTTGCATTCCTGCTGGTAACGTTCATATTGATGATGCAATTCCTGTGGCTGTATATTGATGAGCTTGTAGGGAAAGGGTTGAGTTTGGGCATTATTGCCGAATTTCTTGGATGGGGCTGTGCAACGTTGATACCTATGGCTCTCCCGCTTGCAACCCTTTTCGCCTCAATAATGACAATGGGGAACAAGGGTGAAAACAACGAGTTGCTTGCAATGAAATCGGCAGGAATATCGCTTCAAAGAGTTCTCGCTCCGTTGATTATTCTTGCAGTGCTCATAAGTATAGGTGCTTTCTTTGCCTCAAATAATCTTATCCCGATAGCATACAATCAAATTTATACGCTAAGAGAGGATATCGGCAGAACTAAATCGGAGATAAAAATTCCAACCGGAACCTTTTATAATGGCATAGAGGGTTATACTCTGAGAATAAACAGCCGAGACGAGCATAACATAATGCACAACATTATGGTATACAACCACAGTGCCGACAAGGGCAATGTAAATGTCACCGTTGCGGATTCAGGAGAGATTAAACTTACTTCGGATAAAAAAGATCTTATTTTCATTCTTTTCAATGGCACCAACTATGAGGATGACAACATAATGAATTTTACGGATACCAGCCTGGTTCTTAAGAAGATAAACTTTACCAGACAGGAGTTGATAATACCATTGCAAAACTATGCTTTTGAGAAATCCAAAAAGGCAAAGTACGGTAATGAGGTCATGGCAAAAAATCTCTCCCAGTTAAAGATAGACAAGGATTCGTTACAGGCGCAATATAATGAGATTCTTGAGATGAAGGTCAGAAGTATAGTTTATACCACAAATCTCCTCTATACCCAGTGTTTTGATTCTACATACACCTCAAAATACAAGGGAGTGATTCCTGCCGATTCTCTGTTTAAATGGGAAAGTGCTCAGGAGGAGTTACAGGCCTATGACCGCGCAATAGCCAGCATAGACAATCAAAGATCAAATGTAGAATTTTATGGCAAAGAATTATACCAGTACGGCTATCCGTTCAGAAGAACAATAGTTGAATCATATAGAAAATTTACGCTATCTCTTGCTTGCCTCATCTTCTTCTTTATTGGAGCCCCTCTTGGGGCCATAATCAGAAAGGGAGGACTTGGGACACCAGTAATAATCTCCATGCTCTTCTTTGTGGTCTACTATGTAGTGGATATTAGCGGCAAGAAACTCGCCAACGATGGAGCGGTATTTCCAATAATCGGTACCTTTATCTCAACATTGGTACTGCTTCCTATGGGTATCTTCCTTACATGGAAATCGACTCGTGATTCCAATCTATTCAATGCCGATGTCTATCTTCATTTCCTCAAGATGATAGCTAATTTCTTTAAGGCCCTAATGCACAAGGGAACGGCAGAGACACATAATACACAAAACAGTCAAAAGAGAGAAATTCAGCAATAACGGCCAACTCATTAAAAAGGGAACAATTCAACAATAATGGTGGAAAGAAAAAGATAAGTATAACAATTCAATGATAATGGTGGAAAGAAAAAAGATAAGGATAGTTTATATGGGAACGCCAGAATTCGCTGTCGCTCCATTGGAAAGATTGGTTAAAGAGGGATACGATATTGCAGCTGTTGTCACGGTACCTGATAAACCGGCCGGGCGCGGTCTTAAATCTTGCGAAAGCGATATAAAAAGATTCGCATCGGCCAATAATCTTCCTCTGCTCCAACCACCACTTCTCAAAGAGCCCACATTCATTGAGAGCATAAAAGAATTAAAAGCTGATTTATTTATTGTTGTAGCCTTCAGAATGCTGCCTAAAGTGGTCTGGAGCATGCCACCGATGGGAACCTTTAACCTTCACGGCTCATTGCTACCGCAATACAGAGGAGCTGCTCCGATAAATTGGGCAATCATAAACGGAGAGCAAAAAAGCGGTGTAACCACCTTCCTGCTCGACGAAAAGATAGATACCGGAGCCATTCTTCTGCAAAAAGAGTGTCTGATTGAGCCGAAAGAGACTGTAGGTACTCTTTACGACAAACTGATGGTAATGGGTGCAGATCTTGTTTCCGAGACCGTTGAAGGTCTCTCCACAGGATTACTTACACCAAAGCAACAGTCCGATTCCATTGCACAAAACTTTCAACAAGTTAATTCCGGTGCACAAAATTTAAAGGAGGCACCAAAAATTACAAAGGAGATATGCCGCATAAAATGGGATAGGCCTGCTGAAGAGATAGAAAGGCTCATAAGAGGCTTATCGCCATACCCTTGCGCATATTCAACAATGACAGATGGCAACAAGTCGTTTGACGTGAAAATATTTGATGCAGAGTGTAATAGCATAAATGCCTCCGTCACGGAGCAAAACAATCCTAAAGAGGTGGGCAATATTGAGACCGATAATAAAACATACCTCAACGTTATATGCCAAAGTGAGGTTCTTGCAATAAAAGAGTTGCAAGTTGCAGGCAAAAAAAGAATAGGAATTAAAGAGTTTCTCCTTGGATTCAGAAACGCATCATCATACAAATTTGTAAAATAAAAAGTTAACCCCGCTGCCGGTAAGGCAAAAACCACGTTCCTTGCTTCACCAATACTCATTTCTCTCATTCTCATTCTCATT
>CAZNBA010000020.1:0-23705 GCA_964571395.1 uncultured Muribaculaceae bacterium
AAACGTGGTTATAGCATAATTCTTTTAATTTATGTCCAAGTGTTTTGGGACACCTAATAACTATAATTCTCGTAAGGCGTTTTTATCCTCGCTTTGGTATATTTAGTTGGTGTTAAAACTTTCATATAAAAATATTACAGGCAAATGATCGCTTATTCCTCCATTATATCTTGGGCCTGTAAGCGTCCTGAAGGGCTTTTGTCCCAAATAAGTTTTATCATCGGTAAGCAAATTATCAGAGTAAATCTCCATTCTCAACTTCTTTCTCACCTCCTTACCGCTCTTATCTGTAAAACCCTCATTAAATAAAGAGTTTGAAACAAGCATCTGGTCAATCAAACTCCAACTCTCCCTGTATTTATTTGTTCCTGCATAATGATCCCTCTCCAAAACAGGCTTTGCGAGATTAATCAGATTACTGAGATTCTCCACTGGCTCGGAATAGGGTGAATCATTCAGATCGCCCATAACTAATATCTTGGCATTTATTGAGCAATTTAATATAGAATCTACAACTCGTTTTACCGTATTGGAGGCTGCCATCCTATTCCTATCAGATATCTTCTTATCTCCGAGTTTAGAGGGCCAATGATTTACAAGCAGATGCAATGTATCGTATATGGTGCTCTCTGCAATTGCTCCTTCAGGCAGGTCATCACCAAGATTGAGCAATCCCTTAACATACAGCACAGAACGTGTTAACAATATGGAATCTTCAGTAATTTTTACCAGTATTGACTTTGTTGTAAGCGGTTTGAATTTTTTATCTCTATAAAGCAACCCGACATCTATTCCCCTTTTATCCAGAGACTCTTTATGAATAACTTTATATCCGAGACGTGCAAGCGGGGTCTCCTTTACAAGTTGATTAAGCACAAATCTGTTTTCCACCTCCGCCACTCCAATCACTGCTGGGAATGAAGAATATTTATCCCCTACCGCAATGATTGTCTTGGCAATATCATCTCGCTTTTTGCAAAACTTTTTCCATGTCCAATAGTATTCTCCTCTTGGAGTAAAAGGCTCGTCAGCCACTCCCGGGTCATCAAATGGATCGAAATAATTTTCCAGATTCCAAAACATGGCAATAAAAATAATCACAGATTTAACAACATCCTCACTTCTCATAACATTCTCCTTAGATTTTATTGTCGGGGTACTTTATACCGCCTTTAAATATTCAGCTAATTTACTCATATTTTGCAAAAATGACTAACTTTGCAACCCTTATAAAAATATAACGAAATGTCTTTAAAATGTGGAATAGTTGGGTTGCCCAACGTAGGAAAATCAACATTATTTAATTGTATAAGTTCGGGAAAGGCACAAGCGGCAAATTTCCCCTTCTGCACTATTGAACCCAATATAGGTTCAACTACCGTGCCCGACGACCGTTTGCAGGCACTGGCAGATATAGTTCACCCTGGCAGAATTGTTCCGGCCACAGTAGAAATCGTAGATATTGCAGGTTTAGTAAAAGGGGCAAGTAAAGGAGAAGGACTTGGGAATCAATTCCTTGCAAATATTCGTGAAACAGATGCCATTATCCATGTTTTAAGATGCTTCGATGACCCTAACGTCGTACACGTAGATGGAAGCGTTGACCCTGTAAGAGACAAGGCCATTATAGATACAGAATTACAACTCAAAGATTTAGAGACGGTAGAGGGTAGAATCGGCAAAGTTCAGAAACAGGCACAGACAGGTGGAGATAAAGAGGCTAAAAAGTTGTATGAGGTTCTTGTAAAATACAAAGAGGTATTGGAGCAGGGGCGCTCTGCACGTGAAGTTATATTCGACAACCCAGATGATATAAAAACAGCAAAGAGTCTCTTTCTTCTTACAAACAAACCCATCATGTATGTCTGCAATGTAGATGAAAACAGCGCAAAAGAGGGCAATAAATATGTTGAGCAGGTAAGAGAGTCAGTTAAGGGAGAAGAGGCTCAAATTCTGATAATAGCGGCCAAAATTGAGGCCGAAATCGCAGAACTGGAGAGCTATGACGAGAGACAGATGTTTCTTAATGAAATCGGGCTTGAAAAATCTGGAGTGGAGAGACTTATTCGCAGTGCCTACGCACTTCTTAATCTTGAGACCTTTTTTACGGCGGGCCCTATGGAGGTGAAGGCATGGACCTACAACAAAGGTGACAAGGCCCCACAGACAGCGGGCGTGATTCATACCGATTTTGAAAAGGGCTTCATCAGAGCAGAGGTAATAAAGTATGCGGATTATATAAAATATGGTTCTGAGGCTGCATGCCGCACTGCAGGCAAATTATCCACCGAGGGGAAAGAATATGTGGTCCAAGACGGTGACATAATGCACTTCCTATTTAATGTATAATATGAAGGGGGTGTTATACTCTCCCCTATTTTACATATTATTTCTTACAAAAAAATACCGGCGCTTTTTATTGGCCGGTATTTTTTATATCATTAAATACTCTTCTCTCTATTAATAGAATCTATATCTCTCGTCTTTAACTTTACCGTCGCTCATAATATCAGGAAGCATCCTTACAATATAAGTAAACTGCTGAACTTTCTTCTGTGAAGCATCTTTTGCTGTATAGAAAGCTCCCTTCTCCTGTCCGTTTACCAGATAGTAGAAGATTCCGATATCTCCCTTTACAGGACCCATAATCTTATTCATAGGAGAACCGGCAACCGCTCCCAAAAACTTGGGGTCGAGCTGCTGTGAGGTAAGCGAGGAGAATGTAACCCCTGTCTGATTGCTGACCGTTGTACCCAATTTTTCTGCAATCTGATCTAAAGAGGTAAGACCTTTTACAGAAGCCTCTGTCTCCTTCAACATTTTGTCGTTTCTCTTCTCCATCATAAGAACACTCTTAATCTGTGGAGCAATCTCCTTAATTGGAGCAGTTCCCTCTTCATGTGCTCCAGTAAGGGCAGCAACAAAGAAATATTTATTATCAACAGTAATAATAGGAGAAACCTCCCCAACTTTATGATCATTTGCCCATCTTGTAATCTCTCTGGTATGCTCATAGTTGGCCAAAGTTTTTGCTCCAGGCAATACTCTTTGCGCTGTTCTCACGTATATGTTTTCAGCCTTTGCTACTTTGTTAAACTTTTCAAGAGAACCATCGCATTTGCCAACAAAATCACTTGCTTTTGAGTAGAACTCAGCATAGGTCTGTTTGCTTGGATTAATCTCCTTTACAAGAAGAGCCAACTGAACTTTTCTTACAGGAGCAGTCGCCTTTGTAACCTTCACCAAATGAACTCCGTAATTTGTCTTCATAATAACCACTTTGCCAACAGGCTCTGAAAAAACAGATTCAAAACCCGGTACCATATATTGTTGTGTCAACCATCCTAAATCACCCGGCTCAGCAACATTTGGATTTTGATCCGCAGAATATTGCTTTGCAACCGCAGCAAAATCGGCTCCGGAATTGAGTAGGGTCATAAGGCTGTCGGCCTTCTTATCATTTGCACCTTGAAGTAGAATATGTTTTACAAAAACAGAATCAGGCATAGATTTAACATCAATAACTTTAGCTGCAATATAGGAATTATCGTTTTTAAAATAAGGAAGTAACGCACCAACATTTGCACTTGTTGCAAAATCCTCAAGTTCCTGTGAATAAGAAGCTATTTCCCCCGCTTTAAAATAGGTTTTGTTTAGTGGCCTATCAGAACTGCGGGCAAGGAATGTCTTCATATTGGCAGTAGTCGAAAATCCCTCCATAAGTTTCTGAATACTCTCTTCTGCCTCTTTTGTATCCTTATCGGAAGGTGTAACTTCAAAGACTACATAAGAAAGATCTCTACTTGCAGGCTGTTTAAACGCTTTTTTATGTTTTTCGTAATACTCCTTTATTTCACTACTGTTGACAACCATGCTGGAATCCATCTGGAATCCAAAAGGTTTTACAACAAAACTTACTGAATATGAGGTATTATTCTCAGCAATTGCTCTTTTTATCTCAACAGGATTTGTAATATTACTCTTGTCAAGAAGAGAAATATACTTCGACATCATTTGATCTATACGCATATTATTTTCAAGATAACCCCAGTACATTCTAAGGTTACCAGTATTATCCTGATCTATCGCCTTCACAAACTCTACCACCTTCTCCTTATTAAATGCACCATTCTGATCTCTGAAAGAGGGCTCATTAGCAATTATAGGAGAAATACCATTGCCTTGGCTCATATCAAACATTTCTTCCTCACCAACTCTCAAACCAGCCTCTTCCGCTGCGGGAATCAATACATTCTGAGCAACCTCACTCTGCCATGCAGAGTTATTCAGCATATCCTGCGTCTTTTCATCAGTATTTGAAGAACCGCTGGTTATCTGATAAATTTGGGTGAAATAATCGACTTTCTTTTGAAAATCTTGATAAGAGATCCCCTTCCCATTCATCTCTCCAACATCGTATTTTGATGAAAACATTGACATTGCAGATTGAAGTGTACTCGGATCAATAATGAATGATAATAACGCGAGGGCTATCAGCACTGTGATAAAAACACCCATTTTAACGCGTATTTTCTCTAAAACTGCCATTTTATAATAATTTAATAATTTTCCAATTTATTGTATTATGCATTGTAAGGCGCGAAGATAATAATTTTTTACGTAATTTTCAGCAAAACCTTATCTATCCTGTTTTTATCTGTTTTAAGTATAGTAAACACAAAATTTCCAATAGTTATGACATCTCTCTCCTTGGGAATATTTTCAAGATGGTATGTTATCATTCCGGAAAGAGTTTCGTAATTATCATTATCTGGCAAATTGAGATCATATTTCCTGTTAAGTTCCTTTATTTCAAGCCTTGCAGAAAATACATACTCATCCTCCGCAACCTGTTTTTCCACAAATTCATCCTTATCCAGTTCGTCTCCTATATCTCCGAAAATCTCCTCTATTAGATCCTCAAGGGTCACAATTCCGGCAGTTCCGCCATACTCATCCCTAACCACAACTACCGATTTCCTGTTCTTTGTCAAGAAAGTTAAAAGATTTTGAGCCGTCATCTCCTCCTTAACATAATCAATATTTCTCAACAAATCGGCTATTTTCATCTTTTTACATTTGAACAGATCCTTTGAATGGACATAACCTACGATATTATCAACAGATGCCTTGTAGACCATGATTCTTGAATACCCTGATTCTACAAATAAATCAAGAAGTTCCTTAACAGGCTCCTCGACCTCTATTGCCGCAATTTCTTTTCGGGGAATCATACACTCTTTCAACCTAATCTTGGATAAATTGAGAGCGTTTCTAAATATATCTATATCATTCTGAAAATCATCCTCATCCACACCGGTACTCTCCATTTCGTTAGCAAGATGAATAAGATCTGTTTTATCAAAAGAGTTATCATTGCTATCCTCTAAATTATGAATGCCGGAGATCTTAATAATTAGCCTCGACAGAGAACGTGCCGCTGCAGTAAGTGGATACAAAAGATAATGAAAAAAAAGTATCGGCAAATAGAGCGTTTTAAACACTCCGTTGGGATTGGTTCGCCCAAAGGCTTTAGGCAAAAACTCGGCAGTCACCAATACTATCAAAGTTGCAATAAGTGTCTCAATTACAAGTTGTACCCCAATATTATGAGTAATATATGTTTGTATCAAAGGATTACAAAGATTGGCAATAGCAATACCATAAATGACAAGAGCAACATTATTGCCCATCAGCAAAGATGAGATCAACTTACCGGGATTTTTAATAAAATCATCCATGACAATGGCATAACGCCTCCCCTGCTTTCGGTCAAGTTCTAATCTTAGTTTATTACATGAAAGAAAAGCTATTTCATACGCCGAAAACATGGCGGAAAAAACAAGAGCCAAGAGTGTAATAATAATATCTGCCATCTTTTTTATTTGTGTTTATCTTGTCTATCTCTGTTTTACTCTCTGTTTTACTCTCTGTTTTTCTGCTCCTTTATCTGTCTTATTCTTTTCCCTGTTGCCATTAATCATCTCAGCCTTCTCTTTGTTTTTTTCTTTATCCTTTACAATAAGGCTTACTCCCTCTTTTGGTTTCAACAAAGGGCCTATAAAATTTGCCGTATCAAGGTATAATCTTGTAGAATCATGAATGACAACGCCATAACTATCAAATGGTTTTAAGATGATTGCATTTCTTGCCATTTCATCTGATTCCAACCCATAACCCTGCATATATCCCATTTGAGAATATAATTTCACAAAACAATCCGTAAAGATCTTATGCTGCTCACGATCCCAATACAACGTATCAGTCTCAATTCTCTCACCTTTAATATAGTTAATAATTACTACATTGCCGTATGCAGACCATCTCTCCTCATTTTGCCTTGTGGTATGCTTGGCCTCTTTAGAAACAATAGAGGTCTCAAGGTTACCCTCTTTTTCATAACCATAAACATAGAATCCTTGGGGAAACAGATCGTATGACTCCTTCTTGTTTTCATATTTTTGCATTAACGGTGCAAACATCCTCATCTGCAACACCCCTTCATTAGATTGCACAGCATACATGCTGTCTATTGTTTGAATAGGAACCTTTGACAAATCCAAATGTTTATCATTGTGTTTGCCATTGCAAGAAACGACAAAGGTAGCAATCACAAAAGTGACTGCTACCGTTATCATCCTATTTATATAGTATTCTTTTCTGAACATTTACTATTTAATGGTCCTGACCGTAGTGGTTGCACTCATACCGCCACAATAGACACTGAATGACTGACCATCTGTCAAATCATACATAAATGCATCCTCAGCCTTTGGAAAATAAATACGAGCCTTAGAGATATATTTATCTGCTTCACTCACAAGTTCAGGATCTGACTTAGCCCTAATAAAATAATCTGTTGCTACCCAATATTTTGCTCTTTGTTGAATCTCATTGCCACCGCATCTTGTATTTAGCCAAATGGTTCCTATGAGAAAGTTAGCCTTTCCTGCCATTGTAGCACTCTTTTCAACAGCCTGCTTTGCAAAGTGAAGGGCCTGAGAAGGATTGTTATGTTTCTGATAGTAATATGTTGCCAACTCAAAAAGAAGGGAAGCCTTCTCCTCGTTGCTTGGCTCATCACTGTTAATTGCCTCCTCAAGATATTTCACTGCATTAACATTATCCTCCTTGCTTGCATAAAGTTTATAAAGCATCTGAGCTGACTTATATGAAGGGTCAAGTTTGTGAAGCGCAGTTACACTCTGAAGAAAAAGATCGGTTTTAATACAATCGTTGTCAGCCAACAATTTTGCAACCAATTGAGTAAGTTCCTTATTTGTAGGATCAGCCTTGAATCTTGGTTCGAAAACCTCAACAAGGTTATCACAACTTGCAACGCCGCTCATTGCAAACATACCGTCAAATACCTGCATCTCTCTCTTGGCTACCGTATCTGTCTTTGCTTTTTCTGAAAACAAAGAGGAGAGTTGTGTGTAAAGGCCTAAAACATAATCATCATTAACCACCTTTGTCTCATACATTTTTGCAGTAAGTTTCATTGCTGCAATAAGCATCTGACCATCAGTCTCCGTACCGTAAGTCTTGGCAAAATCCACAATAGATGCAACTATTGCAGTATCCCTACCATGCATGAAATCCATTTTATCATAAATCTGGCTTTGCCTAGCATTGAATGCACTTCTTGGATAATATTCAATCCTGATATCAGCCAACATCAATAATGTATCAAGAATCTTTTGTCTCTGTGCCTCGGTACCTTTAAAATTATTGAGTTTATGTCTCATGATTTTCTGGCCATCAGCTAACATCAGTTGACTTGCAGTAGGAGGACATGTTCTAAAAGCACCACTCCATTGCAAAGAGGCCTCTTTAAAATTAGACTGTTTCAAATACTCCCTGTAGAAGTTTAAAAAATTTACACAATTGGCACTGTCTTTACCAAATCTGCCCTGCGCCCATGATGTTGATCCGCCAATCAACATCAAAGAAACAACCACAAGGAAAAAAACTCTTTTTTTCATAATCACTTTTTATTTACAAATTTATAAATTTTTTTCTTTTTATTCATACCGTTGTTTAATAAACCAAATATCATGAAGACTGATATTTATAATAAACTGCACATAACGCTCTCTAACTAAATTATCCTTCATACTGCCTCTCTGTCCCATATCTACAGCAATGTTCACCGCATTGTATAATCTGAATATAGGGAGCGAGCACCCTAATGTAATGCCGGCCGCATTAATACGCTTATTCCCTATTTTTATATATGATTGTTCATAATATACACCTGCTCTATAGGTTACTCTTTTTAAATAATATCTTACATCATAAATATTAGGTATATATTCGAAACCCAGTTTATATGCACTTGAAGCTACCGGCTTGAAAGCAACACCGGGAGAAAGTCCGAAATCAGAATTATTCCACCCTTGTCTCTGATAATCAAAACCTACAGTCCATTTATAAGGTTTTTTCAGAGAGAATCCGACAGCAAACTCTCCCGGAATGGTAATTTTATGATTATTAGTATTATATGATATTGTATCATTACCAAGAGTGGCATCATTAGCAAAGGCATATCTTGTATAATCGCCATGTAATTTTGTTTTTAAGCTATATGTTGCACCCGCAGTAAATATATACTTATTTTCTGCAAAAGGTTTAAAATATTGAATACCCAATCTTGTAGAAAAGGCATTGACGGAATAGTCCCAACCGGTAAGAATACTCTTTGCAGAGGCATCTGAAGAAAAAACAGCATTACTACGCCTATTAAGGTTTCCAAAATAATAAATCAATTCCGCTCCAACAGAAATATTTTTATTTATATTCATGGCAGCTCCTAAAAAGAGCTTGTTCACATTGCCTGTGCCGTATTTTTGGTATTTAATATCGCCATACTGTTCAACTATCTTAGGATCAGTCTCCGTCTCCTGAAATTTATAACCAATATCGCTCACAGGGCAAATACCAACTATGAGAGCAGATTTTTTATAAATTGGTGCTGTAAAAACTATATTATGCATATTAAATGTATTATATGCAGACTTTACATTCTTGTCCTTGTTATAAAAATTCTTTTCATCCACGCCAAAATCGAGCATAAACGAGAGAGTGTCTCTTGCAGTAATAGAGGCCGGGTTCAGATAATTGATAAAACGATTATCTCTTATTCCGACACCTATTCCACCCATTGCTCTGTTAAATGCCGTTCCTTGTCTTTCTATCTCTCCTATACCAAACAAGGAGTAGGGTGTAAATGTTCCGATAGCATCTGTGTTTTGAGCCTTAACTCCTTGGAAAACAACCATCAGTAAGACCAACAATAAGTAAGATTTTGTGTTCTTTTTAATTTGCATAATAATCTGCTATTTGAGCTAAGCCTAACAAAACTAAATTTGGGACTACAAAGATGGTTTTTTTCAATTTCTTGGCAAAATATATCGCATCTCCCCCGGTAAATATAACAGTAGAGTCAGGTTTTTCGTTAATGTAGCCCTCTACTTCAAATTTTAGGCCCAAAACAACGCCGGCTGTCATTGCACCTGTTGTAGTGATCCCAATCATAGGCCATTCAGGATCCGGAGTGATTAAAGGCAATCTCTTGGTAAATTCATACAAAGCTCTGAAACGACTCTGCATTCCAAGAGAAATATTCCCGCCGAGATAGAGACCCTCACTGGTTATATAATCTACGGTAAGGGCCGTTCCAAAATCAAATTTTAGACAATCTTTTCCTGGAAAGAGAGTAATTGCCGCAATTGCACCGGCAAGCCTGTCTGCCCCCAAACCCTCCTCTGGAAAACCATAGGATATCTTTACAGGTAATTCTGTATTAGTATCGAGTACAACCAATTTTCTACATTTTCCTCTAAGCACCCTTTCCATCTCCTTATCCTCCTCTCTCACATTAGACAATACTATCACATTAAGTTCATTATCTCCGATTACAGAAAGGATGAATCTTAATATATCTAATTGGGCACTTCTGAAAATCTCTCCCAACTCCCCTTTTTCTTCAAAAGCAACTTTACAGTTCGAATTGCCTATATCTATCAATAAATTGGTCATGAGTGCAAATATACAAATTAATTTAGAAAATTGCTGATTATCTTACAGGCCTTTTCGACATTATAAACATTTGATATACGCAAATAAAGTCTCTTGTTTTGTTGTTTCAATGAATATAAACTTGGATTGGAATTTAATTTATTGAGGATATTGGAAAATAATTCACTCATATAGTATTGTGAACGCTGATCCCCTATAAAATAGATCAACATTATACCGTTTTTCAATACAATCTTTTCGAATCCTAATTTAATTGCAACCTGTCTTAACTTTACAATAAAGGTCAGTTGTTCAAGTTGCTCGGGTAATGGTCCAAAACGGTCTACAAGTGCCTCTTTAAATTTGTTAAGCTCATCGTCGGTGGTAATTGTGTCGAGTTCCTTATATAATCTTATTTTTTCAGCAGTTTGAGAGACGTAACTATCAGGAATAAGTAGTTCTAAATCGGTATCAATTGAGCAATCGGTAATGTATTGTGTATTAGCCGATACGGCCGCAATCAAATTCTTCCTCTCTGCGGATGAACCGTCCCTCGGCTCTCCACTCTCTTCCTCTCCTGCCTTATGTTTAATCTCTTCAAACGCTTCAGAAAGAATCTTCTGGTAAGTTTCAAATCCCATATCGGCTATAAACCCGCTTTGCTCACCTCCAAGTAAATTCCCTGCACCTCTTATATCGAGATCCTGCATTGCAATATTGAATCCACTTCCAAGTTCGGAAAAAGCTTCAATTGCCCTCAGGCGTCTCCTTGCATCATCAGACAACGAAATCAAAGGAGGAACAATCAGATAACAAAAGGCTTTAGTATTGGAACGTCCTACCCTACCCCTAAGCTGATGCAGATCGCTTAATCCGAAATTCTGCGCCTGATTAATTATAATGGTATTGGCATTCGGAATATCTATACCGTTTTCAACAATGCTTGTTGCAATAATAACATCATAATCTCCTGACATAAAATCTAAAACAATACTCTCCAACTGTTTAGAATCCATTTGTCCGTGTCCTACGCAAGTTTTAATACCGGGACATATTCTCTTAATAATATCTTCAACAGATAAAATATCCTCAACCCTGTTATGAACAAAGAAAACCTGTCCCCCCCTTTCTACCTCAAAATTAATTGCATCTCTTATGACTTCCTCATTAAAATCAATAATTTCAGTTTGAATAGGCAGTCTGTTCGGAGGCGGCGTATTTATGATGGAAAGATCTCGTGCCCCAAGCAGGGAAAATTGCAGTGTCCTCGGAATAGGTGTAGCAGTAAGAGTCAATGTATCAACAGAAAGCTTCAGTTGTCGGAGACGCTCCTTTGCTGCAACCCCAAATTTTTGCTCCTCATCAATTATCAGTAAACCGAGATCCTTGAATTCTATCTCTTTATTCAACAACCTGTGAGTACCTATTATAATATCTATTTTTCCACTCCTGAGTCTCTCAACAATCCCTTTTATTTCTGATGTACTCCTTAGTCTGCTTAAATAATCTATATTACATGGAAACTCTTTTAATCTGGAAATGAAGGTCTTGTAATGTTGTAATGCAAGAATAGTGGTAGGTACAAGAAGCGCAACCTGTTTACTATCACATACTGCTTTAAAAGCCGCCCGAACAGCAATTTCTGTTTTACCGAATCCAACATCTCCGCATATAAGCCTATCCATCGGATACGATCTCTCCATATCCTCCTTCACAGCCTGAGTCGTTTTTGTCTGGTCAGGAGTATCTTCATATATAAAGGAGGCCTCCAATTCATGCTGCATATAACTATCTGAAGAGAAAGCAAAACCTTTTGCTTTTCTTCTCTTTGCATAAAGTTTTATAAGATCCTCGGCAATATCCTTAACTTTTCTCTTGGTCTGTTCTTTTAGTTTTTCCCATGCACCGGTTCCGAGTTTATATATTTTTGGCGGAGTTCCATCCTTAGATTTGTAGCGCGCTATCCTGTGTATACCATGAATAGAGACAAATATTACATCATTGTCGCGGTAAATAAGTTTTACTGCCTCCTGAACTTTACCGTTTATATTGGTTTTCACTAATCCTCCAAACACCCCTACACCATGATCTATATGTACCACATAATCTCCTATCTGAAAAGCGCTCAGTTCGTTCATTGTTAATCTCTCACTTCTTTCTACCTCTCTTTTTATCTTAACCCTGTGGTAACGGTCGAATATCTGATGATCTGTATAAAGACATACCTTTATATTATTATCTATAAAACCCTCAAATAAGGAGATTTCCAACTCATCAAAAACAACACTCTTCCTCTCATTTTTTTCTCCCTCCCTTGAAAAAATATTTCTCAGACGTTCTATCTGCTTGGGGTTATTACTGGAAATTAAAACTTTATATCCATCGAGAGTCCTATTTAAAATATCTTGCGATAAAATATCAAAATTTTTATTGAAGGAGGGCTGCGGGAGAACGGCAAAATCTATCCTTTCCAAACCTTTATTTTCCCTCTCAGATGATAAAGTTTTAAAAATAACTTTTTTACACTTTACCGGCAATTTAAACCCTTCATAAGTATATACATCACAGCCCCATAATGTATATTTACAATCTCCTAAATAGTCAAAGAAATTTACCTGTGGAAGTGCGGAAAAATTTTCATTATCATAGATATTAGGAAATATTTCTATACACTCCTCCTCTTTTACAGACCTTTGCGTATTAACATCAAATGTCTTGATACTCTCTATATTATTACCGAAAAAATCTATTCTATAAGGAAGATTATTTGAAAAGGAGAACAAATCTATTATACCGCCTCTTACCGCAAACTGGCCTGGTTCTCCAACAAAATCAACCTTCTCAAAATTATAAGAAAGTAAAGTCTCTTTAATAAAATCATGTGAAAGCTTATCACCCTTGCCTATTTTAAGGACATTTCTTTTAACCTCATCACTCTTTATAATTTTCTCCTCTGTTGCCCCTGGATAAGTAACGATTATCAAGTACCCCGACATTCCCTTCTCTTTAAAATTGTACTTGTTTATAGCATTAATAGCAGCAGAGCGTTGAACTTTCTGAGAGGACTCCTTAATTGTAGTTATAGAAGTACTTGCAGCGTGGGAGGAGGGTAAGAAAAAAACCTTTTCTTCATCTATAAAATTATATAAATCTGCGCAAAAATATTGCGCCTCCTCTTTGGTATTCAATACTATAATATTAATACCTTTCTCAATCACACAAGCAAAAGCAAGAGATTTTGATGATCCCGATAAACCTGTAATCTCTACTGTAGAATTGTCACAGTTGCCCAAAAATTCTTTTAAAAGGACAACAGGATGTTGAAGAGAGAATATTTTTTTTAACTCTTTTACCTCCATAAGGGGTGCAAAATAAATAAGTTTTTAACAATTAAGGAAATTTTATGTTGAAAAGTGGTTAATTATACGGTTAATAATAAGTAATAAATTTTTAAATATTATTGTTAAATTTTTGTATATATCATTTTTCATCTTGATTATCCAAAAATTTAAAACTTTATATCTACACGTGTTACTCTGTTTTATAAACAATAATAAAAAGTTGAAAAATAAATTATACTTTTTAACATTATCTGGATAATACAATATATTTAACTATAAGTTAGCTAAATAACAGTAGATGTTATTGTTTATAATTTGTTATTAAAATGTTAATTAAGCGAATAATATGTTTATAATTTATTTATCAACAATATCAACAGACTATAATATTAAAAATCTAATTATTTAAAAATACATTAATATATGTTTTTAACACCTATTTAAAAAATTGAATTTAATTTTTGATAAATAAGTTATATTTGTACTCATGAATTCTAAAGATAATAATGGTTTTGATCCGAGAAAAATATCGGAAGAGACCGAGAAGGATTTCGAATGTATGATAAGACCGAAAGAATTTGAAGATTTTTCCGGTCAAGATAAAATAATTGAAAATCTTAAGATATTTGTAAAGGCGGCAAAAATGAGAGGAGAATCTCTCGACCATGTATTACTTAATGGTCCCCCGGGATTAGGTAAGACAACTTTGGCCTCAATTATTGCAAATGAACTTGGTGTTGGAATGAAGATAACATCTGGTCCTGTATTAGATAAACCAGGTGATTTAGCCGGTCTTCTTACAAGTCTTGATAAAGGTGATGTATTATTTATTGATGAAATTCATAGATTATCTCCTGTTGTTGAAGAGTATTTATATTCTGCAATGGAGGATTATCGTATTGATATCATGATTGATAAGGGTCCTGGTGCGAGGTCTGTACAGATAACTCTAAACCCTTTTACATTAGTAGGAGCTACTACAAGAAGCGGTCTTTTAACCTCTCCTTTAAGAGCGAGATTTGGAATTAATTGTCATCTTGAGTATTATGACTCAATTATCCTTCAAAAAATAATTGAGAGAAGTTCAAAAATTCTTAATATTAAGATAGAAAGTGAGGCTTCTAAAGAGATATCATGCAGAAGTAGAGGTACTCCAAGAATCGCTAACGCTCTATTGAGAAGGGTAAGAGATTTTGCTCAGGTAAAGGGTAATGGTTCAATAGATATAAAGATAGCAAAATATGCTCTTGATGCCTTAAATATAGATACAAGAGGGCTTGATTCTATTGATAATAGAATTTTAACAACAATAATGACAAAGTTTAAAGGTGGACCTGTAGGTTTAGGAACTATTGCGACTGCAATTGGTGAGGATCCGGGAACTATAGAGGAGGTGTATGAACCTTTTTTAATAAAGGAGGGATTTATACATCGTACTCCTCGAGGAAGAGAGGTTACTGAACTTTCATACAAACATTTGGGTATTAATAAATACGATACTGAAACTTTATTTTAAATAATTAAATACTAATCAATTAATAAATTAGTCATGAAGAAATTATCATTAGTAGTATTTTCATTGTTTATACTACTTCTCTCATCTGAGGCATTTTGTTGCACATCAGGAATTTTCACAGGTAAAGTTACTGCTGATGGAAGGCCATTATTATGGAAACATAGAGATACAGGTGAATTGGATAATAGAATAGAGTATTTTAAGGGCGAAATATATAGTTTCTTAGGTCTTGTGAATTCCTCATCTAAAGGAGGAGAAGTTTGGGGAGGAACAAACAGTGAAGGTTTTTCTATTATAAATACTGCCTCTTATAATCTTAAAGAAAAGGGAGATAAAACTTCTGATAAGTATATGGATAGAGAGGGTGTTGTTATGTATAAGGCTTTAGGAAGATGTAAAACACTGAAGGATTTTGAAGAGTTTTTAACAGAATATAAAACTCCTATTGGGGTAGAGGCAAATTTTGGAGTTATCGATGCAGAGGGAGGAGCTGCATATTATGAGGTTAACAATTCTAAATGGACCAAAGTAGATGTAAATGATCCTAAAATTGCTCCACAGGGATATATAGTATATACAAATTACTCTTATACAGGCAGAATAGATGAGGGAATGGGATATATAAGATATACTACAGCCGATAATACAATTAAAAAGAGAATAGGCTGTGGTTTTAAAATAACTCCCGAGTGGATTTATAGTTCGCTCTCCAGATCTTTTTATAATTCTGCATTGGATATTGATTTAAGAAAGGAGAATTTTATAAAAAATGGTAATGGATTCTTTATCGATCAGGATTTTATACCAAGAAAATCTTCTGCCTCATCTATTGTTATTCAAGGAATTAAAATGGGAGAAAGTCCGTTAAATACGGTTATGTGGGCTATTTTAGGATATCCACCTGTTTCTGTAGCTGTTCCTCTTTTTGTAAAGGCAGCAGAAAACCAGCCTGCTTTTATGATTAAATCTAATAATTCAAATAACGCTTTGATGTGTGATATGGCTTTAAATGTGAAGAATACAAAGGTATTTACTATTCAACGCGGCAATGGGAGTAAATATTTTAATTTTGGTTTCCTTTATAATGGAAAAGGTAAAGGTTTTATGGAAAAAATAGAAAAAATAGAAAAAGAAGTATTTGAAGTTTCAAACCAATTTATAGAAGAGAATCGCAATAAACCTTACAATAAGGAGAATTACAATTCTTTGTATGATAATATTTTTAAAATAATCAAGAGGGGTTACGTCTCATTTTAATACCTTTTTAACGCTATCAAGAACAGAGTTGCCTATTGAACGGTCAATAATTATTCCTTCTGGTGAGATTAAGATTAGAAACGGAAGGCCTACAATAAAAAATTTTTCTTTAATATTTTTATTGATCTCATTGTGACAAGAGAGGTCTATATCGTATTGCCATGGGTGATTGAGGAGTTTTTCTATTCTCTGCTTATCTTCACCCTTTATCCCCTTAACTACATCTTGAATGGTTTTAATTGCATCTGTAATACCAATAACCTCCATTTTACCTCTATTCTTAAGATAGAGTTCTTGTATAACCGGATCTAATTGAATAGAACCAGGACATAATCCGTAGTGATAAATTAGGAGATATTTACCTTTAAAATCGCTTATTTTTACCTCTTTACCCTCTTTGGTTACCAGAATCATATCCGGTGCAATATTTCCTGATTCAACAATTTTCATCTTTGAAAGTAAATTCTCTACAAATTGCCCGTAGTAGCTCTTCTTTCCCACATCCGATAATCTATTATATTCCTCATTCAGTAATTTATATGGTTTATAAGAGGATTGTGCTAATTCACATGCAGAATACTCATTCCCGTGTTGTGCATTATAATTTTGCATTAATTTTTGAATTGCGGAGTAATCAGAGGCATATGTACGATGAAAGTTATTAAATTCATTTATAAAAGTTTGTGCTACAATGGTATCCTTTAATTTTAAATACTCCTTTATCTTTCTCATAAGCTCCCCGCGCTTCATATCTAATGAATTTTTTTTTGAAATTATCTCATTTAGAGAGTTGTCATATAGCCCTCCATTTATCGACATATAGTAAAGATACTCTTTTGTTCCCTTTAAAATATATTCTCCAGAGGTGATAAGAATAGTTTGTCCGCCTCTGTCAGAAGGTACAACTTCTCCTTTAATAGGATGATATTGTGCTATATATAATTGTGAATGAGTATGATAACCATTATAATCCATATAGCCGTTTTCTCCCGCTATTATATCAAATGCCGGAGTTGTATTCCAGCCGGGCAGAGTGACCTTTGAAAACCTTAAGGTATCCCCCTTTTCAACTCCATTAATATCACATTTTATTCTGAATCTTTCTCCACCCTCTATTTTTAAATCTTGCAGACAAAGAGAGGTAGGCCCGTCGTTAGTTCCATCTATGGCAAGTTTTATTGACTTTATCGCCTGCTTAGGAGATAGTATTGCACGGTGTTCGTAAAACTCATCTCCTTTGTGCCAGATGATTCCGTCGTAACTGTATTCAATATGTCCCTTTGTTATACCATAGAAATCTATATTTGGAATTCCGGTTTCTATTGTGACTGACGAGCACTCCACAGGCTCTGCAAAGGTGTAAAGCATGTAGTCTCCGGCCTTTGCCTTACCTTTGCTTCTGAAGTAGGTATTGAAGTTATAATCTGTCAGGTTACCTAATTGTTTGTCGGAATTATATTGCAGATTTGTAGATACTGTTGTTTTAGGTGTTAGATAGTGGTGTAACTCAACATTTTTAGCTCCTACCGTAATACTTTTATCATAATCCCCATAAAAAGTTGCAAATCTATAATTTTCAGGTGAATCTGTGTTTATTTCTCCGCTGTAGACCGGAGAGGATTGATTGGGTTCTGTCCTGTCTGAGGTATATCTTACTATCGCCCAATTGTATGGAAGTGTAACTTTTAGTTTGTTGTTTTCATATATTACATCAGGCATTGGAAGGCGGAATGCTATTCCCATGTTTGATAATCTTTCATAGTGGGTTTTTGTTAATCTGAAGTAAAAATCTTTCCAAACTCTATGGTCATTATCACTCCATCCTACCTCTGCAAGAGCAGATAATCTCGGGAATGTCTGATATTCAATAAAACGTTTTGGCCTGTTAAGTAATTCAGTCCATAATCCGGCCTGAACCCCAATAATATTTTTATTTAAATTTTTAGTATTAAAGGAGTAAAGTTTTTCCAAAGTAACTATGGCTGCCCAGTTATGGCCTCGTTCAACAGGAGATTGCTTCATATCAACGTAAAAATACTGGGCTGGTTGCATTATGGTAGGTTGTCCCTTCTCTGCTGAGCGCAAACCTGTTTTAATGTCTCTCCATGCGTATACTCTTGTCTGTGGATGTAGCTCGCCACCCTCAATTATCTCATCCCACCCGGCCATTTTTTTTCCATGTTTTTCAATGATTGTTTCAAGTCTTCTTACAAAATAATTTTGCAATTGTTCCGGCTTGGTCATTTCCTTTTCTTTCATCAATTTTATACAAAGCGGGCAATCCTTCCAATTTTCCATATTTACCTCATCCCCACCTATATGAATATACTCACTTGGGAAAATGGCGGCAATTTCCTTAAAAATATTGTCCAGCATTTTATAGTTATTTTCATTCCCGACGCAAAGGACATTGCCACTCTCCCCCTGTACGCTTGCGAATTCCTTTGTGGTTTTACATAGGACATCAGGATAGCATGCCGCCAAAGCTTTGCTGTGGCCTGGCAGATCTATTTCTGGGATAATTTCAATATTCCTTTCAGCTGCATATTTTATAAGAGCTTTTAACTGCTTTTGTGTATAGAATCCGCCGTATCGTTTGTCGCCGGAGCCGAATGTGGCCGGAAGAATTTCCCCCTCCCCTCTCCAGGCTCCCTCTCTGGTCAGTTTAGGATATTTTTTTATCTCTATTCTCCAACCATTGTCATCTGCAAGGTGTAGATGGAATTTATTCATTTTATGATAAGAGAGCCAATCTACATAATTATATAATACCCCGATATCAAAGAAAGTCCTGGAGACATCAAGCATAAAACCTCTGTAAGCGAAGAGTGGGTTATCGGAGATTTCAACAGCCGGAACTGACCATTTTTCAAAGCCTGTTGGGTCTCCGTAAATAGTTGGAGGAAGCAGTTGTAGAAGGGTTTGTACTCCATAGAAAGCGCCTGCTTGTGCTGAGGCTGTAATATAGATTCCTTTATTGTTAACAGAGAGGCTATATTCCTCCTTATTGAGATTTAAGCTCGGAGTTATGTTGATTATTATATAATTATTCTCTATGTTTAATAATGATGAATTGTCTTTCTCATTTATCGAGAGTTGTATTTTATTCTTTAATGCATGTTCGAGTTTTTCTTTCAAATAGTTTCCGCAGAAATAATCGTTACTTTTTATGGTTGTTTGAGCATTTATTACAAATTCCCCTTCGTGAACAGTAACGGAATCGGGTTGTGGAATCAGATTCAATTGAATTATGTTATTCTGGGAATAGCCGGTTTGAGTAATAAAGAATGATATGAACAAAATGAGTCCGGTAAGTCTTTTTCTTTGCATGATATTATTGTTGTGGAATTATTATTTTTCGGTTATTATCTCGCCTGTGTAGGTTATATTCGATTTGGAGGGTGTGTCTAATGCTATATAGGTAACCTTATTGTTGAAAATCTGTATTTTACAATTCCATTTCTCCATTGTGTTCTCATTTTTTAGAGAAAAAATAATTATATGGCTCTCAGATGTCTGATCATAACTTGAGTTTGACTGTACAAGTTGTTTGTTGGCCTCTATAGCCTGATTCTGTCCCCCGAATACGGGTGTTTTTGAACTGCCGTAGTAAGGCAGATAGCAGGTAAGAGAATCGTGGCTCAGCCTAACCGTATAGCTTCCAGAAACAATTTTTGGAGAGTCCCCTTGAGGAAAAATCTTATATACCTCAATATATATTTTCTTGTCTGTTATACATTTTGCAACTTCTTTTGCAATTTCGGCGGCTTTTGCTGCCTTCCTTTCGGCACGGCTCATTTTCTGCTCCTTTTGTTTAATATTGTCGTAGGTGTTTTGAGAATAGGCCGGATAGAAAGCCAAGCAAGATAATAGAAGAATAAAGATAAAATGTTTCATGCTATTAAAAATTTTATGTTTGATTTCATACTATTAAAATATCATGTTTTGGTTTATGATAAGAGGTATAGTAAGTGTTTTGCTTTACAAATCACTTGTAAAAGTAATAAATATAATGGAATAATTGGTAAATTGCTAAAAAGTGACTAAAATTGTGCAAATTTTTAAATTGTTTGAAATGGCCGATAAATTAATATCACACATACCGGAAGGGCCTTTAGCTGACAAATGGACAAACCATAAGGCTCACATTAAGGTTGTCAGTCCGGCAAATAAGCGTAAATTGGATATCATTGTAATTGGTACCGGCTTAGGCGGAGCATCAGCCGCAGCTTCTTTAGGAGCTTTAGGCTATAATGTCAAGGTATTTTGTATCAGCGATTCTCCAAGAAGAGCTCACTCGATTGCAGCTCAAGGAGGTATTAATGCAGCAAAAAATTACCAAAACGACAATGACTCCGTATACAGATTATTTTACGATACCATTAAAGGTGGTGACTATAGAAGCAGGGAGGCAAATGTTTACCGTCTTGCTGAGGTAAGTAATAATATTATAGATCAATGTGTTGCCCAAGGAGTTCCATTCGCAAGGGATTATGGTGGTTTACTTGATAACCGTTCTTTTGGAGGCGCGCAGGTTAGCCGTACTTTCTATGCACGAGGACAAACCGGACAGCAGTTGTTAATAGGTGCTTATGCAGCGATGAACAGGCAGGTTGCAAAAGGTACTGTAAAGAGTTATCCTCGTCACGAGATGTTGGATCTTGTTTTAGTAAATGGTGAGGCTAAAGGAATCATAGCAAGAAATATTATAACCGGAGAGATAGAAAGATTCGGAGCTCATGCGGTTGTTATTGCAAGTGGTGGATACGGTAACGTATATTTCCTCTCTACAAATGCTATGAACAGCAACGGATCCTCTGCTTGGCAATGCTACAAAAAGGGAGCATTCTTTGCTAACCCTTGTTTTGCGCAGATTCACCCTACATGTATACCGGTTCACGGATCTCAACAATCCAAATTGACTCTTATGAGCGAATCGTTGAGAAATGATGGAAGAATTTGGGTGCCTAAGAAAAAAGAGGATGTAGAAAAAATACGCAAAAAACAGATAAAACCTTCTGATATACCCGAAGAGGAGAGAGATTACTATTTGGAGAGGAGATATCCTGCATTTGGAAACCTTGTTCCTCGTGATGTTGCCTCAAGAGCGGCAAAAGAGAGATGTGATGCCGGTTTTGGAGTTAACGAGACAGGACTTGCTGTATTCCTTGATTTTAAAACGGCAATAGAAAGGCTTGGAAAGCACGTTATTACAGAGCGTTATGGTAATTTATTCCAGATGTATGAAAAGATTACCGATACCAATCCTTATGAGCAGCCGATGATGATTTACCCTGCAATACACTATACAATGGGTGGTCTTTGGGTAGATTATAATCTTCAAACTACAGTTCCGGGACTTTATGCAATAGGAGAGGCTAATTTCAGCGACCATGGTGGAAACAGATTGGGTGCCTCTGCTCTTATGCAGGGATTGGCAGACGGATACTTTATTTTGCCTTACACAATAGGCGATTACCTATCTCATAATATTCAAGCACCTAAGGTAGATACTAATTCTCCGGAGTTTGTAGCTGCAGAGAATGAGGTTAGGGAGAAGATTGCTAAAATTATGGCTATCAATGGTAAAAAATCAGTAGATACTATTCATAAGGAGCTTGGACATGCTATGTGGGAATTTGTGGGAATGGCAAGAAACGAGACCGGATTGAAGAAAGCTATTGAGGAGTTAGACAAAATAAAGAAAGAGTTTTGGAGTAACGTATATGTTGCCGGCGATGATAAGAGCTTTAATCAGGAGCTCGAAAAGGCTCTAAGGCTTGCGGATTTTATTGAGATAGGCAAACTAATGGCTATCGATGCTCTTAATAGACGCGAATCTTGTGGAGGTCACCTCCGCGAGGAGATGCAGACCGAGGAGGGTGAGGCAAAACGCGATGACGATAAATTCATGTATGTTTCGGCTTGGGAATATGAGGGAGAGGAGAAGGCGCCTGAATTACATAAGGAGCCTCTTAAATATGAAAATATCCAAGTAGCTACAAGAAATTATAAAGACTAAGGAGGAAGAAGATATGAATTTGACATTAAAAATATGGCGTCAGAAAAACGCAAAGGAAAAGGGACATTTTGAAACATATAGTGTTAAAGATATTTCTCCCGACAGTTCTTTTCTCGAGATGCTCGATATTCTTAACGAGCAGCTTATTAAAGACCAGATAGATCCCGTTGCTGTTAATAAAGGCTGTCAGGGTAGTGGTCCGGTAAGTTTTGACCACGATTGCCGCGAGGGTATTTGCGGTGCATGTTCACTATATATCAACGGTAGGGCTCATGGACCAGATTCAGGTGTTACTACCTGTCAATTGCATATGCGTAAATTTAAGGATGGCGATACCATTACAATAGAACCGTGGAGAAGTGCTGCTTTTCCTGTAATCAAAGACCTTGTTGTAGACAGAAGTGCTTTTGACAAACTTCAGCAGGCTGGTGGCTTTATCTCTGTAAATACAGGTGGAGTTCCGGATGCGAATGCTATTCCTATTCCTAAAGTCAAAGCCGATGAGAGTATGGATGCAGCTGCCTGTGTTGGCTGTGGAGCATGTGTGGCAACCTGTAAAAATGGTTCTGCGATGCTGTTCGTTGCCGCAAGAGTAAGTACATTGGCTTTACTTCCTCAAGGAAAAATTGAGGCTGCAAGACGCGTTAAGAATATGGTGTCCAAGATGGATGAACTCGGATTTGGAGGTTGTACCAATACGAGGGCGTGCGAAATGGAATGTCCTAAAAATATTTCGATAGAACATATTGCAAGACTCAATCGCGAGTATTTGTGTGCTAAGTTAAAAGATTAATTTACAATGATATAAGAGAGTTTTTCTCTTCACGATTATGACTTTAAAAAAACCTGTCCTTTTAAGACAGGTTTTTTAAATTATGGTAATCGCTTAATCAGATATTTATAAGGTATTTGTCTGATATTACATATGATTAGTTTATTAAATTATAAACTATTAGAGCGTCTTAGAATACTCTACTACGCCAAGGATAGCCTGAAACAAAGAATCGAAATAGGTATATTCCTCTTCCGATAAAGAACCCTTTAATGTTGGAAGAATAAAGGTTTTAGGATAGTAAATTATCATTGTCGTAGCGTTTGCCTCTCCCTCTATTGTAAGATTTGAATCGTCGCTAACAATTTTAAATGTTTTATATGATTCGGAGACATCATTTACTGTAATGGTACCTGACGCCTTTGTGCCATCTTCATAAGAAATTATTACCGATGAAGGTAAGGTAATAGCAATAGATTTTAACTGAGATAGGTTTTTCTGTATATTGGTTACGAAAGTTTTAAGTTTTGTTAAAGCTGCATCTCCTTTTGCGGGGTCATCTCCGTAAATTGTCTGGTTATATTGATATGATATAGCCACGTTACCGCTGTTAATGGTCCATGTCCCATTAAGATTGGCAGGTGTTGCATTATCACTTGAGCATCCAGATAATAGAGAGATGCCTCCCATTGTGATTATTGTTAAAGCAGCTGCCTTTAATGATTCTTTAAAAAATTTCATCATAATATCTCTTTATTTTATTCTATGTTATATGTT
>CAZNBA010000021.1:0-7087 GCA_964571395.1 uncultured Muribaculaceae bacterium
AGCTCCTGCTGAACTTCTCGTTTTTCAATGGAGCCGGGCTAAATTTTTCTTTCGGGATGATGACTGAGAATATCCTTCATCCACTGATGTGAACTTATATGAGTATAAATCTCTGTTGTAAGTATACTCGAATGTCCCAACATATCCTGAACAACACGCAAATCCGCCCCATTCTCCACAAGATGAGTGGCAAAGGAGTGCCTGAAGGTATGAGGCGAAATTTTCTTTGTAATTCCGGCCTCAACGGCCTGTTTTCTGATCATTATGAAAATCATCTCTCTGGTCAATTTGCCTCCTCGTCTGTTCAGAAAAAGAATCTCATCATTCTTCATCTGTTTTTTGTCATAAAGGGTGGATTTGGTACTTTTTGCACGGTGTTTTCCTCCATGCATATTTGCCGCTTCTGAATTCTGCACTATTGTCCAACGATATGGTATATAATTATTTATGGCCTCTATTGCAGGTTCTCCTATGGGTACAAGCCGTTGTTTGTCACCCTTTCCGATAACCCTTATGAACTGCTCCTTAAAAAAAAGGTCTTGCCTGCGCAGATTGACAAGTTCGCTCACTCTCAGACCGCACGAATAGAGAAGCTCTATGATGGCTCTGTTTCTGACGCCTTCTGGGGTGTCGAGCTTAACCGAATCGAGGATTGCAAAAACCTCCTCAACCGAGAGCACGGTAGGCAGGTATCGCGACATCTTTGGCGTGTCAATTTTAGATGTCGGCGAAACAGCTTCAGAATCGGCAATCATCTCCAAATATTTATAAAAAGCCTTTATGGAACTAATTCTCCGAGCTTGGCTTCTCTTGGAAATACCATTTGCATACTCCTCTGAGAGAAACTCCTCCAACATCTCCTGAGTTACCTCTGATGGTGAGCCAGCAAGAGTTACGTTGTCGGGGTACTTACAAACCAAAAAAGCCCTGAGTAACTCCAAATCTGATTGATAAGCCACAATAGTATTACGTGAAAGTGAACGTTCTATTTTAAGATAACCGCAGAAATCATGTATCGCCTCTTCCCAACTAAGGAGTTCAGAGGCCGATGTATTTTTGGAAAACTTTATATACTGCTTACCCATAATAACATAAATAAAACTGCATTTTTATTTACAAACGCCGACAGCAATACGCTATTTCTGCACCATCATATCGGATAAACGCTTCATACACCATTCGGAAATTCCGCACTCTTCACACTTGGGCTTACGGGCCGTACAGACATAGCGTCCGTGCAGAATAAGCCAGTGATGTGCCTCGGCTCGCATCTCCACCGGTATATAGCCGTTAAGGTCCTTCTCAACATCAAGAGGTGTGGTACCATTGGAAAAGCCTATTCTATGGGCGACACGAAAGACATGAGTATCAACCGCAATCACAGGTGCTCCATAAATTATGGAAGCAACAACGTTGGCTGTTTTTCTCCCTACTCCGGGCATCTTTTCCAACTCCTCAACAGTGGAGGGAACGTGCGAATGGAATTCAGAAACGAGCATTTTGGCCATATCAACAAGATGTTTGGCCTTATTGTTTGGGAAGGAGAGCGATTTTACATAATCGTACACACTCTCGAAAGGGGCTGCTGCCAGAGATTCGGGAGTCGGATATTTTTTGAACAGCGCCGGTGTTACCATATTGACTCTTTTATCCGTACATTGAGCAGAGAGACAAACGGCTATTATAAGTTCGAATGGAGTTTTAAAGTTCAGTTCACTCTTCGCCCCGCTTTTGTTCAAACGAAACCACTCCAAAATTTGTGTAGCCTCTTTACCGCCTATTTTTTTTCTCTTCGCAGTCTTGAGCCTAAAAGAATCCTTGTCGCCTGCCTTAATCTTACTCTTTGATAGTTCTCTATCACTCTTTTCACTTAGTGATTTTTTTTTCATCTCTGCGAAATTTATTCCTTAAAGAGAGAGTCAAAATCCACCTCCGATATTGTATTGTCCTCAAAAGGACGGCACTTTCCCTCCTCACAAACCATAATCTTACCGGGATATCTCTGGAAAAGATGTTTGTTATGGGTTACCATCAGCACTGCCGGTTGGTTAACCTTGTGAATCTTCATCAGGAGGTCCATAATCTCGGTAGCTGTTTCTGTATCGAGATTTCCGGTAGGTTCATCGGCAAGAATAATGGAGGGATTGTTCAGAAGCGCTCTTGCAATAGCAGCCCTCTGTTGCTCTCCTCCGGAGAGCTGAAAGGGCATCTTTTTCATTTTATCCTGCATTCCCACAAGTTCCATCACATCTGCAGCTCTAGTGAGCATCTCGGAACGGCTTGTCCAACCTGTCGCCTCCAAAACAAAAAGGAGATTTTCCTCAATTGTTTTATCCATAAGAAGTTGAAAATCCTGAAAGACAACTCCTATATTTCTTCTCAAAAAGGGAATCTGTTTTTTGCGTATTGCAGTAAGATCGTAATCTCCAACCCTCGCCTTTCCTGTCAATACGGGAAGCTCCGCAATGAGAGTTTTTATTATGGTACTTTTCCCGCTTCCAACCTTTCCCACAAGGTACATGAAATCGCCCCGTCCCAGTGTAAGATTCACGTCATGGAGTACTACTCCGTCATCATTGGAAATATCCACTCCGTTAAGCTCTATAAGTGGCATGGCATATTGTGTTACAAATCCTTTTTCTTCCATAAAATGGTATAATGATTAATTTACAAAAGTAGTAATTTTAAAGTAGAAAATTCCTATTTTTGCAACCGTTTCATGCAATTAAATAATTTCATGTGCCGTTTCAAACAATATAGTTATTCTGATGAGAAACCTCATTAACATACTTTTTTCTTTGTTGTTCTGCGCAACGCTTCTTCCTGCTATCGGAGAGGCACAGACAAAAATATCCGATACGGAGGCAAAGGAACATTATTGCAGTTTTTGGATAACTCGTAATATCAGGCAACTATATAAAAACGGAATGTATCTCTCTGCTATCGGATTGTATGAGTCAAACAAGGAAAGGCTCACACAGGAGAGTGAATTGGAAAGCGAGGCATTTGGATACGCGCTCTTAAGTGCAGTAAAGTTGCAAAAACCGGAGGCAGAGGGCCTTATTATGGAATATGCAACCAAATATCCTGAATCTCTCCTACTTTCAAGAATACGCCTTGTCCAGGCAGATATCTGCTTCAATAATGGGGAGTTTGATAAAAGCAAACGAATATTATCGGAGATAGATCCCTCAATTTTAAATATTGAAGACCTCAGCGAGTATTACTACAAAAGAGGTTATTCAGAAATGTCCTCCGGCAATAATGAACTTGCTCTCACCCTTTTTGAGAAGGTTATGCACGGAACGGAAACTCCTGCCAATAAAGCTGCTATCTATTTTTCGGCAGAGATTCATTTTAAAAGTGGCAACTACAAAAAAGCAGCAGACCTATACACAATTGTAAGCGGGAGTAAGAAGTATGGTGAGATGTCGAGGTACCGCATTATGGAGTGCATGATGAAACTCAAAGAGTTCGATTTCATAATCAGGGAGGGCGAAAGAATTTTCATGAGTTCATCACCCAAAGAGAAAAAAGGGCTTGCAAGAATTCTATCAGAGGCATTTTATCAAAAAGGAGATACAAAATGGGCAAAATACTACTTTAATCTCTACACCTCCAATCTTGACTCTCTAAATAGAAGGGATTCCTACTACTCTGCCCAACTCTATTACGAAATGAGTGACTATTCACATGCGGCACCACTATTTGAAGCGGCAGCAGGCAAAGAATCCGATTCGCTTGCTCAAAGCGCCAACTACAATTTGGGGAAATCACTTGTAATGATGGGTGAAAAGAGCAAGGCTGTTGAAGCCTTTAGAAGGGCGGCAGAATCAAATGCCGATTCTGAACTCACTGAAGAGGCCAAATTTATCCGCACAAAACTGGAGTTTGACCTCAATCGTAAAGAGGAAAATCTTGAGAAATTGCTCAATCAGGATTCGCCTACTCAACAGCAACGAGATGAAATCTATTTTTACATAGCCTCCTCCCAAATAAACAGAGGAGATTATGACAGAGCAGCCAACAGCCTCAGAAAGATAAAGTACCCCGACAAAAAAATCACAGCCACCCTGCAAAGAGTACTCTTTCTAAACGGCATGAGGCAGATTTCAAAAGGAGCCTATAAACTTGCTACCCCGCTATTCCAAGACGCACTAAAATTCAGAGGGCTTAACAACTATATCGATCTGATGTCGCAGTACTGGCTGGCAGAATGTTTATATAGAACCAACAAATATGAACCGGCAATAAATCTGCTGCGTACTCTACAGAACGACAGCAATTTTAAAGAGAGCGATAAGTATGCTGACTCCTTTTTCGATTCAGGATACTGCTTCTATAAGGAGGGGGCCTATACCAAGGCGCTCAATGAGTTCAATTTATATGTAAAATACAAAGAAATAAGCGAACAGGAGATGACATCTGGCAGAGGACGCGAATCCTCTTTAAGGATTGCCGATTGTTATTATCACACAGAAGAATTTGCAAAAGCTGCTGCAATCTATGAAAAAATGGCCATATTTGACCATTTTTACGATCTACATATTCCATTTCAGGCCGCAGTTTCATATGGAATGGCAGGCTATCGAGAAAAGAAACAAGCTCTATTACAGGAAATTCTATCAAATGGAAAAAGCGGAGCACCCTACTACTCAAATGCAGCGTATGAGTTAGGGTTACTGTTTATTCAGACCTCAAAAAGCGACAAAGCCGAAAGTCTCTTTTCCAATCTCGCGAAGGAGGGAGATACCACCTTCAGATACAAGGCCTTGTTCAATCTCGGAACAATCAGTTTAAATAAACAGGATTATGACTCGGCAATAAAATATTATAAGATGGTAATCTCCAGATACCCAGATAGCAAAGAGGGTTCTGAAGCTCTTGCAGGCATTGAAAATATCTACCAGATGAATGGAAACGAAGAGGAGTTCAGCCGATATATGGATAGTTTGCAGAGTTCAAAAAGGCCGGAAAGTGTAAAACGCTCAGCAAAAGAGTATTTTAAAGCCGGTGAAAACTATCTATCTCAGGGAAAATTGTCGGCCGCTGCAGATGCATTCTATCAGGTAATAATGCTTGGAGAGGGCGATTATTCAGAGATGGCCACATTGAATTATGCTGCTGCCTCATATCGCCTCCGACATTATGGTGATGCAATAAAAGCATATGAAACGCTTGAGCAGATTGCCTCCTCCGATAATACCAGAATAGAGGCAGGATTGGGGAGTATGCGTTCATATTTTAAGGCAATGCGATATGAAAGCGCAGCGGAAGCTGCCGATAATATGCTCACTCTCTACCCGGGTGATGAGGAGATTGTCTTAGAGGCTAAGTTTATTAAAGGAAAAAGCCTGATAGAATCGGGAAAGAGAGACGAGGGGCATACGCTGCTGCAAGAGGTGCCGGCCGGTCTGCGCGCAGCTTTTGAAAAGGAGGTTAAGAGATGAAATCAGGAGATGGAGAGATGAAATCAATATATGCAAAGAGAGCAAATTTGGCAGCAAAAATGCCTGATTTGGCAGAAAAAGTAGATAGCTCTGCAATAAAGAGGCTTGGCCTGGCAATAATAAATGCTATGGTTATAACTCTCTTGTGCGGTCTCTTTCTTCTGTTGCCTGAGGACCTGAAAGCACAGTCTAAAAGCAAAGGAAACACAGTACTGCCAGATTCGATCAAAATTTTCAGCAGCGATTTCAACTACGCTTTCAGTAAAAAGAGCTATTCTAATCTTTACGGTTTTGACTCTATCCCTGGAATCGTACGCGATTCAGTCAAGTACCCCGACACTCCTCTCTTCCTCGGTAAGATTGGAATTTCGTACCCATTCACAGGGAATGCAGATCTCTTTTTTGCCCCTAAGCTCAATAAAGGATTCTCCCTCTCCGCAGTTGGCTCTTTCAAAGTCTTTTCCGGAAACTTACCTACGGTTGCGATAAACGACAGAATGATGCTCGTCAAGAGCGGGAAAAAGGTAGCAGCCGATAACAGGGCTCTTTCATTAGGAGCTGACGGAGGATACTCATGGGATCAGGGAGTGTTCGCAACCTATCTGAAATACATGTCGGGATACTACAAATGCTACGGGGAAAATGTAACAGAGAGTTCTCCCGAAAAGAGAGGTTCCAACTCCATGAATCTGTTCGAAGCCGGAGCCTCAGTGCGATCTCTCTATTCGGAAGAAGAGAACCGCAAATTCGGATACAACATTTCGGCCTCCTGCTCATGGCTCGATAACAGAGACCTTACCGACAACTATATTAATCTTCAGGCAAGCGGAACCCATAAAACCGGGGCTAATTCAGGGATTACATTTGGCACAGAATTAAGACTTGAAACAGCACTTAAGCGCACTGGATACGATAGAGAGCAGAACAATATTTATGATTTTTACGCAATGTTCGGGGCAACATACGGAAGAATGAGATATTCAATAAAAGGAATTCTCTCTCTCCAAAATTCAAGTACCGCACACGGCGGAAAATATGTCTCCCCTCTATTTATAAATGCCGACATCTCAATTCCATTGATAAACAATATCCTGTTGGCATACGGCAAGATTGACGGAGGTAATATTTCAAATAATTTTGTCTCTCTGATAAAGGAGAACAAAATGATAAACCGAAAGGCCGCTGTGCTCAACGGTGCAATACCCCTCTCCATAAAGGGAGGCCTGAAAGTGACTCTGAATAACAAATTCTCCTTTGATCTTTACACGGGATATGCCATTCACAAAGGTCTGCAGCAGTTTGTTAATCTGTACGGAAGCAAAAAAAATGAGGCAAACGGAGCAGAATTTGTCACAGCCTATTCAAATCATAATAGAGTTATGTTCGGACTCTCCTCAGAGTGGTCTGACAGCAACGTTGAGATTGGAATAAGGGCTGAATACGATCTCTACTCCAGAGGAAAAAGCGGACTGATAAATGGTGATAAAAACCTCTCAGGAAATCTTCCATTTGGATATGCCCCATTCAATGCTCTTCTCTATTTTACCTACAAAGAGGAGAATAGTTGGTACATAAGCACCTCTATAGTATTCAGGAGTAGAAGCAGTTCGGGTCTCGAATCTCTTTACAGCGGAGAG
>CAZNBA010000021.1:7187-21677 GCA_964571395.1 uncultured Muribaculaceae bacterium
AGCGGAGAGGTTAAAATTCCAGCTTACGCCAACTGGAAAATAGAAGGAGGCTACTCTCTCAACGACAATATTAGCCTGTTTGTCAGTTTCAGCAATTTGCTCAATTCAAACATTCAGTATTACTCGCAATACATAGAAAAAGGGCGAGAAATAGGCGTCGGAGTAGTAGTAAAATTCTGATTTTTTTGCTATCTTTGTTCGTTTAAAATACTTTATAAAAAATGAGCGAACAAGAACAAGAATCTTTGCAGAACAAAACCGAATATTCGGCCGACAGTATCCAGGTCCTCGAAGGGCTTGAAGCAGTGCGAAAACGCCCCTCAATGTATATTGGAGATATTGGTGAAAGAGGTCTGCACCACCTGGTGTACGAGGTTGTCGATAACTCTATTGACGAGGCACTTGCAGGATATTGCACAGATATAGAAGTTACTATTAATAAAGATAATTCTATCACCGTCAGCGATAATGGACGCGGTATTCCAACTGGAATGCATGAGAAGGAACACCGGAGCGCCCTTGAAGTTGTACTAACCGTATTGCATGCTGGAGGTAAATTCAGCAAGGACAGTTATAAGGTTTCAGGCGGTCTGCACGGAGTGGGAGTCTCCTGCGTAAACGCACTCTCCTCCCATTTAAGAGCTGAAGTACATAGAGAAGGCAAAATCTTTGAGCAGGAATATTCAAAAGGCAATCCCCTCTACCCTGTAAGAGTAGTAGGAGAGGCTACGGATACCGGAACAATTGTCTCTTTTACTCCTGATAAGGAGATATTCAAGCAATCTATAGAGTACAAATACGATATCCTTTCTGCACGTCTGAGAGAACTTGCCTATCTTAACAAAGGAATAAGACTCTCTCTCACGGATATGCGCGAGCCTGCTATTGATGCAGATGGTAGAGAGACAGGCGATTTTAAAAAAGAGGTCTTCTTCTCAGAAAAGGGGCTTCTCGAATTTGTTGCCTATCTGGACGGAACAAGAGAAAAACTTACCGACAAACCAATCTATCTCGAAACAGATAAAACCGGAGTTCCAATTGAAATTGCAATGCAATACAATACAGGATTTACCGAGAACGTACATTCTTACGTAAACAATATCAACACAATAGAGGGTGGAACTCATCTTACCGGCTTCAAAAGGGGGCTTACTACAACCTTGAAGAATTTTGCCGATAAAAATGGAATGCTCGCAAAGTTGAAGTTCGATATAGACCCAACAGATTTCAGGGAGGGCCTTACGGCAGTAATCTCAGTTAAGGTTGCAGAACCTCAGTTTGAGGGACAAACAAAGACGAAACTTGGCAACAACGAGGTTATGGCTGCAGTGTCTCAGGCAACAAGCAGTGCTCTTGAAAATTATCTCGAAGAGAATCCGAAGGATGCAAAATCCATTATAGACAAGGTCATTTTGGCAGCGACGGCAAGGCACGCTGCAAGAAAAGCAAGAGAACTTGTGCAGCGCAAAACCGTAATGTCAGGTGCCGGTCTTCCCGGGAAATTGGCAGACTGCTCAGATAGGAATCCGGAAAATTGCGAGCTGTTCCTTGTGGAGGGAGATTCTGCAGGCGGAACTGCAAAGACAGGACGCGACAGAAAATTCCAGGCCATTCTACCGCTAAGAGGTAAAATCTTGAATGTAGAAAAGGCTATGGAACACAGAATTTTCGAAAGTGAATCAATCAGAAACATCTACACAGCACTTGGTGTCACTATTGGCACCGAAGAGGATAGCAAAGCTCTTAATCTCAGCAAACTACGTTATCACAAAGTTATAATAATGACCGATGCCGATGTGGATGGAAGTCACATTACTACCCTTATTCTCACCTTCTTCTTCCGTTACATGCCGGATTTGATTAAAAACGGTTATGTTTATTGTGCAACCCCTCCTTTATATCTGGTTAAAAAGGGAACAGTAGAAAAATACTGCTGGACAGAGGAACAACGCAAGGAGACAATTGCAGAATTCTCAGGAAAGAATGACAAAGGTATACACACTCAACGTTACAAAGGTCTTGGTGAGATGAACGATATTCAACTCTGGGATACAACAATGTCTCCACAAAACCGTCTTTTGCGCCAGGTTACCATAGATAATGCAGCTGAGGCTGATAGAATATTCTCAATGCTTATGGGAGATGATGTGGAACCGCGCAGAGAATTTATAGAACAACATGCAAAATACGCAAATATAGACGCATAAAAAGAGATAATGTATTTGAAAAAAGGAATAATAAAACAGTTATGCTCGGTGCTTTTTATCTCCGCGTGTTATACGTTTTTTTCTTTCAATATTGTCTCCGCACAGAATTTACCTGCGCTGAAACATATAAATATTAATTCACAATATATTGAAAGAGAGGCATTTAAAATAAAGATTGAACCAATATACGATGATTTTAGATATACAGAATCTACCGATATTCCAGAGTTTTTTGAGAATTGGAATGACGAGTTGAATCCGTATAGCAAGAGACCAATGTCAGATATAGATTCATCTAAAATAGAGGTAAAAGGCTTCTTCCCTCCATATAAGGGTAAAATTTGTTCTGATTTTGGCGTAAGAGGATGGAGAATGCATAACGGGGTGGATATCAAGTTGCAGAAGGGCGATACAGTGCATTGCGCCTTTGATGGAGTTGTCAGGGTATCAAAATCGGTAAGAGGCGGCTATGGAAGATATGTTATGGTAAGGCATACCAATGGCCTTGAGACTTTATATGGCCATCTCTCTGAATTACTTGTGGAACCGAACCAATTGGTTCATGCAGGAGATATAATAGGACTTGGAGGCAGCACCGGAAGAGCGCATGGCACGCATCTTCATTTTGAGGTAAGGTATCTCGGAAACACCATCAACCCTCATGATCTTATAAACTTTGAAACCTACTGTTCCAATTGCGATACGCTTGTAATAGGTCCAAAGAATTTTAGTTACAAACATATTGCAAAACGCGCCTCCTCCAAATATTGGACGGTCAGAAAGAAGGATACTTTATATCATATAGCTCTTAAAACAGGTATCCCCATGACAAAACTTTGCAAATTGAACGGAATAAAAAAGAATACATTGCTCAAATTAGGGCGACATTTAAAATTGCAATAAAGAGAATAATCATTAAAAATCAGATATATGGACATTTTTGACAGAATATCAAAGGATGAGGGAGGTCCCCTCGGACAATACAGAAAAAAAGCACACGGTTATTTTATGTTTCCAAAGTTGGAGGGGGAGATTCAACCCTACATGACTTTCAACGGAAAAAAGGTTCTTGCCTGGACCTTTAATAACTATCTTGGCCTTGCAAATGACCCTGAGGTTAGAAAAACCGATGCAGAAGCTGCTGCCAAATGGGGATTGGGTTATCCGATGGGCGCAAGAATGATGTCAGGCCACACATCGCTGCACGAGAAGCTGGAGAGAGAGTTTGCTGAGTTTGAGAAGAAAGAGGATGCTTATCTTCTTAATTTCGGATACCAGGGCATGATCTCTATTCTTGATGCTCTGCTCACAAGACACGATGTTGTTGTTTATGACGAGGAGTGTCATGCCTGTATTATGGATGGTCTTCGTCTACACATGGGACTAAGAATAAAATATGCCCACAACAATATAGAAAACTGCGAAAAGATGATGCAGAGAGCCGTAAAAGTTGCTGAGGAGCAGGGCGGAGGCGTACTGCTCGTTACAGAAGGCGTTTACGGAATGACCGGGGCTCTCGGTATTCTTGATAAAATTGTAGAACTCAAAAAGAAGTATAAATTCAGAATTATTATAGATGACGCTCATGGTTTTGGAGTAATGGGAGCTCACGGAGCAGGTACATCTGAGCATTTTGGCGTGATGGATGGAGTAGATCTCTATTTTGGTGCCTTTGCAAAATCTATGGCGGCCATCGGTGGATTTATTGCCGGTCCAAAAAACATCATCAACTTCTTAAGATATAATTTGAGAAGCCAAATATATGCAAAATCACTTCCTATGGCCTTTGTAGAGGGATGTCTTAAAAGATTGGATCTTATCCGAAAAGGAGATGAGAGAAGAAAACATCTTTTTGATATAGCCCGTACTCTCCAGAAAGGATTGCGCGACAAAGGTTTTGAAATTGGACCGGCTGAGGCCTGCATCACTCCTGTCTTTATTAACGGAACTGTCCCTGAGGCTACGAATATGTTGGTAGATCTTAGAGAAAACTACAAGATATTTTGTTCTGTCGTGGTTTATCCTGTTGTTCCTAAGGGTGTCATAATGTTCAGACTTATATGCACTGCAATGCATCAAATGGAACACGTGGAGTACACACTTAAGGCCTTTGAAGAGATAAGGGCAAAGCAGGCCGCAGGAGCATATAAGGGTTCTGACGATATAAAAGATATGGCAATTGACTAATTCAATGATGAATAAGGTTACAATTATTACGGGAGCCAGCTCTGGAATAGGGCTGGCTGCTGTTTATGAATTTGCAGAGCAGGGCTTTAATGTTGTACTCGCTGCAAGAAATGCAGAAAAACTGAACGGAATTGTTAATAACCTTGTTGTCAAGTATCCCGACAAAGAATTCCTTGCCGTTCCCACCGATGTGCAAAAAGAGGAGGAGTGCCAAAGATTAATTGAAAAGGCAGTTAAGAAGTTCGGCCGCATTGATGTTCTGGTTAACAATGCCGGAATCTCCATGAGAGCCATGTTCAAAGATCTAGAGCTCTCAGTAATAAGACGCCTTATGGATGTAAACTTCTGGGGAACAGTATATTGTACAAAGTTTGCATTGCCATATCTTCTAAAGGAGCGCGGATCGGTAGTTGGAGTTATCTCTATCGCCGGATTCAAGGGACTGCCTGCACGCACAGGCTATTCTGCCTCAAAATTCGCCATATACGGCTTTCTGGATACGCTGCGCGTAGAGCATCTGCATGACGGACTACACGTAATGATTTTCGCACCAGGATTCACGGCCTCAAACATAAGAAATGTAGCCCTAACAGCCAACGGCACAATGCAGGGGGAAACGCCAAGAGACGAGGAAAAAATGATGAGTGCAGAGGCAGTCGCACACAGATTATATCTTGGTGTACGTAAACGTAAAGCCCAAATAATACTCACACCTATCGGCAAACTTACAGTCTTCCTGAATAAACTTTGCCCGCGTTTGGTAGACAAACTTGAGTACAACTATATGAAGCGCGAGCCAAATTCACCGCTGAAATAAGAGACAGTTACATCTCATTAATACAGTTTTAAAATTTGACATTTAAGCCGGCAATACAACCTCTTCCGGCTCCCCAATAACCGGTAAAAGTCTCCCTGTCATGAGACGAACCGTCTTTGCTGCGCTCGATGTATTTTGCATCAAAAAGATTATTTACGTTAACAAAGAGAGAAAACCCTTTAAATGAAGGTATTGAAACTTTGAATTTAAGATTTACAACATGGAAAGATGGGATTCTGTAGGAATCCGACCTGTCATCGGCATCTCTCCTTGATGCCGGATCAAAATCGGCCCAAAACCTCGTGTTATAATTCCAATCGGCACTAAACATCATCTGCACTGCATGTGCAAATGGATTATCGAACAATTTATTAATAACCAGATCTGCAGAGGCGCCCAATTGACTTTGCGGAGCATCACCAACATGAAGCCCGTCGCTATATACATCGAGGGTACTTAAAGGTTTGCCGTTGTATGGATCATAAATAGTGGCATGAACATCATTTTTCCATAGCCAGACACCATGCGAGAGATAGGAATTCAACCTCAGGAAAGAACCTATATTATAAAAAGCTTCAAACTCAATACCATAATGAAAGGCATCGAGCCCCGTTACAAGATAACGATAATCGTTACTGTCCATGGGCTTGTAATTATTGCTCATCAAAGATTTGTTTTTCCAATAGGCAGCATAGAAAGTAGCCTCAAAACCGCCCCTCTCACCTATTCTCCTATATCCTAATTCACCAAGGTAATTCCACTCATTCTCAGTATCACGCGAAATATTATTGTTACCGGAGGCAAAAAAAAGATTCGGATAAGGAGCACGACTATAAATACCTCCATTTAGATAAAAACTGTTGGCATTGTTTAACTTATAGAGCAGACCGGCCTTAAAACTTCCTCCAACTCCATGCGCCATATCACTATATACATCACTGACATAATTATATCTATCCCAGCGTTTTATATAAGAGGTACTTAAAGAGGCTCCAGCTGTAAGCAAAAATTTAGATCGCTTGTCGAGGTATAAATTTCCGGAGAGATAAAAGGTAAAATAATCAATATTCTGGCCATTATATGTTCTGATGTAATCTCCTACCTTTTTATACGGATCTCTTCCGACAAGACCGGCTATGGAATTATTTGCATAATCCTCGTACCAATAATCGGCCCCAAGCAAATCCTTTATTCTCTCCTTTTCCCACTTATCGTATTTCTGCCAATGTATACCGCCCTCCAAATGAACTTTCTTGGAAAAATCCAGCGCCACAGAACTTTTTATTCCAAACTGAGTGTGACCGGCAATATAATCGGAGATGATATTTTTTGCAGCATTACCCTGTACTCCTGTACCTGCCGTATTTTCACCTGAAATAGCAGAATCATCTCTGTTATACAACTCCACAGCCTCCCAATCTATGTGTCCCTCCTTTATAAAGGTAATAATCTGGTGCTTTTTATCCTTATACTCTGGATACAGCCCACCGCCATCTCCAATTGCAAGATATGCCGTTGTGGAGAGCGTCAAAGAAATATCGCCGCCATTTGCAGATTCATCTCCACCTTTTCCTCCCCCCAAAGCGGTTTTATAAAGATGAGAAAGCGTAAAATAGGGTTTAAAATAGTTATTCTCAGCCAAAGTTTTTTTCTTTCCTTTATAGTAGCCCCAATTCTTATTATAGTTTACGCCATATTGCTCCATATCAGAATACGACAATCTATACGAACGTTGTTGATGTCTCTCGGGAGAACCTAACGCAGTAAAATTAAAAGAATTATGCCTCCCCACACGCTTAGAAACCGAGAATAGATAGGCAAAAGAGTTCACATCAGTGGCCTCAACATTGCCTCTTCCCCAAACGTATGAAGCCATTGCAGCAAGCGCCCAGCCCCCATTTAACGGCCCAGACGAGTAAGAGAGGTAACTCTTCTTTATTCCATAATCAGACATATAATAACCGCCACCGAGTTGTCGCGTCTCAACAGGATCGGTAGTGATTATATTTATGGTACCCCCGACAGAGTTGTCAGAGAGCATTGAGGCACCTATCCCCTTTTGAACCTGAATCTTTGCGGTAGCATCTGCAAGACCCATCCAGTTGTTCCAATACATGCCGGAGGAGGTAAGACCTGAAATGGGTATGCCGTTAAGCAGAACCGATATATTTTCCTGCTTGTAGCCTCTTATATTTATCTTGGCATCACCATAACTTCCGCTCTCAGAGGTGGCGTAAATTCCCGGCGAACCGCCGATGAGTTCGGGAAAGGTTTTACCGGGAGCCATGGAACTGATGAAATTTTTATCCACAGTTTTCAATCTCAGAGGAGAACGTTTTGTATTTTCCAGTCCGGCCGAAACAATAATCTTTTCTAAATGAAGTGTACTATCCTGCTGAAATAAAGCGCTGTCCGGCTGAGACAAAGCACTCTCCAGCTGCCGGCTCACAGCAACGGATCTCACTGATAGACAGGATGAATCACTCACTCGCTCAGATGAGATATTGGTATAACGAGATGAATCGCTGCTACGTAACCTACATTCTTCGGAATGGAGAATACTTTTATAGTATTCGAGCCCTACTTCCGCCTGAAACTCATTTGATAATTTTGAATAGTTGGTGTCGGATTTAAAATCCGCTAATAGAGCATTGGGTACAATGCACAATGCTGCCAAAAGCAGCGCTAATTTTTTTTTAAACATTTCTAATTGCTTAGTTTGTAATACATTAAATTACAATCTTAGCAAGGCTCTTCTCTCATCCGGACTATAACCGTCGGTGCCGTAATTTCAACGGCTCTGCACAAATTTCCATAAAGGAGAGATGGCTCGCGGACTGTACCGCCGGTAGGGACTCACACCCTGCCCTGAAGATTTCGGCCACAAATGTAAGGAAAAAAAACTTGCAGCACAAACGAGCCGTACTGCAAGCATATTATCTATAAAGTTACGAAGTTCCCATCAGACTATATTGGGCATAACCCCTCTCACACTTATTTATTAGAACATCTAATTTGATTTTCAATTAGATAAGACCGCGAATATTGGAGGCAATTCCCTCAACAAGACGCATTCTCGCCTCTCTGCTGCACCATCCTATATGAGGAGTCAATACTATTTTACTCATATCGTTGAGTTTCAGATAGGGTGACTCAGCAGGAAGAGGCTCCTTTGTGAAGACATCTATGCCAGCGCCTGCAAGTTTATTATCGTTCAAAGCACGAACAAGATCCTCCTCATTTATTATGCCTCCACGCCCAAGATTTAGAAGATAAGCTGTTGGCTTCATGAGCGCAAGTTTATCGTACGTTATAAGATTTCTGGTTTTATCGTTCATCGGGGCATGAATCGATATCACATCGCAGGTTCGCATCATCTCATCTAAATAAACTGCGGGATATTTTTCGGAATGAGGCTTACCGCTTGTAGGGTAATAAACCACCTCCATACCAAATGCCTTTGCAATCTCTGCAACGCGTCCTCCTATATTCCCGAGACCTATGATTCCATATCTTTTACCGTTCAGTTCGAGAAAGGCGCGTGAAACATCGGTAAAGCAATTGCTTTTGGAATAGCTGCCGCTTTTAACTGCATTGTCAAAATAATCAATCTGTCCGGCTGCTGCAAGAAGAATTGTAAAGGTAAGTTGTACAACGCTTTCTGTGGAATATGCCCTTACATTTTTTACAGGAATCCCCTTTAAAGTTGCATACTCAACCTCAATGTTATCTGTACCTGTTGCAGCCTCACATATAAGCCTCAGACCAGGCATAGCATCAATTTCCTTACGCCCTATCTTTATCTTATTAACTATAAGAACATCACAGCCAGCGGCACGGGATACTATCTCCTCCGGAGCAGTGGTTTGGTAGGTTGTCAATTTTCCAAGAGATGAAATCGGATCGAGAGAAACATCTTTGCCAATCGTTCCGGCATCTAAAAATACTATTTTAAGTTCCTTTGTCATATCTGTAAATTTTTATCTATTTATCATAGCCCAATGAGGCAATCAGTCTGTTCTTAATCTCTTGAATTTGTGAGTCCAACAAGCTGCGTTGTCCAGGAGCGGTCTTTATCTGTTCAATATCAAGTATCCCGACAGGTGGTTTTCCAAATACAAAGATATCATTTCCCAGCATAAGTGCCTCATCAATATCATGAGTTATAAATATTACACTTCTTTTATCGGATTCCCATATATTTGAGAACCAACGTATCATGTTCTGTTTTAAGGTAAAATCCAGGCCTGCAAGAGGCTCATCCATAAGGATGATATCTGATGGAGAGGCAAAAGCTCTTGCTATTGAAACACGCTGCTTCATTCCTCCACTGAGTTGAGCCGGATAATAATTGGCAAAACCGTTGAGTTCCACCATATTTATGAGTTTATCTGCATTTTCTCTACGCTCGCGGGCAGGAAGTGTCCGATTGAGAACAAACTCAATATTTCCTCTTACCGTTTTCCATGGCAACAATCTCGGCTCCTGAAATATATAGGAGAATTTTTTATCAGAGAACCCCGATAGCACACCGGAATCGGGCTCAGCAATAGAGCCAATAATATTCAACAAAGTGGTTTTACCGCATCCGGAGGGGCCAAGTATACAAGAAATTACTCCCTCCTCAAACTCCATATCAAAGTCCCTGAAGATTACATTGTCGCCGTACGACTTACATATTTTATCTAACTTGAAACTCATTTCCTCTCCCTCCATACTACAATTTTTGATTCACCAAGACGAATAAGTTTCTCAAATAACCAACTTAAAAGAACCGCTATGACTGTCCAGGCAATAAGTACCTCAACCTTCAGAAAAAGTTGTGCAGCATGCATATCGGTACCTATTCCATATTTTGGTTGACTTAACACCTCTCCTACTATTATCGCTCTCCACCCAATGCCTATCGCCGTTGAAATACCGCTTACAATAAAGGGCATTATTGCTGGAACATAAACCTCTCTGATTATTCTTTTACGATTTACCTTATAGAACATCGCCATCTCAACCAATTTACCATCAACATTCTTAATTCCCTCCACAACATTCGCATAGACAATAGGAAACATTGTAAGTACAGCAATAAAGATAGGAACAGAATCAGAGGTTAGCCATATAAGCGCAAGTAAAATAAAGGCTACAACCGGAGTTGAACGGATGGTCACCACAACGGGGGCCATAAAGGCATTGAAATTGGGACTTAGACCGGCAATCACTCCTGTGATTATACCAATCGAACCGGCTATCGCAAAGCCTATTATACCACGCAGGAGAGTTGCCCCGACAACCTTTAAAAACCCGATATTCCCGATTATTCCAAATGCCGAAACTATAGTCTTTTCCGGCGACGGCAGAATAAAGTCCGATCCGAAATGCATTGACAGTACTTTCCAGATTACAAGCATCAGAATTACTGATGCAAAACCAATATAGTGCCTTTTAGTTATAGAAATTTTCATCGGGCATCTTTCCTCCAACTATATCGGGATTCATATCGTAAAAAACCTTCAAAAAGGCCTCCACCTCATTTTTAACCTCCTTTATCTCAAAGAATTTAAGATTGGAACGTGGAATAGCATTCTTTGCCACATCGGTATCTGAAAGGATAGCATACTTTACGATAAGAGCAGCTGCATCGTCAGGGTTGGAATTTACCCAATCTGATGAGTTCCTGTAACTTCTCAAAATCCTCCTAACCAGATTTGGATGCGACTTTAAAAAAGCTCTTCTTCCTATGAGAGCTGTCTGTGGAATGGGCATTCCCTCAACCTTTTTCCATTCAGCATCGAGGTCGAAAATTTGAAAAATGTTTTTATTGCTCTTCATGGCAATACTTACAAAGGGTTCGGAAATGACTCCAAGATTAGCACGCTCGGCCGCAATGGCATTGGCAAGGTCTACATGCGTGGGAAAACTATAGTCTATCTCAACCTCTTCAGGCGAAACTCCATTCTTCTGGAGTAAATGTCTGAAGAGTATATCGGGGGTCATGCCCTTATCCATAAGATTGATTCTCTTACCTTTAAGATCTTTCCAACTCTTTACAGAGCTGTCTCTGCCAAAGAGATACAGTGTCCCCCATACTGGAATTGCGACAATACTGTAATCCAATCCCTTATTATACAGTAACGCTGCCATAGTGGTTGGAATTACGGCAAGATCTGCCGTAGTATCAATCATCATCTTCCGCACCTGCATCGGTTCATTGAAGATCTCAACTTGGATTGTGCTGTCTCCTACAGTGTTGAGACTGTCTATCATCTTAATCATTCCCATAGAGGAGGGCCCTCTCAAGGTCGCAATTTTGCAACTTTCGTTATCTCCTTCTCCTGACCTGCTTCCGCATCCGGAAACAATGAGTAACGCAATAAATATATATAGTGAGAAACTCTTCATAGCTCTGTTTTTGTTCAATATTTTACAAAAGTATTCAATTTTTAATAATTATTGTTTGAATTATAAAAAAAGAATATCTTTGTGGCACTAAACAAACACCGTTTTGCACTGAGATACGTATGAAATAGACGCTCAAGGTTCGGCGGGAATCATAAATTAATCTAACCCGGAGGTATTTCTGATGGAAAAGAGAATAGGAACAGTACTTATTGAAGTGGAGAGTAAAGAGGATGTCCAACTTATGAACGATATCATCTCCAGACATTCACAAATTATTATCGGACGACAAGGTCTGCCGCGCAACGACAGGCTGAGCATCATTTCTCTTGTTTTGGAAGGAACTACCGACGAAATTGGTTCCCTGACCGGCCAGTTGGGCCGACTTAATGGAATTCAGGTAAAATCGGCACTCTTAAAAAACAACAAAGAAAATGAAACCGAAAATGGGATTATTTAATGGCCATAAACATAACTTATGGATTATTGCTGCAGTTCTTGCAGTATTTTCATCAACCGCCTTACTTGCTCAAACAAAAGAACGTAAAGAGATAAAGGACACAACCAATGTTGCCGAAAGAAGCGATAAACTCGGCGAGGTTGTAGTAAGCAGCTTGAGAATCAATAGAAAATTGATGGAGACTCCTGCTCCTATGGCAATCGCCAGCTCTTTTGATTACAAGAAGTTCTCGTATCGTACAGCATCTGACGCACTTAATTCGGAACCGGGTATCTCCGCAGGAGGAGATGGAATATGGGCTCGAAATATTAATGTAAGAGGACTTGGAGAGAGCCGTCTGGTGACGCTTGTAGATGGCAACAGGGTTGAAACGGCTACTGATCTTACAGCCTCCATGAGTATGGTAGATGTTAATGATATTGAGCGAATTGAGGTAATAAAGGGAGCACAATCTGCATTATACGGTTCAGGCGCCATGGGCGGAATCGTAAATATTATCACAAAGGAGGGACATTTTTCACAGAATCCCTATTTTTCAGGAAATTTGATATCGGGATACTCCTCTGTAAATAAATATTTTTCCAACTATCTGAATTTGAATTCAGGAGCAAAAAAATGGTATTTAAAACTCGCCGGCACTTTCGGAAGAGCTGATGATATCAAAACTCCTGACGGAACATTGAAAAACAGCCAGTTTACAACAAGCAACTTCTCCGCGAGGTTGGGCATAAAGCCTTTCTCAAATCATATTCTAAAGGTGCAGTATCAGCGCAATTGGTCTTATGATGTGGGAATACCCGGAGGTGATGCCTTTCCCGGACCAGCTACAGCAACTTATAAAAATATAGGCAGAACTCTTCTGGATGCAAGTTATGAGATTACAAAGTTGTCTGAGAAGTTCGCCGCTCTTAAAATAAGCTATTTCCATCAGTATATCGTAAGAGACGTGGAGATGAGGCCAAATACCATTACAAATGTCACCTTGCCCAATAAAAATGTTCAGCAGACTATTCCGGAACTTGTGGCTCCAAATGCGAGACATAATATCAATGGAGCGCAGATTCAAACGAACTGGAATCTCTCAGATAATAATACTCTTATTGCAGGAGCAGATCTCTGGGGTAGAAGAGTTACAAGCGACAGAACCAAAAATGTTACTGTAAATATTATCAATCCAGCAGGTAAGGTTGTAAAGACCAATAAGGTTGAGCGTGGCGAGACTCCTATTCCAACAGCAACATCTACTACTGCCGGTGTTTATGTTAATGATGAGATGCATCTGATTGATAATAGGATGACAGTAACAATCGGAGGAAGAGTAGATAAGATATGGGTAAAGAATGATGTTTGCTACGATGTTGATTACATTATTATGAATGGAGTAAGGAATGACAAGCCGGCCAATCAACGCGTCACTTTTGAGAAGAACAACGTGAATGATATTTCATGGAGTGCAAATGTCGGGGTACTGTATAAGCTTTCAGGAAATGTTGATGCGGTATTGAATTTAGCCCGCTCATATAGAGCTCCTTCTATTGAAGAGAGGTATAAATATATAGATCTTGGAAATTATGTAAGACTTGGAAATCCCAATCTTAAGGCCGAGAAGGGTTATTCAGGCGATATGGGAATAAGGGTTTGGGGCAAAAGGCTAAATGTTCAAGCCTCAATCTTCGCAAACAGAATAACCGATATGGTTGTAGAAAATAAGGGAGAATTTATTTACAGAGTAGCTGAGACCAATAAATTAGATACTATACCTGCCCTCATTAATGCAAACATCAGCAAGGCTCTTCTTTACGGATTCGACTTTAAGATAGATTATAATGTGATTGATAATTTATCCCTGTCATTGGCAAGTTCGTATGTGATTGGAAGAGATACAAAGGAGAAGAAATATTTACCGATGATTCCTCCGTTCAAAGCAATCGTAGGAGCCTCTTATTCTTATCCGAGCATAGGTACGATTTCTATGTATCTTTATACAGCCGCCAAACAGGCTAAGGTTGCCGAGGGCGAAATAAAGACCGGCGGTTATTGTAAATTAGATCTCTCACTTGCAAGTGCAAAAATGAATTTAGGGAGATGCGGGCTGCAATTGTTTGCAGGTATAGACAATATTACCAACAGAAGCTATTCTAATCATATCTCCACAAACCGCGGAAGTATAAGTATTGAGCCAGGTAGGAACTTTTATATCAGAGCAAGTTTTACCTTCTAATCTTTCGGTAGAAGGTTTATTCGGTTAATAACTGAGAATAAAGCAGCCTGTCGAAAAAAATAACGGCAGGCTGTTTTACAAAAAGTTTATCTTTTATTATCTCCACGCACAACCACACTTCGTTTTTTGTGTCTAAAGAAACCTCTCTGATGAATATAATGGCAATGATACTTATCAAGAAGTTGGCAAATCTGTTTGCCATTAT
>CAZNBA010000021.1:21777-22874 GCA_964571395.1 uncultured Muribaculaceae bacterium
GAATCTGACAAAGAGGCTGAATAACACAATTGATTTACGAAAGATATGCTAATGAGACGGCTAAAATTTCATATAAACTCCAGCAATAATTGTACGCGGTCTGATTGAATAAGTATATAAAGAGGTCTGCAACTCCCCTACAGAGATATAGGAATAATATTGTCTATTAAAAAGATTGTAGGAATTAAGACGTAACTCTATTTTATCGGTAAGGGTAAAATAAAGGGAGGCATCGGCAAGAATAAAATCTTTTATCTCTCCTCCTGAAAGTTTACTGTGATAGTGATCTGCAGAAAGCATGATGTTTATCCCTTTAACAGGAGTCAGCCCCAAAGAGAGTGAGTGTGAGTATCTGTCAGAGGAGGTCTTACCGGCATCTGCTATCATCTTGTTTATATTGATTTTCATTTGGTAATCGAACGTACACCAACTTGCAAACTTGCCATTGAACTTTGGTTTAATTGTCCAATTACGCAAAGTGTACTCAGTAGTTGCCCCATTTTGCATCAATTGAGCATGTGAATCTACGTATGAAAGGTCTACAGAGAGATTTGCATCAATACAATCTATTCCCTTACCCACACCCGCATTTACATAAAAATAATCGGCATTATTTTTCCCTTCTACATAGGAATAGACAATATACTCCTCTCTAAAATCACGCATTGTGGAGAGCCCACGTCTATTGCTGATATAGCCCATATCTCCATTGATAAAAAAGGAGTGAACAGGACTTTTAAAGGCTGCTGCAACATAGTAGTTTATAGAGTGCGGCTCCACATACAATTCATGTCCCTTAATAATTTCCATATAGTTAGTCATAATTTCGCCATTGTAGAAATGAGACACATCCACACCGGAGCGCATCATGGAGATTCCGGCTCTCATATTAAATTTGGCAGAGATATCATACTTGAGAGAAAGTTGCGGGGCTATATAAAGAGAACTACTGCCACCTCCCCCATAATAGCTGTAGTAGTGCAACGGCGAGGTAATCTCCACCTTGAATCTTCGCAGATAGTAATAAATTTTGGGTGCAGCATACAGATGCAGGTAGCCGAATTTGGAATCAAAGTTTTCTGTCTTAAGTTTTCTCT
>CAZNBA010000022.1:0-22757 GCA_964571395.1 uncultured Muribaculaceae bacterium
GCGGAGCATCCGCACCGTTCTCGGTGCTGTATTTCAGGCTGCAAGCCTGTAAACTAAGTGAAGCTCCTGCTGAACAACGCATTCTGTGGGATTTCTAATGGATTGATAAAGGCTGCATCAGCAGCCGCACCGTTCTCGGTGCTGTATTTCAGGCTGAAAGCCTGTTAACTGAGTGAAGCTCCTGCTGAACGCCTCAAATAGTGTTAAGACAGGGTAAAATTTCACGAGGCCTGTTCCCTTCAGATCGGGACAGGCCTCGCTACTTAACCTAAACTTAAACTATGAAAAACTTCATTTACTTTTATAACAACATCTGTGCCACAAATTCAGTATATATCAAAAAGCGTACTAATTTTCTAATAAAATACGAATTTTCGCAAATTTCAGTAATAAAGTTTTCTCGCCGTAATCTGCAAAACTGACAATGGCCTTCATATCTGTTCCATTTCCCTCCAAAGACAATATAACTCCCTTGCCGAATCTTTCATGCTCTATATTCTGACCCACCTTCATCTTTGAAGGAGAATCGGCCACAAAATTGGGATCACGCGGCTGTCGGGATACCGATTGCTGAACATGAGAAACCGGTTTAAAATTGCTTTCTACCCGCGGAGCATTACTTCTGAACCGCTCCTTTGTAATAGAAGAGTTCCTTCCCAATCCAGAAGAGGCAGAGAGGAGAGTCTCCTCGTTTTCAATCGGATTCATAATATATTGTTTGTCTATCTCATTTATAAAGCGACTCGGACTATTGTTCATATGAGTTCCCCACTTCATTCTTGAGTGTGAGAAAGAGAGTTTTACAGACTTCTCCGCTCTTGTAACCGCAACATAAAAGAGGCGCCTCTCCTCCTCTATTTCACTCTCGGAAGAGTTTGAATTGACAGACGGAAAGAGATTCTCCTCCATACCTGCCACATAGACATAGGGAAATTCCAATCCCTTTGAGGAGTGAACTGTCATCAATGAAATCTTGTCATTATCCTCCTCACTCCCTTTTGTATCGAGGTCGCTTATGAGCGAAACATTTTGAAGATAAAGGTCCATGGAAATAAGCGTACCTGAATCCTCCTGCAAATTCTCACGAAGAGGTATATTTGCAATTTCCTCAATTTTGGCCTCTTCGGATGAGTCCGACATCAAAATTTCATTTTCAGCTTCACCCTCCTCCACAAACTCCTTTATACTGTTATATAACTCCTCCGCATTCTCAGCCCTGCTTTGCCCCTCAAGAGAGGTATCTTGTTTAAGAAAGGCCGATATTCCAAAACATTTATCAATTTCCAATGCCATTTCATACGCATTCATAAGATAAATATTCTTCCTTAAATTCTCTATGGAGTTTACAAAACTTCTCATCTTCATTACAACTGCCATCTTAAGCCCAAACTCCGCATAATCCTCATCGGCAAGGACCTCACTTAAGGAGAATTCTTTAGAATGAGCCCACGCTTTCAATCTTCCGAGAGAGGTCTCTCCTATCCCTCTGACAGGGAAATTAACTATTCTAAGAAAAGATTCGTCATCCTTACAGTTCATTACCAGTCTGAAATAGGCAAGAATATCCTTCACCTCAGCTCTGTCATAAAAAGAATGCCCCGCAAAAATTCTGTATGGTAAATTTTTCCTTCTTAAAGCCTCCTCTATAACACGGCTTTGAGCATTGGTCCTGTATAAGATTGCAAAATCTCTGTATGAAGCCTTTTCACGATAGATTGTTTCAATAATGGATGAAGTTATCATGAAAGCCTCCTCCTGCTCGGTAAAGGCCTTGATAAGTTCTATTCGCTCTCCAACCTCATGCTCCGAGAAACAGTTCTTTTTCAGTTGCATCTTGTTTTTATTAATCAAAGAATTAGCAGCCTCAACAATTGTCCGGGTACTTCTGTAGTTTTGCTCCAATTTATATTCTCTGGCATCTGGAAAATCCTTCTTGAAATTTAATATATTTTCTATTCTGGCTCCGCGAAACGAGTAAATACTCTGCGCATCATCCCCCACAACGGTAATATTTTTGTGGTCATGGCACAATTTTTTTAAAATAAGGTACTGCGACAAATTAGTATCCTGAAACTCATCCACAAGAATATATCTGAATTTATTCCTAATCCTCTCAAGAGCATTAGGAAAATCTCTGAAAAGGATATTAGTATAAAGAAGAATATCATCAAAATCCATAGCACCTGCCTGCAGGCAGCGTTTTGAATAAAGCGAATAAATCTCGTGCACTCTTGGCTTCTTGGCCACCGTATCGTTCTGCTGCAACGTTGCGTTTGCAGAATATGCAGCAGCCGTAACAAGATTATTCTTTGCTTTTGATATTCTTGAATGTACCTCATTGGGTTTATATATTTTATCATCGAGCTGCAACTCCCTTATGCAGGATTTCAGTAAACTCCTACTATCTGAGGTATCATATATGGTAAAAGATTTTGGAAACCCCACGAGTTCAGCCTCTTCTCTGAGAAATCTCGCAAAAACAGAGTGAAAAGTACCCATCCAAAGCCTGTAGGCATTTCTTGCTCCCACTACCTTTCCAATCCTCTCTTTCATCTCCTTTGAGGCCTTGTTCGTAAAGGTAAGAGCAAGTATCATTTCAGGCAATGTCCCATGCCCGATAATATTGGCAATCTTACATGTTAAAACCCGTGTCTTCCCCGAGCCCGCACCGGCAATAATGAGTGATGGACCATTGATATTATCAACAGCCTCATATTGAGCATGATTCAGCCCTTCAAAAATCTGAGATACCGCACTTTCCATAATGCTGCAAAGCTACATATCAAAAAAAAGAAAACAAATCCAATTTTGAATATTTATATTAGATTTTGTTGCGTATATTTGCGCAAAATTTTTATGGATAATGTTAGAACATATTCGACTAAGCAGAGGTTTGGACATTCCTGTTGAAGGAGTGGCAGAACTAACTGTACATAAGACTATTGCTCCAGAAATTATCGCAATGAAACCAACCGATTTTAAAGGAGTCACCCCAAAACTTACAATAAAAGAGGGTGATACCGTAAAGGCAGGTTCTATTATATTCATTGACAAAAAGCACCCCGAAATAGGATTCTCTTCGCCTTGCAGCGGAACAATCGAATCCATAGTACGCGGTGAAAAGCGCAAGTTACTGGAGGTTCGCATTAAAGCGGACAAGACTACCGATTACATTAATTTTCAGGTCCCGGATCTTTTTAAGGCTACTAAAAATGATGTAACAAAGTTACTTCTCGAAAGTGGTCTTTGGGCTACCGTAAAACAGAGACCTTACGGTATCATCGCCAACCCGGCAGATGAGCCTAAAGCTATTTTTATTTCTGGATTCAACAGTGCACCTCTTGCATCCGATCTCAATTACATTCTTAAGGATGATATTCCTCTCATGCAAACAGCAATCGATGAGTTGAAAAAACTCACTTCTGGAGCTGTTCACATTGGATTGGATTCAAACAATTATGCCGCTTCCCCACTGTATAAATTGAAAGATGTTACACTTCACGTTTTTGATGGTCCACATCCGGCAGGGAATGTAGGTATTCAGATTCACCATATCTCTCCCATTAAAAAGGGCGAAATAATTTGGACAATTAATGCAATTGATCTTGTTGCTATAGGGAAATTGTTCAAAAAGGGAATTTACGATATGTCAAGGACTATTGCCATTGCAGGTCCGAGAGTAAAGAAACCTTGCTATGTCAAATCAATTCCCGGTATGCCGGTCAAAGAGATTCTTGATTTGGTAAATACTCAGGAGACAGAACTTTACGGACAACCTGTAGGAATACGCTATATAAGCGGAGATATTCTGACCGGAGAAAAAATCTCCGAAGAGGGATTTCTCGGTTTTTATGACAACCTCATATCGGTAATTTCTGAGGGAAATTATTATGAACTTTTCGGGTGGGCAAAGCCCTTCCGCACAAAGAAGTTCAGTCTTTCTCACTCTTACTTTTCATGGCTGTGTCCGAAAAAGAGATACAATCCTGATACCAATATGAACGGCGGGCACAGAGCTTTTGTAGTTAACGGCCTTTACGAAAAGGTTTTACCTATGGATATCTACCCTGTCTTTCTTCTTAAGGCTATTTTAGCTGAAGATATAGATAAAATGGAAAACCTTGGCATATATGAGGTAATAGAGGAGGATCTGGCTCTTTGCGAGTATGTTTGCCCTTCTAAAATAGATGTGCAGAACATCATCGCCAAAGGTATTGATATTATGATTAAAGAAATGGCATAAAGAAGTGGATATGAACAATATATTAAAATTCGTAGAAAAGATAAAGCCCACCTTCGAGAAGGGGGGTAAGTTCGGATGTCTGCACTCTACTTTCGACGCTTTCAACACTTTCCTTTTTGTACCACAAACGGTTACGTCCAAAGGAGCGCATATTAGAGACAGTATAGATCTGAAAAGAGTGATGAGCGTAGTCGTTATTGCTCTTATGCCTACTTTAGCATTCGGTATCTGGAATGTCGGTGATCAACACTCAATAGCTTTCGGCCTTGAGATGACTTTTTGGGGAAAAGTATGGTATGGCTTTCTTAAAGTTCTTCCGTTAATACTTGTCTCGTACATAGTCGGCTTGGGTATTGAGTTTATTTCTGCTCAAATACGCGGGCATGAGGTAAACGAGGGTTATCTGGTTACAGGCATGCTGATTCCGCTTATTATGCCTGTAGATGTTCCTCTCTGGATTCTTGCCCTTTCAGTTGTTTTTGCAGTTGTAATAGGGAAAGAGGTATTCGGTGGAACAGGAATGAATGTTTGGAATCCCGCACTGCTCTCAAGAGCCTTCGTATTTTTCGCGTATCCTTCACATATTTCAGGAGATAAGGTATGGATTGCAGGATTACAAAAAAATGCAGCAAATGTTGTAGATGGCTTTTCTGGTGCAACGCCGCTTGCCCAGGCCTCTTCAGGTACTCCGACACCGGATTTCCTTCAGATGTTTATCGGTAATATTCCTGGATCAATAGGCGAAACGTCAACAATAGCGATTCTTATCGGGGCCGTAATTCTGATTTATACAGGTATTGCAAGTTGGAAAATAATGATCTCCTGCGCAGCCGGTGCAATATGCGTCGGATTACTTGCAAACGGGCTTGCATCTCCGGACACATACGCCGCATTCCCTGTTTGGGATCACCTTGTAATGGGTGGTTTCGCATTTGGTGCGGTTTATATGGCTACAGATCCGGTAACCTCCTCTCAGACAGAAACAGGCAAATGGATATATGGATTCCTTATTGGTGCTCTGGCAATTACAATACGTTTATTCAACCCTGGCTATGCCGAGGGTATGATGCTTGCCATTTTACTTATGAATACTCTTGCTCCGCTGATCGATCACTATGTGGTAGAAGCCAACATAAAGAGAAGATCTAAAAAGGTTGCAATTGAAAAATAACAGTGAGTATGGATACAAATAAAAATTTATACACAGTAATATATGCAACGGTACTGGTTGTACTTGTTGCAGCAATTCTTGCCTTTGTAGCCTCCTCTTTAAAGAGTAAACAGCAAAAGAATATTGATGTAGAGAAGCAAATGAGTCTGCTTAAAGCGGTTGGTCTTGCAGAAAATGCAGACAATCAGGCCGACAAAACAACATACATTGAGACTGAATTTGCAAAATTCATAACCTCTTCTCTTGTAGTTAATTACAAGGGGGAGATTTCTGAGGAGATAAAATCGGAGGCCACCAACAAAGAAGACATAGTAAAAAGTCCCGCTTTTAAAATTGATTTAAAAGCCCAATATGATCTTATGAAACAGATTGCGACAGCCACTGAAGAACAAAAAGAGGCTTTGAAAGCAAAGTTGCAACTTCCTGTTTTTGAATGTACTTTGGCAAGCGGAGAAAAATTATATATCTTCTCTTGCTATGGAGCAGGTCTTTGGGGTCCTATTTGGGGGTATATAGCAGTAAAGGAGGATTTCAACACTGTTTACGGTGCTTCGTTCGGACATAAGGGCGAAACTCCGGGACTCGGTGCAGAAATAGCGACAGATAATTTCGGACATCAGTTTGCCAACAAACAACTCTTCGATAATACTACGTTTACCTCTATCAATATTATGAAAGGCGGTGCAACACCTGGAAATCTCCATGAGGTTGACGCCATTTCAGGAGGTACCATAACAAGTAAATCTCTTGATGCGACAATTAAAAATTGGATGGAATTCTACCTTCCATATATTGAAAACTACAAAAAGGCAGCTGCCGACGCAAAAGCAATGCAAGAACAGGCTCTCAACGCGCCATCCGATAGCCTTGGCATGAATAATCAGGCAGATAGTCTAACAATTAAATAGTTACGGCAATGGATAAAAAGATATTTACAAACCCCATTTTTAATACCAACCCTATTACAGTATTGGTATTGGGTATATGTTCGGCCTTGGCCGTAACGGTAAAACTAGAATCCGCTATCGTAATGGCACTCTCCGTTACAATAGTAACAGGATTCTCAAGTTTCATGATCTCAATAATAAGAAACTCTATTCCAAACAGAATACGAATTATAGTTCAACTTGTTGTGGTAGCTATGTTCGTTATACTGGTTGATCAGTTACTTAAGGCTTATGCATACGATGTAAGCAAACAACTTTCTGTTTATGTGGGACTTATCATAACAAACTGTATTATAATGGGAAGAATCGAGGCTTATGCACTCGGAAACAAACCTATACCATCTCTTGTTGATGGTCTTGCAAATGGACTCGGATACGGGATGATTTTGGTTGTTCTCGCCTTTATCAGAGAGTTGTTCGGTTCAGGATCGATTATGGGATATTCGGTTATTCCGGCAAGTTGGTATGTTAAGAACGGCGGATTCTACGAGAATAACGGCCTCTTCATACTTCCACCTATGGCACTCATAATTCTGGGTATCATAATATGGGTACAGCGCGGCATACAGAAAGATTTACAGGACAAATAATAACATACTCCTATTATGCAAGATTTAATAAGTTTATTCGTTAAGTCGATTTTTGTCGACAATATGATATTCGCCTTCTTTTTGGGAATGTGTTCCTTCCTGGCAGTATCGAAAAGCGTAAAGACAGCTTCAGGGCTTGGTATAGCAGTCATATTTGTGATTGGTGTGACCATGCCTATTAACTATCTGTTAAACAAATACATTCTTTCAGCAGGTTCTCTGGCCTGGATGGGTCCGGAATACGCTGAAATAGATCTCAGCTTTTTAAGTTTTATAGTTTTCATTGCAGTAATCGCCTCAATCGTCCAAATCGTAGAAATGGTTGTTGAAAAATATTCTCCTTCGCTTTACGCCTCATTGGGAATATTCCTTCCGCTGATTGCAGTGAACTGTGCAGTACTCGGATGTTCTCTTTTCATGCAGGAGAGAGGATATGCCTCGTGTGCAGAAGCTACAGTATTTGGACTTGGTTCAGGATTCGGATGGTTCTTCGCCATCATAGCGCTTGCAGCCATAAGAGAAAAGCTATCTTATTCCAATGTTCCTGCTCCACTCAAGGGATTGGGAATAACATTCATAATTACAGGCCTTATGGGCATTGCCTTTATGAGCTTCATGGGTATTAAATTGTAAGAGGAGGGAATAATGAATATTGAATTAATACAATTGATAATAATTTCGGTAATTGCCTTCGCGGTACTTACCCTTATTCTGGTCGGGCTGCTTTTATATGCCAAGACCAAACTCACGCCAGGCGGCACGGTCAAGATCAACATCAACTCAGGTGAAAAAGAACTTGAGGTGACCCCCGGTTCCTCTTTACTCGCCACACTGAGCAATGAAAAAATATTCCTTCCTTCTGCATGCGGAGGCGGCGGAAGTTGCGGTATGTGCAAATGCCGTGTTGTAAATGGCGGTGGAGAGATATTACCTACAGAGGTAGGCTTTTTCTCTCGCAAGCAGATACAAAACAACTGGCGCTTAGGCTGCCAGGTTAAAGTAAGGGAGAACCTCGACATCGTTATACCTGAAGAGGTGCTCGGCATAAAGAAATGGGAATGCGAAGTAATAAGCAACCGAAATGTTGCAACTTTCATCAAAGAATTTATTGTTAAACTTCCTGAAGGAGAGCATCTGAAGTTCCGTTCAGGCGGATATATACAGATAGATATTCCTGCTTGCGAAGTTGATTACAAAGAGATTGATGTAGACCAGGAATATCGCGAAGATTGGGATAAGATGAAGATATTTGATCTTAAGATGAAAAATACCACTCCAACATTCAGAGCCTACTCAATGGCCAACCATCCGGCAGAGGGTAATATCATCATGTTAAATATACGTATAGCCACTCCTCCTATGGATAGAGCTACACATACCTTCTTGCCCGTAAATCCGGGTGTATGTTCATCATACATCTTCTCACGCAAACCGGGTGACAAAGTTACAATATCAGGACCTTACGGTGAATTCTTCATTCCGGAGAATGCTCCTGCAGATCAGGAATTCGTCTTTGTAGGAGGAGGTGCAGGTATGGCTCCTATGAGATCACATATCATGCATCTGTTTAAAACAGAAAAGACCTCAAGAAAGGTTAATTTCTTCTATGGAGCAAGAAGTCTCAAGGAGGCCTTCTATCTCGATGATTTTCATGGAATTGAAAAGGATTTTCCTAACTTTAAGTTCCATCTCGCTCTCGATAGGCCTGATCCGGCAGCAGATGCTGCAGGAGTAAAATATATCCCTGGATTTGTACATAATGTACTCTACGAGACATATCTAAAGAATCACGAGGCCCCTGAAGATATCATCTACCTTATGTGTGGCCCTCCTATGATGACCCAATCTGTTGTTACCATGCTTGACAATTTAGGTGTTCCACCTGAGAATATATTATACGATAATTTCGGATCATAATCTCTACATCGAACCTTGAACGTTTTTTAAATGAGCCCTAAAAGTTAAAGAGACTTTTAGGGCTCATTTTTCGTTATATCGCTTCGATTGGAAGGTATTTCCGGGACAACTGAAAGAAATTACTTGATAAAACTTATCTCTGCAATAACCGGATTGTGATCACTAAACGGCTTTGGTTGACTGAAATACCGTACAAAATGGAGAGAAGGAGAGGCAAAAATATAATCTATTCTCAGCATCTTTTTAAAACCGTTAAAAGTATACATATAGCCTGCTCCTGCCGTTAAAAAACCATCAGAAAGCGCACCCGCAAAGGTTTTGTAGATAAAAGAAGAGGGGGTATCGTTAAAGTCACCGCAAAGAATAACATTATAGGGAGATTTAAGAATTTCCGATTTAATAGCCATAGCTTGTACACGTCTCAAACTATCGCTTAAAATAAGATTTCTCGTTACTACATCCGCTATAGAGAGCGTATTGAGATTTTCTCCACGCTGTTCGGCTGCTCCCATAGATGACCGCACAGGGCTGACTCCGGTACTTTCCAAATACGTTGTAAGCAACCGTATAATCTGATTATTCTCGATTAGTTTATTCGATTTAAGACTATCCATCACAAATCTGAAAAGACTATCGTGCGCTCTTTTGTATGAAATAGCATACAAACTGTCAGAAATAAAGCCCTTTTCAGAATCATAATCAACCCAATCGCTCAATTTTTTTCTAAACTTGGTATAAAGAGTGGTTGTATCTTTAAGAATATCAGCCTTTATATATCCATAATTGGAAAATTTGTATTGATAGTAGGCCACATCCAATATTGGGAATTTGCTAAACAGAGCCACATCAAAATTACCTTGAATATTTTTGGGAGTAAAACTATATGGATAATCAGAAAGCCTCTTTTTGATACTGTCCGCTCCATAATCCCACGACTGATTATACTCCTGAAAACAGATAATATCGGTATTCATCGCCTTAAAGTAGGAGGCCGTACCCTTAAAAACAGGCTTGAAATCCTCAGCACCAAAACGGCCGGCATTAAATGTCGCAATCCTCATATTATAGTAACTTATCTTTTTATATAAAGAGGAATCATCGGGTTTCTCACCGCTGCGGTAAACAGTTCCAAAATAGTCGTAATTCGAAATTACGGCAAGAACAGGAATAAGAAAAAACCAACGCCATCTGATAAGCCAGTATATTGCTACAACTATATTGAGTACAATCAGTACCGGAAGCATCAGGACACACACTGAGAGTATTCCCGCCGGGAAATAGAGGTTAAACTTACCTGCGATTATTGTAAAAATCGCTAAAGTCAGAGTCAACGCAAATGTTAACCAATATATAAGATATAAAGTTGCTTTTTTGCCCATTATAAAAGTTTTTCAATAAATCCTACTCAGTTTAATAATCGTTTATCATTCTTTACTTCAAAGCAAAACAAATTTAGTAATTTTTTTGCCATAATAACCTCTTCTTTGATTGATGAAAGACCTATCTCTTTATAAAGTACAAAATTATTAAAAAGAACTGTTTTATTTTTATCTTTGTAAAAAATATTTCAAAATGGATTACAATACACAGCGGGATAAATTGTTGATGCCGGAATACGGAAGGCACGTGCAGGAAATGATAAGATACGTTATGAGTATCCCCGACAAAGAGAAGCGAAATGAGCAGATTCAAGCCGTAGTGGCAGTTATGGGAACACTGAATCCGCAACTAAGAGATATAAATGATTTCAAGCACAAATTATGGGATCATGTTCAGATAATTTCAGACTTTGAAATGGATATTGATTCACCCTACCCGATTCCTACAAAGGAGACACTCTCAACAAAACCGAGTGCTATTCCGGTACAGAAAGAACCAATCAAATCTACCTGCTACGGCAGGAATATTCAGAATATGATAAATGTGATTGCTGAGAGAAAAGATGATGAAGTAAAGAATTATATGATAAAGACAATCGCTTCCTACATGAAACAGCAATATCTTATATGGAACAAAGATTCCGTATCTGAAGAGACTATCTTTCACGATATTTTTCTACTCTCGGACGGAAGAATAACAGTACCGTCTGATATTCATATAGGTATGGGAATAAATGAGAATCCTAACCATTCAAGGAATGTTCAAGGAGGACAGCGGAATAATAACAATAACCGCAGAAACAACAACAAAGGGAAAATGAATAATAAACGTTGGAGCAAGAATAAATAATGAGTACTTCCGGTAAAAACAGCAAACAAAAAAGGTCTGCAAAGGATAAATTACAGGAACAGGCAGAAACCGAACTCCCGAAAAGATGGGATGGAATGCGCCTAATATTCGGACTTCTTTCACTTGCACTGGCTGTATACACTTTCATCTCTCTTTCTTCCTACCTTTTCACATGGGCGGAGGACCAGAGCATGATACAATCCGATATTCTTTTTTCTACACATACCGATGTCTCCAATCAGGGTGGCAAAGTGGGATTAGTTTGGGCTAATTTTTTGGTTACAAGATTATTCGGGCTTGGAGCCTTCATAATACCATTCTTTTTTCTCGGAGTATCTCTGTTCTGCCTTAGACTGAAAACCGTAAGATTGGCAAAACTTCTCTTCACCTCAATATTCGGATGCATTATCATTTCAATTGCCTTCTCCTTTATCTTTTCATTTACACCATTTGATGCACTTTTTGGAGGTGGAGCCGGTGGTTCATACGGCCATTTTATAAATGAGTGGTTAATCTCTATGATAGGTACTTCTGGAGCAACCGCAATCCTTATAATTGCAACGCTCATCTGGCTTATCAGTATAAATTCAAAATTCGTGGCAAAATTTTTCGGATGGATTGCAAAACTCAAGACTCCAAAGGAAAAGGGAGTAAAATCAGAGGCTGAAAATGCAGTTGATACTGAAACCTCAATAACCGGTAAGGAATCTGATACAGCAAACAATATGAATATTGCAGAGACCACAAATGCCGATGCTATAGTGGCTGATGGAGCCGATATACCTGATCAATCAAAACCTTACGAGTTCGAAAATCCTGATGAAACCGAACAGCCTGTTACGAATGAAAATGAACCGGAATTCGAAATAATTCCCTCTGAGAATCCTACAGATCATTCCATTACGGAGACTGAGGAGGATTCAGCAATGGAGACAATTCCTGAAAAAGAGGATGACCAGGAGGATGGCAACTTTCTTGACACTCTTACAGAGGAGGAGCAAAACGCTCTGTTCGACCCAAGACTCGATCTCTCCTCATACCAAGCTCCGCCAATTTCTTTACTTGAAGAGTACCGCGACAAATGGTTCGAAGTCTCAAGAGATGAACTTGAAAAGAATAACAGACAGATTGTAAAGACCTTAAACAACTATAAAATAGGAGTTTCAAAAATCTCTGCAAGAATAGGGCCTACCGTTACACTATATGAAATTGTGCCGGCACCGGGAGTTCGCGTATCACAGATTAAGAGGCTTGAGGAGGATATCCAACTCTCACTTGCAGCAAGAGGAGTACGAGTTGTTACTCTTGTAGGAACAAATGCAATAGGCATTGAGGTTGCGAATGAAAAGCCGAGCACTGTCTCCATGCGTTCAGTCCTTGAAGACCCTAAATTCAAGGAGGCAAAATACGATCTTCCTGTGGCAATAGGCAAGACTATTACGAATGAAGTCTACTCTTTTGACCTTGCAAAGATGCCGCACCTTCTTGTTGCCGGAGCAACAGGACAGGGTAAATCTGTTGGTCTTAACGCAATTCTCGCCTCACTGCTCTATAGAAAACATCCCTCCGAACTCAAACTCGTATTGGTGGATCCAAAAAAGGTTGAACTGTCGCTCTACTCAAAACTCGAAAAGCATTTTCTTGCTCAACTTCCCGATGCAGAAGATGCGGTAATTACAGATACTCAGAAAGTTATCTACACACTTAAATCTCTATGCAAGGAGATGGACAGCAGGTACGATCTTTTAAAGATGGCCAATGTGAGAAATATCAAGGAATATAACGAGAAATTTCTCCAAAGGAAATTGAATCCTCAAAGAGGACATCGGTATCTGCCCTATATTGTTGTAGTAATTGATGAATTCTCAGATATGATAATGACTGCCGGCCGAGAGATTGAAGAGCCTATAGCAAGACTTGCACAACTCGCACGAGCAATTGGAATACATCTTGTGATTGCAACGCAAAGGCCTACGACATCGGTCATTACAGGTAATATTAAGGCCAATTTCCCCGCACGCATCGCATTCATGGTTCGTTCAAGCATTGATTCAAGAACCATTTTGGATGAAGTTGGAGCAAATCAGCTGATCGGCCGCGGAGATATGCTTATTTCCAACGGTAATGAACTTACACGCGTTCAGTGTGCCTTTATAGATACAAAAGAGGTTGAAAACATTGTAGATTTCATAAGCAACCAAAGAGGTTACACAAGCCCTTACCTTCTACCCGAATACGAGGGAGAAGAGGGTGACAATGGCAGTTCAAGCGTTGGAGCGGTAGATCTGAACAGAAGAGATCCTCTCTTTGAAGATGCAGCAAAACTCATTGTTCTTCATCAACAAGGATCTACCTCTTTGATACAGAGAAAGATGAACTTGGGATACAATAGAGCCGGCAGAATAATGGATCAATTGGAGGTTGCAGGGATAGTTGGTCCGTTCGAGGGAAGCAAAGCTCGTCAGGTTCTTGTAACAGACCTTACAGACCTTGATGCAAGGCTCGCAAATCTTAAAGATATTTACGGATAAATATGAGTATTATATCTAACCTGCACAAAATAGTCCGGACAATGGCGATAATATCGCTGACCGGACTTTTTTCACTGGTCACATCCTCATTCTCACAACAGAAAGCCGATAATGCAACAAATAAAATGGAGCAAATAAACAAGGTGATGCAAGGCGGATGCGAGAGTACTTTCAAGATCTCTTCCTACAATAAAAAGGGAACTCTTATCTTATTTGAAAACGGCCATGCTGCTATGCAGGGAGGTAAATTCGCGGTAAGTATTAATAACGGCTCAAAAACAATTTCAGACGGCGCAAGCCAATGGATTTACAATTCGCAAAATAACGAAATTATAATTGGTGAAGCTGCCTCAGAGGAAAATCCTGCAGATAACCCCTTTATTATCTTCACAAATCCAAAAATTCACTACAATATAGCTTATGGAGAGAGAGTTGGAGAAAACCGAGAAATTATACTCACCCCAAAGAAAGATAGACGATACAGCAGAATTGTTCTTACCCTCAATGGCAACTCTCCACATAAAATTAAAATCGAGCTCTCCAACGGGAACAGATATAATATTGAAATAACCTCCTTTAAAAAAAGGACAAACTTTTCCGAAAAAATGTTTGTCCTTTATCCTAAAGAGTATAAGGGGGTTATAGTTACCGACCTCCGTTAAGGTTCAGCTCCCCTATCGCTCTGCTTAGCTCATTTGCAGCAACAGCAAGTTCGCACTCGGCATTTATATAGCCGGTACAAATATCGTTGAAGGAACGTCTTGCCACTATCACCTCTAACAGAGATGATTCACCTCTTTTATATCCAAAAATTTTATTCTTCAGTATTTCATTTGCATCTGGAATCATTTTGCCTCTATATCTTTGAAAGATATCAAGTGAAGCAAAATAAGTCATGCGAGCAACTTTGACCTCATTCCTGACCTGCAAATAGGCAGCTCCATAGGCCTTTTCGGCCTGCATACGTTGAAACTGTGCAGCACGAATCTCACCTCTGTTCGCTGAGGATAACTTTATCGGGATACTTACCCCAACGGTAAACCCATTATACGAAGGAGCCGGGGCTATCGTATTTTTTACCTGCGTATTATGCGACATCCCCGCACTAAGCCCAAGCTCAATGGAACGATTAGCCCTTATCAGACGTAGATTATTGTCGGACAATTCTTTCGCATAAAAAGCAGATAATAAATCCGCCCGATTTATTTCAGCTATATTATAGAGAGAATCCTCAGGTACCACGACATATTTTTCAACCCCTACTATCAATGGGGACAAATTTGTATCTATCTCAAATAACAAAGGAGTACCAGCCCTCTCCCCCATATAGAGTGATAGCGCGGAAAGAGACCTCTCATACGCCCCCTTCCCGCGTAAAAAATCATTATAACCTGAATTAGCCTCCAGTCCAGACTGCAAGGCATCGGTTCGCGTTATCTCACCTGATGCAAAACGAAGACTATCGGCAGAAGCCATCATATACATCTGATTATAGGACGAGAGAGCCAAATTGAAGAGCCTTTTTAATCGTACAGCCTCAACATAAGAGTTGGAGGCATCGGTAAGGAGATTCACAAAATAATTGCGTGCATTTGCCTCTGCAATCATTTTTTCACTCCCGGCCACCTTTATTTTCGCCCTACGTACCCCTCCTATATAAAAGGAGTATTCCAACCCAGCCTCATAACTCTTACCCATCTGCATACTTCTATCTTGATTATCGCCATAAGAGAGCGAAAGTTGAGGGTTATTCAGAACCCTTGCAGCCTGCAAATTGGCAGAAGCAACCTCAATATTATATCTTTCAGCCATATATGCAATATTACCGTTACTAACACGCATCAAAAAATCAACGCATCCTAATTTATCTCCATTATTCTGTGCAGAAAGAGTTCCACCGATAAAAAGAGTCATTAAAAATGCCGCATATAGTAGTATATTATACATTTTTTTCATTGTTAAAACTTTTAAAATATTCATTTTCACCCTTCGCCTCCTATTTCTCCTCTGTTCCCGCTCTATTCACATTTACGCAAGCAGTTATCTGTGTTCCACCAACTTCACCTGTTTCAGAAATCACCCTGCACTCATGTCTACGTTCAAGCATATAGTAGGCAGCAGGCAAAATATATAATGTTATAGCTGTTGAGAAGAGCAAACCATATACAATAACTGTTGCAAGAGGTCTCTGAACATCGGAGCCGATTCCAGTAGAAAGAGAGGCAGGCAATAGTCCAAGTATCGCCACTGTCGCAGTCATAAGTACAGGACGAAGACGATGTGAAGCCCCCTCTATAACTGCATCGACCAACCTCTTCCCTCTTTTCCTGAGTACATTAATATGAGAAACCATAATAACTCCATTCTGTATAGAAAGACCAAACAAGGCTATAAATCCCACAGCAGAGGAGACGTTAAAGGACATTCCACGAATATTCAGTGCCAACATTCCTCCGAGGAGCGAGAGGGGCAAAAGGGAGATAAGTAATCCCGCCTGTCTGAACTTTCCGAAGGCTCCGAAAAGCAACAAAAACATTATTGCAAGAACAAAGGGAACTACCACTGCCAAACGGGTATAAGCCCTCTTCTGATTCTCGAATTGACCGTCCCAGCGAATCTGATTCTCAGTATGATCATAAGAGAGATCCCGCGATATCTTGCCACGAGCTTCTTTAAGGAACGAGGTAAGATCTCTGCCTCTCAAATTCAAACGCACGGTAAGATGTCTTTTATTCATCTCACGGGCAATAGTACTTGCTCCTACACTTGTCTTTATCTCAGCCACGGCAGAAAGCGGAATCTTGGCTCCCGACCCAGAGGTAAGCATCAAAGCTCCAATCTTCTCAGGAGTATTCCTCGAAAGTTCTCCATATCGGCAGATTACATCATATACCTTTTCCCCTATAAAGACCTGCGAAACAGCCTTCCCTCCTATTGCAACCTCTATAAGTTCAGCTACATCCGAAACATTCAATCCATATTGAGCTATTTTATCCCTGTCAGCTACAATCTGCAATTGAGGAAGCGGAGGCTCCTGATCTATAATAACATCAGCAGCCCCTTCAATACCTTTCATCACCTTCACAACCTCTCCGGCAATTCTCCTCGTCTCGGTAAGATCCTCGCCGTATATTTTAACTGCGAGATCACTGTGAGAGCCGGCTATCTGATCCATAACCATATCAATAATTGGCTGAGAAAATCCTACATGATACCCCGGCATAGTCTCAATCATTGCAGCCATATCATGTATCAAATCATTTTTGGTACGCCCCCGTTTCCATGTATTATAAGGTTTCAATCCAACAGAACATTCAATATGAGAGGCCGTAAAGGGTTCTACTCCCTCATCGTCACGCCCTGTCTGAGTCATCACATATGTCACTTCAGGAAACTTCTTTAAGCTGTTGCGCAAATCATCGCTCATAGCGGCTGCCTTCTCCAGTGATATTCCCGGAGGAGTCTGAACCTGTATCCAGATTCCTCCTTCGTCAAGAACGGGAAGAAAATCTTTTCCAACAGTAATGCAAAGTGTAATCACAGCTGCCAAAATAAGGATGACAGGCAAAAAAATCTTTTTTGGTACCGCGACAATTCTTGCCGTCTGTCTCTTGTAAATAACAACAACTTGCTCGAGCCACCTATTATGATAGACCCTTTGAGGAGCCCTGTAAATTGCGTATGCAAGCCCGGGAATAAGAAGAAGAGCAACAGCCAATGCTCCGAGCAACGCGTAACCAACTGTAAAGGCCATTGGTGTGAAGAGCTTTTTCTCAATCCGCTCAAAGGCAAAAAGAGGCATATAGGCAGTAATAATAATAACCGTTGAAAAGAATATTGGTTTCCCAACCTCCATAATTCTCTTTACTACAGACTTTTCCTCAAGAGGAAGAGAACCATCCTCTTCCCTCTTCTTTAAAATCATCTCTGTCATAACAATCGCTCCGTCAACAAGAATACCAAAATCAATGGCCCCCAAGGAGAGCAAATTGGCAGGGATATTGGTGAGGTGCATAAGAATAAAAGCAATAAGCAGAGAGAGCGGAATCGTAATGGCCACCAAAAGCGCACTACGCCAACTGCCTAAAAAGATAATCAATACAGAAATTACAAGCAGCATACCAAAGAAAAGTGTATGCGAAACTGTATGAAGTGTAGTCTCCACCAACATGGTACGGTCCATAAAGGGATAAATTTCCACGCCCTTCGGCAAAATCTCTTTGTTCAACTCCTCAACACCTTCATGAACCTGACTTAACACTTCAGATGGATTCTTATATCTGAGTATCTGAATAATGCCCTCAACCCCATCTTTATACTCAGTTCTATCATCCTTAAAACCAAGCACTCCCTTTCGCTCAAGATTGCCGTATTTAAGAGTACCGACATCGTTAAGATAGATTGGAACCCCATCAACGGTCTTAACGACAATATTTCCCATATCTTTAAGATCTCTTATAAGGCCAACTCCACGCACCACATAGCTCAAATCTCCCCTTGTAATCATACTTCCACCGGCATTGGAGTTATTTCTCTCTATCGAACCTGTTACCTCGGAAAGCGACAAATCATATTTATTCAATTTTTGAGGATCAATTTCAACCTGGAACTGCGTTGTTATTCCTCCATAATTGGTTACATCAGCAACCCCTGTAATCTGTTTCAAACGTGGAATAATCACCCATTTGTTAAGATCAGTTATCTCTCTGAGTGAATGGTTGGAACTCTTTACAATATACCTGTATATCTCTCCTGTAGGCGAGGTAAGCGGATTCAGCCCTGGAGAGGCATTATATGGAAGTTCCACGTCACCAATACGCTCCCTTACCCTCTGCCGCGCCCAATAATCATCCACGCCATCATCAAAAACAAGAATAATTGTAGATAATCCAAAGGTATTCTTACTTCTCATCATATGCAGTGAGGGAATACCGTTCAAAGCACGCTCAAGAGGAATAGTTATTTGCTGTTCTACCTCCTCGGCCGCAAGACCGGGCACCTGAGTTACAACCTGTACCGTTACATCGGCAATATCAGGATAAGCATCTATCGCCAATTTACCCCATGCGTATAGGCCAAAAGCAGCTACAACGCTAAAGATTGTCGCCATTAACCATCTGCGACGCACTAAAAGTGTAAACAACCTCTCCATTATTGCATCTCCGTTAAATAGATACCACCCCCCACAACTATCTCATCACCTGCTGACAGACCGCTTATTATGTGCGATTTAGCTCCCTTTATCCCTTCAACTTCTACATTTCTTCTAACAAATACACCGTGAGCAATCTTGACAAAAAGATAGGAGGAGTTCTCGGATTGAAACAGAGCGGAAGAGGGAACAATAATTGCCTTAATCGGAGCATTCATAAAATGAACCGCCGTGAACATCCCCGGTTTAAGTTCCCGCCCAGGATTTTTACACTCCACCAGCACTGGCACAGAGCGAGTCTGCTCATCAACCAGCGCTCCGATATGATATATCTTACCCCAAATCACCTTACCCGGTTTAGCATCGGTATATATCTCCACCTTGTCTCCATTGTAAATAACACCAATATATCTCTCCTTTATAAGAGCCTCCACCCACACCTTGCCAAGATCAGCAACTATAACCAACGGCTCTGAATCCTCTTTCACATACTCCCCCACCGTAACATTATACTGCACCACTTCACCTGAAATAGGAGAGGTTAATTTCATCGACTCCCCCATCGACAGATGTGATGCCTCCACATTATAGACCTTTAGATCCGCCACTGCCTGCTGTAACTCCCTTGAGGCATTTTCCGCCTGGAGCGAAGACTCATCCAATTCTCTCAGCGAGGCGATACCGCCAGAAAAAAGTTCCCTTTTTCTTTTGTAATTCTTCTGTGCCAGTTCATTGTTTTTCAATGCCTGAAAATAAGTTTTGGAGGCTTCATAAAACTCCGAGGAGCCCACCTCTGCAAGTATCTGACCGGCACGTACCTGCTGTCCCAATTTAACTTTTGAAGAGGTCACTCTTCCCGAATATGGAGGAGCTATTTTTGCTATTTTACCGGAAATGGCTCTTACTGTTCCTACCGTTCTGAATTCGGGAGAGAAATCCTCTTCCTTAACAATTGTCGTAATAATCTTTGAAATAACTGCTGGATTGGCAGATAACCGGACAGTATCTCCAGACAGGCTTTTTGCACTGTCTGATTCCCCACTATTGCCTGATTTGCATGAGACAATGCTTAATAATACAATTAAAAAAACTAATTCTGTTTTCATCTGTTAATTTTTTGAGCACCCACGACATTTCACTCGACAACAAAATGTGCTACCTCTTTTTATAAAACCGACACAACATCATTAATAGCCATCGCCAAATCAATGATTTCCAAAATTCTCATAAGATGTCACACACCGTTAAAATCGTTTGCCTCATAGTGGTAAGCAATATTATCACGATTGAGACAAGCGACACGATTGACAACGCACAAAAAACCTCAGATAAACTATAACAATTATAGAGATGCGGAATACAACCGTGCAAATAACACCTGATAATTCAATTGTCGGGGTACTTCTTGTAAATAAAATAATATAAATCTCCTTGAATTAACTTAAAATGAGTAGTGGAGGAGCTCTCAGTGAGTAGTTGAAACTATGTTGTTGACATTTTGAAAAAAAACCGGCATGAGAGACCATCAGTAAAGTAAAACCCGATGGATTGAATGAATAGACTTGAATGCCAGAACCGGTTGTCTGAAAAGTGTTAAGTTGTGAGATAAGAGTTACATTATTGGCAGTATGGCCGCCGGAATGCGAATTGTGATGTGAACCGGCATGAAAATGCGAGTGAACTATTGTAACTCCATTAATAATATGTGTGTGCTCAAAGAGAGTCGCATTAGAATAATAAGCGACAAAAAGCAGGAGAAACAGCGCTGCAATTGCTTTTCTAACCCTTAAATTAACACACATTCCTTTTTCTTGCAAAGTTATAACTTTTCCGGAGAGAGCAAAAGTTAATAACTATGTTGATAAAAATTGAGAGAGACTAAAAATAAAAAGTTGATAGTTCATACATTTGTAACGCAACGGTTCCGGAAACGGATCAAAAGGGAATCGGGTGAAAATCCCGGACAGTTCCCGCTGCTGTAAGTTCCGCCAATTGAAGGTCTCTCTTATTATTTAAGATTCAAGACCTTAATCAAAAGGAGAATGGGCATTCTTGCCACTGGAAAACCGGGAAGGCGCCCTTAGGAATAAGTCAGAAGACCTGCCACTGCATATTTTTTTAGGCTTCGGATGAAAAGCCGGGAAAAAAGCGAATTGTCGCCCTCTCTTCCTACAATCATTCTCGGCCATACATATTTAACAAACTATTTGCTATTATGAACAGCACTGGATTTACAATTGCCAAACGCGACGGTAAACGCGAAAACTTTTCGCTCGAAAAGATAAAAAATGCCATCAGAAAAGCATTCCTTTCTGTCGGGAGCATAGCTACCGAAGAGGAGTTGACTCTTATTCTCTCAAGGATAAGAGTTGTAAACAATATGACAGTTGAAGAGATTCAGAATCAGGTAGAGATAGCCTTAATGGCTGAAAGATATTTTACAGTGGCAAAATCCTATATGTTATACCGTCAGAGTCACATGGAGGAGAGAGAGGTCAGAGACAGGCTCGATTTTCTGGTTAACTACTGCGACGCACAAAATGCCGCAACAGGCAGTAAATTCGATGCAAACGCCAACGTAGACCATAAAAATATAGCCACACTTATTGGAGAACTGCCTAAGCAGAGTTTTATTAAACTTAACCGCAGATTACTAACAGACAGACTCAAAGAGATGTACGGTAAAGAGTTATCGGACAAATACCTTTATCTTTTAAATAATCATTTTATCTATAAAAATGATGAAACAAGCCTCGCAAACTATTGTGCCAGTATAACTATGTATCCGTGGCTGTTAAGTGGCACTATCTCGGTAGGAGGTAATTCAACAAGACCCACCAACCTCAAATCTTTTTGCGGCGGTTTTGTCAATCTTGTCTTCATAGTATCGAGTATGCTCAGCGGAGCTTGTGCTACGCCTGAATTCCTTATGTATATGAACTATTTCATAGAGTTGGAATATGGGGAGGACTATTTTGAGAACTCCGACAAGATTGTCGATTTATCAAAAAAGCATAGAAGCATCGATAAAATCATAACCGATTGCTTTGAACAAATCGTCTACTCCATCAATCAACCAACAGGAGCACGAAATTTCCAGGCCGTCTTCTGGAATATAGCCTACTACGATAAATACTACTTCCAAAGTCTGTTTGGAGAGTTCCGCTTTCCAGATGGCTCCGCACCACATTGGGAATCGCTGTCGTGGTTACAAAAAAGGTTTATGAAGTGGTTTAATAAAGAACGTACAAAAACTCTTCTGACATTCCCCGTAGAGACTATGGCCCTTCTTACAGAGAATAACGATGTAAAGGATCTGGAATGGGGCGATTTTACGGCACAGATGTATTCGGAGGGACACTCGTTTTTTACCTACATGAGCGATAATGCAGACTCTTTGTCGAGTTGCTGCCGTTTGAGAAACGAGATACAGGACAACGGATTCAGCTACACACTCGGCGCAGGAGGAGTTTCCACCGGATCAAAGAGTGTTCTTACCATTAACCTCAACAGATGCATTCAATTTGCGGTAAAAAAGGGAATAGATTACCTCAACTATCTGAAAGAGATCATAGATCTTTCTCACAAGGTACAGTTGGGTTATAACGAGAATCTTCGAGAACTATGCAACAAGAAGATGCTGCCGCTGTTCGATGCAGGATATATAAATATGAAACGTCAATATCTCACCATTGGTATCAACGGATTGGTGGAGGCAGCCGAATTCCTTGGCATTGAAATAAACGACAATCCTGCATATAGCTCATTTGTACAACAAGTTTTAGGCTTGATAGAGTACTACAACAAAAGATATAAAACAGCTGATGTCCTTTTCAATTGCGAAATGATTCCGGCAGAGAATGTTGGAGTAAAACATGCCAAATGGGATAGGGAGGATGACTACGATGTAAGACGCGATTGTTATAATAGCTATTTTTATATTGTTGAAGACCAGTCTCTTAATATTTTAGACAAAT
>CAZNBA010000023.1:0-21390 GCA_964571395.1 uncultured Muribaculaceae bacterium
AAGATCTTTGAGACAACTAAAACCTCTATCACAAAGGAAAAAACCAAAAATAAAAGTGTTGTTGTTGTAAGGATAAAAAAAATGCAACCTTTCGAGGCATTAAAAACTGCACATGCCATGTGGGGCACAGAGAGATTTCAAAATTCAGATAAAATAATAATTACAGATGATAAGGCTTTAACTGACTGCTTCAATAGAAAAGGAACAAAAACCTACTCAAAATTCAGTATCCGCGACACTATACTTTTGGATGATTGTATAAGTAGTAATTTTAATAATTCAACAGATCTATATCTCAATCAAGGTTTTTCGGACCGCCTCACTCTTTGCAATTTTGCTTGTGCAGATGCCACCGCTAAGATATCAGAAGAGACAAATATGTAATTTTATACGGCAAATTAGCAGTCAATGGAACACGGAGCACCTGCTAAATTAATCCTCAACCTCTTGCACAGTACTTTCATCATTAGAATAGAGTATGGTCATTTATGCTCCGGATTAATGGAATGTACTTTATTACTGATGCTCCTTACAATTCCGAGCAAAATGAATAACATAAAGATAAAAACCGATACCCGGCCTATAATGTCGCCATACTTTACAAATACGGTTAAATTATCATTCAAAGGCAAGAGAGCATTAAGATATGCCGGTTTCCACCATTTTGTAGAGGAGAGAATCTCACCACGTTCAGAGATAAAGGCCGATATACCCGTATTGGCACATCTTGCAATGGAACGCCGGGTCTCAATAGCTCTCAAAGAGGCATAATTGAGATGTTGAACATATCCTGGGGTATCGCCCCACCATCCGTCGTTTGTGATAATTGTCATCACCTGCGCCCCCTTTAGAACATATCCCCTATAAAAATCACCATAAACCGATTCATAACATATCGCCGTCCCTATTTTGGCAAGTTTATCTCCAGTTTTGAATACTGTACGCTCCTTTTGTGTTCCGAAACTACCAACAGCACCGCCAAGATCTATGGCAAATTTTTCCATCGGTTTCAGTATTCCTGTAAAAGGGGTGCTCTCGGCCAGAATAACCAGTTTAGATTTATAATAATAATCTATTTTTCCACTCATATTTACGAATACTGCCGCATTGTAGTGATCATACCAATGCATGCCGTCACCAAAACTACGTGCTGTCTCCGATGGAGGAATAGGTTTTCCACTCCTGCTGTCACGCATAACGGAGGAATAAATCTTCTCTGTAACGGCACCAACAATTAACGAATAATTTATATGCGATGTCGTATCGGCAGAGGCATTGATTGACGCTAAATAATTATACATGGAGCCAAATGAATAGTTAGCTAATGGGTTATTTTCATAAAAAATACTTCCTGGCTCTCCTGAAGGAGAAAAAAAGGTTTCAGGAGCAAGAATAACACAATTACTAACACTCTCTTCAAAGGGACGTACAACAGCCTCCTTAGCCAACGACAGAAGAGTCATTGTCTGCTCCCTTTGCGACATTCCTCCAAACTTATCGTTATAAGGATCAATATTTGGCTGTAATATTGAGAAAGCAATCTTATCTCTCTTTTCACAAGATAAATTTTTGCCATACTGCTTATACATTATTGCGGAAAAAACCATAGGCAACACAACTAAAAATGCAAGCGAAGAGAGCGATACAAAATATCGTTTACGAGAAGAGAGCAACATTAGTATTCTAAAGAGTAGCACATTTACAAGCAAAATCCATAGCGAACCTCCGAGCGTACCTGTAAATTCATACCACTGAATCAGTTGTATTGATGTTGCAAAGGAGTTACCTAAAACCAGCCATGGCCAACTTACCTGCCAGTTAAAATATGAATGTTCCCATGCCAGCCATGCAATTACAAAAAAAAGATATGGAAGAAAACCACATGTATTACGTTTCATCCATCTGAACAGTGCAAAAATCAGAGACATCTGCAGAGCATTCAGAGTAATTGCTGCAATCGCACCTGGCATGGTTGCAAGAGAGACCCAATAGGTAGTAAAGAGATTCCAAAGCAAGAAGGAAAGATAATATATAATCCAAAAAAATTTAATTTTACTCTCTCCGGCCAGATATTCTGCCATCAACAAAGGAACTAATGCAAAAAAGGCGACTATTCCTCCATGTGGCATAAGAAATGGAACTGACAGCAGCAATGATGAGAGAAGTGAGAGAAGCCATATATAAATTATCGTTTTTTTTCTACTCATACTAATATTATTACAATTAAAGAATCTTTTTTTGTAAGTTTGTAACTTTTGGTACAAATATAGAGAATTTATCGGTTTATTTATGTTATTAATGCTGTTAAAAGGTTTTATAGTAGGATTGGGTGCCTCCATTCCTCTTGGTCCTATTGGAATTCTGTGCGTACAGAAAACCTTAAGTAAAGGTAGAAATTCAGGATTTATTACAGGACTTGGTGCGGCAGCATCCGATACTTTTTATGCAGGAATATCTTTACTTGGCTTGGCCTTTGTCCAAAATCTAATTAAAGATCATACAGAAATTGTAATGATTTTTGGAGGAATCATTATTATTCTTATCGGCTTACGCATCTATCTCAAGAACCCTATTAAACAAATAAGGCAAAAGAACACCAATAAGAGACATCTCGAAGATTTTATGGAGGCATTTGTCATGACAATTACAAATCCGGGGGCAATATTTCTTATCCTCGGCCTATTTGCTGCAGTAGGCTTTGAATTTACAGATGGACAGGCCTCAAAATCCACTATCTTTACAATTCTTTGGGGAGTATTTTTAGGAACGGCATTCTGGTGGTTCATTTTAAGTACCACGATAAATGTTTTCAGAAAAAAATTCAGACTGAAACAGCTTATAATGATTAACAAAATCTCCGGTATAGTAATCTTCGTATTGGGACTTATCTCCGTTATTTCCGGCCTTTTCGAAATGATAATTCCCAGCCTGAAAGCTTTGAAATAACAGACGCATTGAGTTGATTTCTCCACTATTCCTACTATTGTATGAAAGAGAGAGCCATCTTGCACTTTCACAATATTGCATCTAAATATTAATGAACAGCAAAAAAACTTGCTGCATATCACAAAGATATATTCTACGCTTAATAAACAAAAGCAATTTGTTTGTTTTAGTTACAAATTTATAGTAACTTTACGCCAAAGATTAAAACATTTAACTTTTTACGTGTAAAATCTAACATGGAATATTTAACTTCACATACGGCGTAATTTAAATATTTCAAAATAGAATAAGATGGTAATATATTAGCCATCTTGCTTTTACAATTAATTATGATAATTTTTATGTTCGAAATTTATTAATAGTATGGAAAAAAGACTTTTATTAGGTGATGAAGCAATTGCCCAAGCCGCTATCGATGCCGGACTTTCAGGAGTTTACTCCTATCCGGGTACTCCGTCTACAGAAATAACGGAATACATTCAGCAAAAGACAGCCGACAGCAATGTTCACAGCCGTTGGTGCACAAATGAAAAAACCGCATTGGAAACAGCTCACGGAATGAGCTATGCCGGTAAACGTACCCTAAGTTGTATGAAGCATGTCGGTTTAAATGTAGCTGCCGACAGTTTTATGAATGCCTGCATGAGCGGTATCAACGGCGGTATGATTATCGTAACAGCAGATGATCCCTCAATGCACTCCTCTCAGAATGAGCAGGACAACAGAACATACGGCAACTTTGCTATGATTCCTATTTTTGAACCTTCAAACCAACAGGAGGCATACGATATGACCTACGATGGTTATGAACTTTCAGAAAAATTAGGTTACCCTATTTTAATGCGTGTAACTACAAGAATGGCTCATTCACGTGCCGGAGTTGTTGCACGTGAACCTAAGCAACAGAACGAGATGCATATAGATCCTGAAAGCAGGAAACGCTATATTCTTCTTCCTGTAAATGCCCGCGAACGTTATAGAAAGCTCATAGCGGCACAGGATATTTTCACAGCTGAGTCAGAGAATTCAAAATACAACAAGTACTTCGACGGACCGGATAAAAAACTCGGCATCATTACTACAGGTATTGCCTTCAATTATCTTTCTGAGAATTGCAAAGAGGGCTTTGAACATCCTGTTCTCAAGATATGCCAATATCCTCTACCAAGAAAACTTGTTGAAAAGATTGCCAATGAATGTGATGAATTGCTGGTTATAGAGGAGGGATTCCCTATTGTAGAGCAACAATTGAAGGGTTACCTTGCAAAGGGCCTTAAAGTTCATGGACGTCTCGACGGCACACTTAAGCGTGATGGTGAACTTACACCTGACGAGGTAGGCAAGGCTATAGGGAAGAAAATCGACAAATTTTTTGCTATTCCAGAAGTTGTTGAACAACGTCCACCTGCTCTATGCATGGGATGCGGACACAGAGATGTATACGAAGTTCTCAACGAGGTAATAGCTGACTATAAGGGAGCAAAAGTCTTCTCCGATATCGGATGCTACACATTAGGAGCAATGCCTCCATTCAGAACCGTGGATACCTGTATAGATATGGGTGCCTCCATAACTATGGCTAAAGGAGCTGCAGATGCAGGTCTATTCCCTGCAATCTCTGTTATAGGCGACTCTACCTTCACTCATTCAGGAATGACAGGCCTTCTCGACTGCGTTAATGCAAATGCAAATATTACAATAGTTATCTCCGACAACGAAACAACCGCTATGACCGGAGGACAAGATTCTGCCGGCACAGGACGTCTTGAAGCTATATGCCAGGGTATAGGTGTCGCTCCAGAACATATCCGAGTACTTATTCCTCTGAAAAAGAACCATGAGGAGATGCGTAAAGTAATTAAGGAAGAGGTTGAATACAAAGGCGTTTCGGTTATAATCCCGAGAAGAGAATGTATGCAGACTCTTGCACGCAAAAAGAAAAAGAAATAAAAAGCATGTTTAGGAAACCTGACATGAAATTTTGATAGATTTCATAAGCAAAATTGTTTAATAATATGAAAACAGATATAATACTTTCAGGAGTCGGCGGACAAGGAATTTTGTCTATTGCTGCAGTAATAAGCGAGGCCGCTCTCAAAGAGGGACTCTATATGAAACAGGCCGAGGTACACGGAATGAGCCAAAGAGGTGGTGATGTTCAGTCAAACCTCAGAATCTCTGACAAGCCTATTGACTCGGATCTTATTCCACTCGGTCATGCAGACTTGATTATCTCCCTCGAGCCAATGGAAAGCCTCAGATATTTACCCTACTTGAGTAAAGAGGGTTGGCTTGTAACCAACTCGGTTCCTTTCATCAACATTCCAAATTATCCCGAGGTTGACAAGGTTAATGCAGAATTGAACAAACTTCCTCATAAAGTTGTATTGAATGTAGAGGAAACTGCAAAAGAGCTTGGTTCGCCAAGAGCAGCAAATATAGTAATGCTTGGAGCAGCCGCTCCGTTCGTAGGTATTGATTACGATAAAATTGAGGAGGGAATACGTTCTATCTTCGGCAGAAAAGGTGAAGAGATTGTAGAGATGAATCTGAAGGCACTTAAAGCAGGATACGATATTGCAAAGAGCATGAAATAAACGGTATTCCCTTAAATAAGTGATAATAGGATTCAAATCTTAGTATAAACAATAGAGGCCGGCAAAAATAGCCGGCCTCTTATTATTTATTTATACTACTCTGCTATTTTCAGGCAAAGTAATCGGCATCCAAACAGATTATCTTGCCTGAAGGCATTTCACAGCTGCTTTGAGTTGATCATCTACACCATTCATTACATCTACAGGCTTATTATATACCTCAATCTCAGGCTCTATCTGATGATTTTCAAGATAATTACCATTATTATCTTTCATACCCATTTGAGGAATACCGAACACTATAGTAGGGTCTATCTGTGATTCCCACCAAACTGCAGTACCTGTACCTGCCACAGGTGCACCTACAAGTTTTCCTACATGTAATGTTTGATAAGCCCACGGTGTAAGATAGGCATCGCTGTAATTACATTCGTTCACCAACATACAGGATGGTTTGGTCCATTTATTAAATGGTTCTTTACCCATATATTTGCCACGTGGCTCAATAGTGGCATATTGTTTTCCACTCAACAGAGTAACAATATCGTCATGAAGCCATCCTCCGCCATTGCAACGAGTATCAACTATTACCGCATCAGCATTTCTGTATCTGCCCATAAGATCTTTGTAGAGCACCCTGAAACTTGCAGAGTTCATCCCTTGAACATGAATATAGCCAATACGTCCGGCAGAGAGTTTTTCCACCTCTTTTCTGCAGTTTTCTACCCATCTACTATATAACATAGAATTCTGAGCACCATATGAGATTGCTTTAATAGTCTCGTTGAAACGTTTGCCTGTCGACGGGTCATATACTGAAAGCAGAACTTTCTTCCCTGATTTGCCCTCGAGAAGCGGGAAATAATCTTCACCCGCCTTAACAGGCTGCCCATCAATCTTTTCAATAATACACCCGGCCTTAACCTCTGTTTTAATGAGATCAAGAGGACTTTTCTTGATTATCTCCTTTATTTTAAGACCATCACCCTGATAGGTTTCATCATAGAAAATACCTAAAGCAGCAGTTTGCAGTTGTGCTCCTCCGCCACCATAACTTGCTCCGGTGTGCGAACCGTTTAACTCACCAAGTAGTTCACTCAACATCTCCGCAAAGTCATAATTATTGTTGATGTAGGGAAGATATTTGTAATATGCATCGCGGTACCCTGCCCAGTCAATATTTCTGATTGTAGGATCATAAAATTTATCCTTTACCTGCTGCCATGCGTGCTTGAAGATATATTCCCTTTCGGCATAAGGTCGGTACTCAAAGAGCCCCTCGTATTTGATAGGAGTAATCTTACCATCGGCCATACTGATCTTTTTGAGACCACTGTTACTGTTCATATAGAGAGTCTTACCCTCTTTATCAGTGATCATGGCTCCATAGCCTACATCCTTCAGGAGAATTTTTGTTTCATCCTCTTTTAGGTCATGTACCCAAAGGTCGAATCCCTCCTCAAATGAGGATTTATAGTAGAGTTTCTCTCCCTTGTCATCCAAAACGGCATCACCAAGGTTCGATGAGTTAACAGTCAAGCGTACAATTCTATCGTTTATATTATCCAAATCAAATTTCAATGGCTCAACCTTTGTCTCTTCCTTCTTAACCTTTGATTTATCCTCTTTTCCCTTCTTGCTCTTCAAATTCTTTGAAGCGGCAGTTTTCAAACTGTCAGCCTCTGATTTTTTTGCCTTTTCAGCCTCCTCATACAGAGCAAGATCCTCCTTATTCATCTTGAATTTTTCATAAGCCTCAAGATCAAAGAACATGATGTACATATCACCTTCACTACCCCAACTTCCATGACTGCGATAACCGGCCCGGTCACTCTGCCAAATCATTGCTTTACCGCCAAGTACCCATTTTGCACCACTATCATCATATCCGCTGTTTGTAAGATTATGCACAACACCGTTTCCACTTGCATCTACTAGCGCGACATCGGTATTATACTTTCCCCCCTCTCCGCAATAGTCGCACAAGAACCATTTACTGTCGGGACTCCACTGATACCAATAATCTCCATCAGAATAGGAGTAGTTGTATTTACCGTCAAGTACGGTTCTCACAGCTTTTGAGGCAAGATTGATTACTCTCAATATCTCTCTATTTTCAAGAAATGCAATCTCTTTTCCATCAGGACTGTATTTCGGTTGGAACGATGTCTGATCCGAGTTTGTAATTTTCTCCTCTTTTAATTCAGTAGCATAAGGGAAGAACTTCTCCTCTTTATTTACAATAGAACTTTTGTAAATCTGCCACAAACCATTGCGTTCACTCGAATAGATAATACTTCTGCCATCAGGAGCAAAATCAATATTGCGCTCCTGCTCAGGGGTACAAGTTATCTGCTTGGTTGTTTTGTACTCTGTAGAAGTAACGTAGACGTCTCCATGATAAAGGAATGCAACCTGCTTTCCGTCTTTGCTAACAGCTATGTCTATTGCGCCTGAATTAACAACCCTCTTTACAAGATCCTTCTCCATTTTATCGGCCACAACATTAATCTTAACCTTTACAGGGGCAGAGCCCTCTTTCATGGTGTAAATTTCACCATTATAGCCGTAACATAAGGTTCCGTCAGTAGCAATTGAGAGAAATCTTACAGGATTCCCGCTGTATTTGGTAAGTTGAGTTTTTGCAGCCTTTCCGTTCTTTACAGCCTCTGCAAGATTACTCCTGTAGATATTTAAAGTGCCATCTGATTCGCTTAAATAGTAGAATGACTTACCGTCCGGAGCCATTACAGGATTCCTGTCCTCGCCTTTGAAATCGGTAACCTTTACAAATGAGGCATTCTTTACCGTTTCCACTTTTGGGGCATTCTCATTTAGAGTACAATACCAGATATCTCTCGTGACAGAGGAGGTATGGTGCTTTCTCCATTCATTTTCAAAGCCCTTGATGTCTTGGAATAAAAAGGATTTTCCCTCTTTTGAGAATGAGATCATCTCCATAGGGAAAGAGGAGTACATTACAGGACGTCCACCCTTTAAATTTACACAATACAATTGCTGAAATCCGCCCAAAGGACAGAGAGAACTCTCTACAGAGGGCATTACGTTTGACTCATATAGAAGATTATCGTTGTCCTTGAATACAACAGGTATCTCAGATCTGGTATTGGTTGTAAGCCTTACCGGCTCACCACCCTCCTTTTCCACTACATAAACATCAAAACTTCCCATCCTGTCAGAGGCAAAAGCAATTTTTTTACTATCTGGACTCCAGACAGGATTATAATCATAAGCAGGATTTGAAGTAATCTGACATGCCCTTCCACCCGTTACAGGAACAGTAAATATATCTCCCTTATAGGAGAAAGCTATTGTACCACCGTCAGGCGATATAACGCAATAGCGCATCCATAGAGGATTGTCGGAACTTTGTGCCTGAATACCTTCTACCGCTGTAAAGCACAGTATTCCGGCAAGAATTAATTTTAGCTTGTTCATAAATGTTTTTTATTAGAGTTTAAAATATATGGACTATCGTTTACATTATATATAGACGCAAAAACATACACTCTGTTTCATTAATTATACTATTATTTAATTTTTTATAAACTATTTCTTGCTACCGCGATATATAGTTGTGAATCAAATCTCAATTTTATCAATAATTATCTTTGCGCCCTTTTCAGGCGACTTTATAAATGGCCTGAATAACAAATCGGCAAGCGGATCATACCAGCGATGCATTGTTATTATGCCTGTGTTGACAACACCAGGATCTGCAGACTTCACGACAATTCTCTCTCCGCATCTTTTGGACAACTCAGTTGTATATCTCCATAGCAACAACTTTGTTGAACTGTAATTCTTTAGATGGCCAAAATCTGACCGCTGACTAAGTTCCTCCTCAGAACTCATTTTATATTTTACAGCCTCATTAATAGGCATAGATTCTATTCGCCGCGAGTAATCATTGAGTTTGGCAACTTTGACCGTACATGAGACTGTATTGATAACCTCACCGATAATATACGGCAGAAGCTTTTCCGTCATATATCGAGGTGCCAGATAATTCACCTGAAAGCTACGTTCAAAACCATCTGTCGTAAGTTGAAAACAGGGAGCAATGATACCGGCATTGTTAATCAAAAGATTAATCCTCCCTTGTGCAACCTCAATTACCTTTAAACAAAATGCATCAATAGTTGAAAGCCTCTCCATATCCGCCTCCAAAATAATCAGATTACCAGCTAAACTGCTTTCTGATAACTCACAAAGGAACTCCTTCAACTTCTCTCCTTTTGAAAAATTGCGACAAGAGATAATTACTATATAGCCACTGCGTAAAAGGTGAAGGCATATATAACGGCCTATACCACCTGTAGCACCGGTAAGCACGGCAATTTTCTTATTGTTCTGTCCAGCAGAAAAGTTCATAACTATTTATTTACGATAATTTATATCTATTAATCATTAAATTGATCCAATCAATCATTAATATACACACACCTATTTACTGACCGAATTATTAATGAGCCTGTTAATACGCTTACGTGCATACATTTTAAAAGAGAGCGGAAGCATAGCATAAATAGGTTTGAAGAGATAGTTGGCAACGCCTGGTACAAACACTCCCTTTTTTCCGTTGAATAATTTGTTCAGTGCTTTGCGAACAAGTTTTTTTGGCCTGTAAATAATACCCAACTTTACCCCAAGTTCCTGAAGATTTTTTGGAAGATTATAAAGATCAGTAGCAACAGCCCCAGGAGAAACAGTAAGTACTCTCACTCCGAACTCCATCATCTCAAGTCTGAACGCCAGGCTGAAGGTCCTGATATAGGATTTTGTAGCAGTATACAGACTGATGCCTGAGAAGGGAGTAAAAGTGGAGATGGAGGACATATTTAATATATAACCTCTCCTTCTGCTGCGCATACGCTCCCCAAATAGCCTACATAACATTGTTACAGTGCTTATATGCAATGAAATAATAGTTTCTATTCTCTGAATTGAACAATCCGCTGTCTCTTTAAAGATGAAGATGCCGGCATTATTGATAAGAACTTCAACTTCATATCCCATTTTGTCACAATATTCGAAAAGTTCTATTGCCGAATCGTGGCGCGACAAATCCTTATAAAGCCCCTGCGCCCAGTGATCTGCACAGTTCTCTCGATTTTCAGGTGCAGAGTCGGATATTTTACGCGCCACTTCCACAACTTCACTCTCCTGATTACTTACAAGCAGCACATTATAACCCATTTTATATAATTGGCCTGCATAATGAACCCCGATACCGGAACTTGCTCCGGTAACCAACGCACATTCACGGGTAACATTATGCCCTTTAATACAAAGAGTTTCATCACCCTTCTCCTCCTCTACAATCGCCATTTTATTATTAATTGATATTTTTGTCACAGTACTTTATTTTATTGTGCAAATAGGCATTACATTCTCTCCAATTTATCTATTTCCTTCTGGAGACGACATGGCAACTTTTCTTTGAGGTGTTGATGGCAAGCCATCTCCAACGTATACATTCTGGCTATGCAATAGTTTGAATGAGAGCAGTTGCATCTCTCCTCCCCCTCCTTTAATCGATTAACAAAATCCGGGGTATTCAGAAGTGCCCTGCCCATCTGAACAAGTTGAAATCCGTCACCGAGCACCTCCTCTATCTTTTTCCCCGATACAAGGCCTCCAACATAAATCAGAGGCATTTTAAGGGCAGCCCTGAACTTGAGAGCATCCTCAAGAAAATAGACTTCCCTAAATGGTGCTGCCGGAATCATATACTTTCCAATCATCTTTACCCCATATTTCAACCACCACGGATGCATATAGTAAGTCATAGATTTTATAGGCATATATCCGCGCATAACATACATCGGAGCTCTGCTCACAAAACCACCACTAAGTACAAGGGCATCCAATCCACACCGTTCCAATTCCTTGGCAATAACAAGACATTCCTCAATCCCGTTACCTCCTTTAAAACCATCACTCATATTTGTCTTTGCAATTACCGCTATTTTGCCTCGCGAGGCCTCCAAAGCCTCCTCCATACACATCTTCATAAATCTCATTCTATTTTGAAGGCTGCCTCCATAACAATCCCTTCTTCTATTGGTATAAGGGCTTAAAAACTGACTTATAAGATATCCGTGACCGGCATGTAACTCCACACAATCGAATCCGGCCTCCATAGCAAGCCTCACTCCGTTACCAAACTCCTTGGCCATCTGAATTATCTCAACATCGGAGAGAGCTCTATAAAAGGTTGGCGAATAGAGATTGAATCCGCCCGAAGCAGAGACCGGAGTGCACTTAATGATCTCCCTGTGACTCATATTTCCACAATGGCCAATTTGTATAGAAGCGGCAGCTCCCTCATTATGCACGGAATCGGTTATTTTACGAAGTCCCGGAATAATCTCTTTCCTAAGCCACAACTGGTTTTGGAAAGAGAGACCGCTTTGAGTTACAGAGGCATAGGCCAAAGTTGTCATTCCAACTCCCCCATGAGCCACACTCGTATGATAGTCGAAAAGCATCTGAGAAGGGTTATGGTCAGTTGCCATATTTTCAAAGGCTGCAGAACGTACACTCCTGTTTCTCAAAGTAACAGGGCCTAATTTATAAGGAGTAAAGAGAACTGATTTCATATTTATTCATTTACATTCATCAATTTAAACGTTTAAAATTAACTTATAACAATTATACACGTTTAACAGCAGTTAATATATAAAGGGGAAAACACGCTTGAGATGCTTTCCCTCCATCTCTTTGCCGAACTCCTCCTTATAACGCCTGTTAATGGAGGCTGCACGAGGAACAAGATTGGCAAATGTCCACCATGCAAATACCGCTCCCGCATAACTCCACGTCAAAATGGCAAAGCCGCACCACTCCAAAATTTCTCCAAAATAGTTGGCAGAGGTTACATAATCATATAGTCCACCGCATGGAAGATAATGACGGGAGTCACCCGGTTTGCGCAAATTCCTTATAATTCTATCGGAAGTTATATTTATAAAGCATCCCGACAAAAAAATCATTGTACCGGTAATAAACTGCCATGATGTGAGCCACTGCACAGGATATCTCTCCGGACCGGAGAGATAAAACAACCACCCGCCCTGCATGAGAGCATTTAAAAGATTAAAGATAACCCCCATTACAATTATGGAAAGCGGCATATTACTCTTGCCTTTAAGCAGAAAGGGAAAGATAAACGAGCGTTGGAAATAGTGCAACTGAAAAAGGCAGAAGATAACCAAAATAGCCGGTTGCCATGTCCGTGTACTTGACAGCCATAAAAGTGTCATTACTATAAAAACGGGAGATTCCATAAGAATCCAACCAATTTTATTATTTACTGATGGCCCCCATTTTTTTGCAGCAAATTTTCCATAACCAGCAGTTACAAAAAACAGAGAGACAAAAACTACAAGAGCAACAAGGCTCATTATTATCAAAAAAATATCAAAGTAATCCTTCATATCACCACTTCATACATGCAATCCAATAAAAACAAGCAAAAAATTGCAATTGTAAATTTAAGTACTTTTTAGGTATATTTCATATATTTGTTTAATATTAATTGTCTGAAAGGGCTAACCGCCTTTAAAGACTAAAATAAAAGAGCATGAATAACAATGAAATGAAATTATTGTTCGATTTTTTATTGCAACTCAAAGCCAATAATAACAAAGAGTGGTTTGATAGCAACAGAAGAGAGTATGAGGCGATTAGAGCCAATCTTATGAAGTTTGCAGGACAACTTATTACTGCCATTTCCAAATTCGACTCCGAAATAAGAGAGGCCAATCTTACTGTAAAGGAGTGCACCTATAGAGTAAACCGTGATTTGAGATTTTCCAAAGATAAGACACCGTACAAAACTCATTTTGGTATCTACATAAATAAAGGGGGGAAAAAATCACAATACAGCGGCTACTATCTACATTTAGAACCCGAAGCCTCATCAACAGAAACAGAGAGCATTAATGAATATGGTTTTAACTCGCACAGCCTTCTGTGCGCAGGTACATATTGTCCAGGGCCTAAAGTACTCAAAAGCATAAAAGACGAAATATCGGTAAACGGTGAGAGTTTTATGAAGGCACTTGCAAAAGCAAAGGGCTTTGAACCGGACTTCAGCACAGCGCTAAAAAAGGTCCCACACGAATTTGAATCGGTTAATCCCGAATGGAGGGAACTACTAAGGCTAAAGAATTTTGATATATGTAAAACAATTCCGCAAGAGATTCTCTTTTCAGCTGATTTCTTTGACTATACAGTTGGAGAGTTCAAGAGAACAAAAGATTATATCACGGTAGTAAACAGAGCCGTACAATATGCAATGGAAGAGATGTAATTTTTATAAATAAAAAGTATGAGAACACTATTAATAATAACACTAACCCTCCTTACAGCTGGGATTGTAGGGGCTCAAAACAATAATGTAGAAAAGGAGATCTATAACTGTTTCACAATAATTGCCGGAAAGCAGGCAACAGCGGATGGATCTGTATTAATGGCTCACAATGAGGATGATGGCGGAGATCAGATGCTCAATATGTATATTATTCCTCAAAATGTCAAAAAAGGTACTGCAAAATATCTTTGGGGTGAATTTCCAGGAATGGAAACTGCAGATCTTTTTATGAATCAATACGGAGTAGCAATAGTTTCAGATCAATGTCCTTCAAGAGAGGATAAGGCTATAATGACCGACGGCGGTATTTTATACGACTTAAGAGTTACAGTTGCACAAAAGGCCAGATCTGCAAGAGAGGCCATTAAAATTATGGGGCGGCTTATTGACAAATACGGATATAGAACAAGCGGACGCTCATATATGGTAGCAGACCACAATGAAGGCTGGATCTTATCGGCCGTAAAGGGAAAACATTGGGTTGCTGCCAGAGTTCCTGACAATCAGGTCATGATAATCCCCAATAATTATGTTATAGATAAAATAAATCTTGCAGATACAGTTAATTATGCCGGATGCGACGATATAATAACCTATGCTGAGGAGCGCGGATGGTACAATCCCTCTACAGATGGTGTGTTCTCATTCAGAAAAGCATATAGCGATTCCAAGACCTTCTACTCGCCTCGAAATGTAATACGGCATCTATCGGCCATACAATATTTCACAGGAAAACCATATAAGGATGACCCCGATACGTTTGAGTTTTCTATAAATCCTGCAAAAAAAGTAACACTTCAAGATATGATGAATGTTCTGCGAAGTCATGGAGAAAACACAAAATTCGCTATGGAACTTAAGGGTGAGAAAGGCTCTCATCCAAACTGTATCTGCTATAAAACAACTGTCCTTAGTGCTATTTTTCAATTACGCGGTAATATGCCTGTTGAAATAGGTTCAGTCATGTGGATGACTCCATATCACCCGTGCGTATCTTCCTATATCCCATGGTATATAGGAATGACACATGCCCCTGAAAAGTTCGGAAGATATGAGAATCCTAATGATGCCATCGCAAAACATCTCTCTGACTCAAAAGAGATGAGAAATAACTATCCTGAGATGATTTATTGGCAATACCTCGACAGATTCGATAAGATAAACAATAATTATGCAGGTAACATCTTTGATTTAAGAAGTTCCAATGCTGATTTTCAAGAACGGCTTTTCAAGGAGCAGAACGGATTCGAAAAAAAGGCAATAAAAATCTCCGGAGATAAAGAAAAACTTGGTGAGATACTTAATGAGCATACTGCAAAGCTATATAAAACATATTTGAAATAAATCTCTATATTTGGCACAAATAATAATAATAAAATCATATCTTATGAAAAAACTAATTTTAACTGCAACAATCTGTTTCGCAAGTATTTTACTTTATGCTCAAAATGGTTATATCTTTCCGCCAACCGGAAAAACAAACGTATATAAGATGAGCGTGCAAAGTGCAATGGGAGCAAATACTATGACTATAAAACAAAGTTGCACTACACCGGAAGCCGGTAAAATTCTCGTCAAAACAGAGAGCCTAAATGACAAAGGTGCAGAAGCAGCTCCTGCAGCAATCGTAACTTTCAAGGAGAATGAAAATGATTATACCGTCTCTCTCGGCGAGATGATGAAATCACAATTGGCAGCCTTTGAGAATCTTCAAATAGTTGAATCTTCCGGAGATTTATCATGGCCAAAGGAGTTTAATGTTGGTGATAAACTTGTAAAAAGCACTATAAAAATAAAAGGTACCGTTCAGGGAATGGATATTGAGGCCGAAATCTCTATGGATAAAAGAGAAGTTGTAGGAGAGGAAACTATTGAGGTCCCTGCAGGTAAATTCAACTGCATAAAGACCAAAGAGTCAATTTTAATCAATATGATGGGTCAAGAGATTACAAACGATATTGTTGCATGGTATGCCAAAGGAATTGGACTAGTTAAACAAAGTTCAGATACTATGGGCGGTATGGCAACTACAACAATGGAACTTCAGGAGATAAAATAATCGGATATGGGAAACACTAAGGATTATACATTTAAAGGGCTTACTATTAATGGATTCGTATTATTAGTCATTAATATTTTAGTTATTCCCGGCATAATTACAGCAATTGCCCTTTTATATTGCTCTCAAATATACGTTCCCACATGGGCTATACTCTCCTTTGTCATATTAGGTATCTCCTTTTTTTTAATGCTCTGCGGCTATATAATGCTTGAACCGAATGAGGCAAGAGCAATGTTGTTTTTCGGCAAATACAAAGGCTCATTCACAAAAACAGGCCTATGGTGGGTAAATCCGTTCATAACAGCAAGAAAGGTCTCATTAAGAGCTCTTAATATGGATATAGATCCTATTAAAGTTAATGATAAGGGAGGCAATCCAATTATGATAGGTTTAGTACTTGTATGGCGTATCAAGGATATATACAAATCCTCTTTTGAAATAGATACTAAGGCTGTTTCATTTGTCAGAGTTCAGAGCGATGCGGCTTTAAGAGAGGTTGCCGGCCAATATAATTACGATATTAATACCTCAGGAGATAATGAAATAACTCTTCGCAGCGGTGGAAATGATGTAAATGATCAATTGGAGATAAAACTGAATGAAAGATTGGAAATTGCCGGAATAGAGGTTATAGAGGCAAGAATAAATTACCTTGCTTATGCTCCGGAGATTGCTGCAGTAATGTTAAGACGCCAGCAAGCAGATGCAATTATCGCCGCAAGGGAAAAAATTGTAGAGGGAGCTGTATCGATGGTTAAAATGGCTCTTGATAAGATAGCAAACGAAGAGGTTGTTCACTTCAATGAGGAAAAAAAGGCTGCAATGGTAAGCAATCTATTAGTAGTACTTTGTGCCGATGAGTCAACTCAACCTGTAATAAATACCGGTACTCATTAATAATGGTATTTCCGAGGAATAATACAAACAGGTTCCTCAGTCTCAAATTTAATTATATGCCCGGTATCGGAAAGTTTTCCGGTACCGGCATTTATTTTAACTATTTGGATAAGACGCTCCTCCTTGCTTGCAACAAGCATTGTCTCGCCGCTCGGTAGAATAATAAAATTACGCGGATGCTTAGCTGTCTTGAAATATTGAGTTTTAACGAGCTTCCCCTCTTTCTCAATTTTATAGACCTGTATTCCATCATTTTGTCTTCTATTTGAGGCATATAGAGAGTGCCCGTCGGGCGATATATGAATATCTCCGCAAGCTTGAGCCCCTGTAGTATCATTGGCTACAGATTGAATTAGTTTGAAATTAACATCCGGGACCTCATGGTAATTCTTCTTACCCAGGCCTGCCTCTCTATTACCTGAACGGGGATTGATTACATTCTCTATCTTGTAAACATTCAGGTACCCCGATAACTCATTTAAAAGATACATTATTGTACCATCCGCATTAAAATCTATATGTCTCGGTCCTGATCCTGACTTCACGGAGATAGAGGAGGGTGAATTGGGTACTATTGTTATAGAATCTGTACCGCAGGAGTGTCGGGTTACTTTATAAAGATAAAATTTATCACTTCCGAGATCAGTAGCAACAAGATAATCAAATAATTGTTCATTTGATTGCCTTCTAAGAACTCTTACTGTATGAATATGAGAGGATAATTGGCGCTTTCCCACAGGGCCCGAGCCTAAAAAAGATTCGGTAATAACAGGAGGTTGAATTGAACCTGTTCTATCGGCAGGAAATATTGTAAATGAACCCCCGGAATAGTTGGCAGTAATTAAAAATCCATCGTACCATGTTAAATAACAGGGATCTTTACCAATATCAGAACGGCTGTTGATAAGATCAATAGTGCCAGCGCTGCCAGCATGATTAACTCCTCTACCATCTGTATTCATACCTCCTTCCGAATCATTGGGGCATCCGTATCTGAGAGTAGCACTATTATCACAAAAGGCCGAAATCGCAGAATTTCCCCCGTTCTCCGAGATTGCATAGAGATAGGTGTTACCTCCAACTGAGGATTGCGCAAGATACGAGGCATTAATGGCCATCACCTCCCCTGTTTTTTTTGCTACAAGGGTCTCTTCATTAAATTTGTATTTAAAGAGTCTCTTCCCGTAAGTGCCTATATAAAGTTCAACCTCAGGAGATGTTCAGTAACCAAGATTATCTCCATCCAATATTTTAGAAAAGATTTGTAAATGCTGTTCCAAAGCAAAACCCCAATATTTCCATGAATGTTTGCCGGGACTTAAAAGTAAAAAATGAGGAATCCCATTATTCCGGCATATATTGCTAAATTTCTCTGAATGCGCAGAGTATACATCATTATAACCGCATGAAATTACCATCGGACTCTTAAGTCCCTTTATATTGAGTACCCTGACACATGCACTTTGCATGTTACAAAGAGTTTCATCACTTCCGGTAACTTTTGACAATTGTGATGTCTTTAAAGAGGTTGATGGGAGGTCTAATACACCACTCATACTTCCGGCTGTTCTGAACCTCGAAGTATCATCAATGAAGATGTTTATAGCTCCATGGCCGCCCATACTCAGTCCTGTTATGAAAGTCCTTTGCGGATTAAACCCATATCTCTCCTTCATCATCGGATATAGTTCTTTGTCGAAGAATGTACGCCACTGCATAAGAGAGGTATCTCTATTATTGAGATACCAGCTATTATAAAAGCCTTCAGGACAGATAATTCTGAAACCTGTTCTATCACTTATCTCCTGCAAGTTGTAATGATTGCTCCAATCTTTGTAGCATCCGCTCCAACCATGTAAAAGAAAGAGTGTCGGGGTACTATATTTAGCCTTTAAATCCTTTGATTTATGCGATTTCTTATTAGCTTTATCTGGAGAAAAGACAAGAACCGTATCGTCACATTTAAGATTTTTTGAACTTATTACTATCCTCTCCTGAGATTTGAGTTGCGAAGAGAGAGATAATACCATTGCAAAGAGTAATGGCAATGACCTGAAAAACAGGGTGGCTGATTTACTATTCATCATTTTAATTTTTAACTGAATCTTGTTCGCAAAATTAAGTTATTTTTGCAATATAGAACAGATTTTATTTAATCTTATGAAAACGATAAACAAAGATAAAATACGTGCATTTATCAGAAGAGATTCAATCTATATAGCATTACTCCTCGCTTTTGCATTTATGATGATATTTTACCCGAATGAGGGTAAGTTTAAATACATCTATCATAAAGGACGTCCCTGGATATATGAAACTCTAATGGCACCGATTGATTTCCCAATTCTTAAGACTCAGAACGAGCTAAATAAGGAGAAAGATATTGCAGCTAAGAAGGTTGTACCCTATTATAGAGAAGATGTAAGCATCCCTGAGACAAAGCTTTCCGAACTTGCCCGTCTGCAGGTGAATGCCTCATTGAATCAGGAGTTTGAGAACAATATGGAAAGGAGTCTGAGAAAGATTTTCGAGTCCGGCATAATTGCAGAGGACAATGTTGCCGGGAACAGTTCATATATTATTGTACAGAAAGAGATAAGGGCACACGAACAACTTGTTTCAGAGCTATATACACCAGGAAAGGCATTGCGCTTCATGAAATCGGAACTGATGGTTGAATACCCGGTACTCAATATAGATTCTCTTTTTAATCTCCTTCAAATTCAGGATTATGTTGTTCCGAACTTAATATACGATCCTAAAACCACAGAACTACTACACAGAGAGGCTATTGATTTTATCTCTCCCACAAAAGGTATGATCTATACCGGCCAAATTATAGTCTCAAAGGGTGAGATAATAACTGCTGAAATAGAACAGTTACTCGACTCCTACAAAGCCGAATATGAATTGAGTATGGGCTACTCGGGAGGGCTTACTCAGCTTATTCTGGGCCACTCAATAATAATTATCGCGATACTATTTATGATCTATATTACGGTATTTTTTGTTAACTCCGATATACTGCGACAACGGAACAAGTTTTACTTTCTCTTGTCAGTCACCTTGTTAATGTTTATCATTACAGTAATTACCAAACAGGTTAACTCTCAGCTTCTTTTCATAGTACCTTATGCAGTATTCGCACTCTATATGATGGCGTTTTTCAAGGCCAAACTTGTCTTTCCCCTCTATATGATCGCACTAATGCCTATGCTCATTATATGCGAACATGGAGTTGAACTTTATATTATAAATGTATTCGGTGGCGGAATAGCACTTCTTCTTTTCTCATTTTTCAATAGAGGCTGGTGGCAATTTTTCAACTCCTTTATAATTTTTATTGGAATATTTCTCACATACCTCTCCTTTATTATGCTTGCAAATGAGAGAATAGAGACAATAGACTATAAAATAATGCTTCATCTCTTTTTAAATGCCCTGTTTGTTGTTGCAGCCTACCCTCTCGTATTCCTGCTTGAGAAGATTTTCGGACTTGTATCAGTTTCTACTTTAAGAGACCTTTCAGATACAAATTCCAAAGTACTGCAGGAACTTGCAAGAAAAGCACCAGGCACATTCCAGCACTCCCTGCAAGTTGCCAATCTTGCAGAACGCGCCGTGGCAGAGATTGGTGGAAACGCACGTCTTGTAAAGGTAGGAGCCCTGTATCACGATATAGGCAAAATGGCCAACCCTCAATGTTTTATAGAGAATCAGGCTCCAGGCATCAATTATCACGAACACATGACAACTGAAGAGAGCGCAAAGGCAATAATCAAGCACGTGCACGATGGTCTTGAGCTCGCTAAAAAATATAATTTGCCACAAGTAATCAGAGATTTTATTACTTCTCATCATGGAAAATCTCAGGCACTGTTTTTCTACAACAAATTCCTGGCAGAAGGAGGCGACCCGTCTCATATCGGCGAGTTTACCTATAACGGTACACTTCCTGCTACAAAAGAGCAGGTAGTAATTATGATGGCAGATGCAGTTGAAGCAGCCTCAAGAACACTTAAAGATTATTCTGAGGAGAGCATTTCCAATTTGGTAGACAACATACTTAGAAAGAGAATGTCGGATTCCCAACTTATCAATGCCGAAATCTCAATTAAAGAGATAAACATTGTAAAAGAGGTCTTCAAAAAACAGCTGCAAGAGATCTATCATGCACGTATAGAGTACCCCGACGCAAAAAAGTAACAGAGGGAGCGAGAAATCAGAAAAATAGTTTATACTTTTATACTCATAAAATAGCAATTGTGCGTAAATTTTTTAGCCAAATAAAGTAAGTTATTCTTTGATATATTGATTTGAATGAATTTTGGTAATTAGTTCAACTATCAGTTAGACAAATAATGCAATCCAAATGTTTATATGGATCGCCTTTTCGAAGTGTCCCTATAATTACTTTATGGTCAAATTGTAAATTCAAGGTCTCTAAACTTTTATTTCACAAGTGACAGAGTTGGTAAACAAACTGA